>JBBTHA010000072.1:0-10316 GCA_038060535.1 Elusimicrobiota bacterium | reverse complement strand
ACCGGACATTTCTATGCGTCTTAACTACAGGACATTTCTAAACGGCCTTGACACGGCTACAAATTGATACTGACATATTTAGTCATGTATGCTATACTAATCGAAGTAAGGGGAGTAGATCCTCGGCTACTGGATCGTCAATACGTCCGAAAGGACCGGTCCAGCGGGTCCCGAAAGGGCCGATCAAGACCTTGCGCGCAAGCGCGAGGTTTTTTTATGGGTACTCGCGCGGCGCAGACTCAAGGAGAAACGCGATGAAAGAGAAGACTCCTCAAGCCTCCGTCCTCTACCTCACCCCCGCGATGGCCGTGATGTCCGTCGCAGTGCTGGCGACGGCCGCGGACGGCCACTGGAGCAAGAAGGAAATCGAGCGCCTGCGCATGATGGCCCATCTTCAGCCTCTGTTCCGGGACATCCCCTCAGTCGAAAAATTCATCGGAAGCCGTGCGGCCGACCTGCGCGCCGTGGGCCCCAAGGTCCTGATCGAGGACTGCCGCAAAGCCCTGACGCCGCGCATGCGCGAGACGGCGTACGCCTGGGCCGTCGACCTCGTCCAGTCCGACGGTGCCGCGGTCAGCGCGGAGCACATCTTCCTTCAAGAGCTGGCCGTGAAGTTCGCCATCCCCGGCCCGCTCGCGCGCAAGCTCCAGACCGCCGCCGCCATCCGGCGGCGGACGGCCTAAGGAGACATCATGATCTGGATCTGGAGCTCATTTGTCGCCTTCGTCCTCCTGCTCCTCGCCCTCGACCTGGGGGTCTTCCACCGCGAGGCGCATGTGGTCAAGACCAAGGAGGCCCTGATCTGGTCCACCGTCTGGATCTCGCTCGGGCTCGCCTTCAGCGGAGTCGTGTACTTCCTTTATGAGAGCCACTGGTACGGCATCGGGCTGACGACGGACCTGATGTCGGTCACCGCCGCCAACCCCCTGGGCCACAACGACGGGGGCGCAGCGGCGCTGAAGTTCCTGACCGGCTACCTCATCGAGAAATCACTGTCGGTGGACAACATCTTCGTCATCGCGATGGTGTTCGGCATGCTCAAGGTCCCGGCGCTGTACCGGCACCGGGTGCTGTTCTGGGGCATCCTCGGGGCATTGGCCATGCGCGCGGTGATGATCGCCGTCGGCTCGCAGCTGATCATGCGCTTCACCTGGATTATCTATGTGTTCGGCGGGATCCTGATCCTGACGGCGCTGAAGATGCTCTTCGTCAAGGACGACGGCTCCGACCCGATGGGCAGCTCGATCCTGCGCTGGGCGCGCAAGGTCATGCCGGTGACCGACCGCTACCACGGTGAGTATTTCCTGGTCAAGGCGGGCACGAAGGCCTCACATGCCGCTCCCGTGCCAGGCGCGAACGAAGAGGTCGACCACGCCGTGGACCGGGCCCCTCAAGGGACCTGGATGATCACACCACTGTTCCTGGCGCTGATCGTCGTCGAGTTCACCGACCTGGTGTTCGCGGTGGACTCGATTCCGGCGATCTTCGCGATCACGACCGATCCGTTCCTCGTGTTCACGAGCAACGTCTTCGCGATCCTCGGCCTGCGCAGCCTGTACTTCGCGCTCGAGGGCATGATCGAAAAGTTCCACTACCTGAAAACGGCGCTGGCACTCGTGCTGATCCTGGTCGGCGTGAAGATGATGACGCACACGTGGCTGAAAGACATGCTCGGAGCGAACTTCAACCTCTGGGTACTGCTGATGGTCGTCACGATACTGGCGGGAGGGGTGATCGCCTCTCTCGCCTTTCCGGATACGAAGAGGAGGGCTTAAAAATATGATCTGGATGAAACGCGTGTTCCTGTTCATGGCCGTGAACCTGCTGGTGATGCTCACCATCTCCATCGTCCTGCAGTTCCTCGGCGTCGGGCATTATCTCAGCGCCCGCGGCATCGATTACCGCTCGCTGTCCGTGTTCTGCCTCGTCTGGGGCATGGGCGGGGCCTTCATCTCGCTCGCGCTGTCCCGGGTGATGGCCAAGTGGAGCATGGGTGTTAAGATCATAGACCCCCGCTCCGGCGACAAGCTCGTCGAGACCGTCCACGAGCTCGCCCGGCGCGCGGGCCTTCCCGCGATGCCCGAGGTCGGGATCTACGACAGCCCCGAGCCCAACGCCTTCGCCACCGGCCCGACGAGCTCGCGCTCCTTGGTCGCCGTCTCGACCGGCCTGCTCGAAAGCATGAATCAGGCGGAGCTCGAGGGCGTGCTCGCCCACGAGGTCGCGCACATCGCCAACGGCGACATGGTCACGATGACCTTGGTCCAGGGCGTGGTCAACGCGTTCGTGATGTTCCTAGCAAGGATCATCGCCTTCGCGCTGAGCCGCGGCGACCGCGACAGCCGCGGGATGGACCGCATGACGGTGTTCGCGCTCGAGATGGGGCTGGGATTGCTCGGCATGGTCGTCGTCGCCTGGTTCTCCCGCCATCGAGAGTTCCGCGCCGACGCCGGCAGCGCCAAGCTCGGCGGCCGCGAGAAGATGATCGCCGCCCTCCATGCCCTGCAGCGGCGCTTCGAGCCCTCCGATGAGCAGGAAGCCTTCGCGACCCTCAAGATCGCGGGAGGCCGCGGCGGGTTTCTGGCATTGATCTCGACTCACCCGCCGATCAAGGACCGCATCGAGGCCCTGCGCCGCGGGTGATCACCTACCATGCGGCGCGCAAGGCGGTCATGGTCACGGCGGGGTTCATCATCCTCGCCACGGGCGTCGCCATGATCGTCCTGCCGGGGCCGGCGATCATCGTGATTCCGCTCGGCCTAAGCCTATTAAGCGGTGAATTCCTCTGGGCTCGGAATCTTTTGAATAGGATTAAAGTGCTCAAAGGACACATCCAATTAAAAGGGAGTTTCCAATGAAGCGCATCCTGATTATCATCAGAGAACTCCTCGCTCCAGCGTACGGCTTCATATAGATGCTAAGCGCTTTCCTCAAATTCCCGCACAAGCGAGATTGGTGAAAAGGACTCCAAAATACAACTGATTCTGCGGCCCTTACCCGCCCAGGTTGGGAGGTGGAGGGCGACAGAATCAGTTTTGATGAGCGTCAAACTTGGCTGCCCGTCGTTGGCAGTATTCGAACCTGGGCCGGAGCTAGAAGTGAGTTTAAACTGCCCAAAGCGGCTGATTTGGCCCAAAACCGACCACGGGAATAGGACGTTACTTGAAGCGTGCGGCCAATGAAAAGGCGAGTAACTGCGTCTTGTCGCCCATCTCGCTGACGGCGACCAAGAAAAAGGAACTCAGGATGGCTTTAATCATAACGACCTCCCGTCTGTTGATTCAGCCGCGAGGTCTCAGCCATTTCGGGCGAAGACGACGCGACTGTCGAAGTCGCGTCAGTCTCGCCGACCGTCTTAGACGGTCACTGAACCGGGGGCGTCGGCCCCAGCATGTCGATTCAGCACCCTTGCGCGGGACGCAAGGTCGACTGCTCCCTGATGCTGTGAGGATGATAGCAAATCGAATCAGCCGCAGACTCGCGGCCCAAGAAAAAGCCCTCCTTTCGGAGGGCTTTCCGTCAAAACGTATTCGATGCTTAGGGCGTCTATAGAAGCGAAGCCGACGCGATTTTATCCCTTCGAGCGATCAATTCGCCTTGTAACCGGCCGTTACCTCGTTTTTGTGCGCGGCGAAGGCGGAGAGGACTTCTCCCCTCTCGCGCGGCAGCACTTTGGCGAAGTCAAGGGAGCGCGCCAACTCGGCCGCGACTTCATCGAACTCCTCCGGCGAGATCTTGAGGTCGCGATGCGCCTCCTCAAGGCCAAACTCGGTCTTCCCCGGCTTGGTCGGCGCGTATTTGAACGGCCCGCCCGTTGCAGCGCTGACCCACAGGGTTCGCATGAACTTCAGACCCGGCAGCCTGTCCAAATTCTTCGTGTGCCACTTTCTGAGGGCCGGATTTTTCGAAGTCCTTCCCACGATCGGGTTTTGCACAACCGCGTCGCTAAAGTGATTGATGACCGAGGCGATGGCGAATACGCCGCCAAGCCGTTCATAAAGACTCTTCTCGGCGGCGGGAGCGGCTTGCGCCGAATTCGCGACAAGGACGGCTAAAACGGCAGCGGCTGCTGCGAATGATTTGCTGAATGAGTATGGCGTCTTCATGATTTCACTTTCTCCTGCCTTGCCGGCTCAAGGCGCTGATTTTGTCCACACAGGCTACCTAAACGTCCGACGTTCCCATACATTCGATTTGTAATTTTTTTGTTGTGGAATTATCGGCAAGCTACCAGTCCCTGCATCTCGCCTCACGGACGAGCGACGGAGCGCCATTTCTGCTCAAGCGCAAGCTGTTTTCGAGGCTTGCCGCTGCTGTAATGTAAAGAGCCCCTCGGCGGATTCGCCGAAGGGCTCTTTTGCAAATTGGCTGCGGGAAACAGACGATATGAGAACCTGGCTAGCCCAAGAAGCACTGAAATTTCCAGCGTCCACCACGAGCTGAAGCCCGCAATCTCTAGGGGCAACGGGACGATTATAGAACCTCGGCATTACTTCACGAGTCTTGCGACCGACTTGCCGACGGCTTCAGGAATTTTCTCGTTGCTGACTTTCTAAAGCTAAACTTCCAGCCCTTCTATTTCGTAATATCTACTCTCACAGCTGGATTTCCAGAACGGAGAACTGCAATGTCCAACACCCAACAACTCGAAGCGATCAAATCCCGGGCGGGCTTCATCGCCGCGCTCGATCAAAGCGGCGGCAGCACGCCGAAGGCCCTGAAACTTTACGGCATCCTGGAGACCGCTTATTCCGGCGAGCAACAGATGATGGACAAGATCCATGAAATGCGCACGCGCATCATGATGAGTCCTAGCTTCGGCGGCGACCGCATCCTCGGCGCGATCCTTTTCGAGGCGACCATGGACCGCAAGGTCGGCGGCAAGCCATCGGCCCAGTTCCTCTGGGAAGACAAGAAGGTCGTTCCCATCTTGAAGGTGGATAAGGGCTTGGCCGATGAGAAGGACGGCGTGCAGCTGATGAAGCCGATGCCCGATTTGGACAAACTACTCGACCGCGCGGTGAAGTGCGGCATTTTCGGGACCAAGATGCGTTCGGTGATCAAATCTCCCAACCCCGCGGGCATCGATGCGGTGGTGGAGCAGCAATTCGAGGTCGGCAAGATGATCATCGCCAAGGGCCTGGTCCCCATAATCGAGCCCGAGGTCGACATCAAGAGCCCGAACAAGGCCGAGTGCGAGAAATTGCTCAAACAGAGCATCCTTTCACAACTCGGCAAACTCAAGCCCGCCCAAAAGATTATGCTCAAGCTGACCATACCCACCACGGCGGATTTCTACCTGGACTTGGTCAAGCATCCCAATGTACTGCGCGTCGTGGCGCTTTCGGGCGGCTATTCCCGGAAAGAAGCCAACGCTCTGCTGGCGAAGAACCACGGCATGACGGCGAGCTTTTCCCGCGCGCTGACGGAGGGATTGACCGCGCAGCAGACGGACGCGGAATTCAACAAGACGCTCGACGAAGCGATCAGCAGCATCTTCGAGGCCTCGATAACTTAGGCCGCCTGACAAAAGCAACCGTCTAAGCACAAGAGAGCCCTTCGACCGGTAGGTCGAAGGGCTCTCACGTCAAACATGGCTGCCCTTGTCGGATGAGCTGAGGGCCTGGTTCACCCACGAGCTGCCCCGCGTCGGCCAAGGGATTCCGATCCACATCCTCTACGAGGACCTGCACATGTCCTCGCCGTGGCCCCGCGTTCGCCCGCCGTTGCCCCAAGGAGGCCCGCGCCATGCCCAATAGCCCCAAGCCCCGCCGCGGCGCGACAGCGGCCAACGTCGCCGCGTTTCTGGCCTACCTCGAACACGACCGTCGGCTCTGCGCCAACTCGATCGCGGCTTACCGCTACGCCGTCATGAGCTACCTGCGCTCCGCACGAGATCCCAGCCGCGCCACGCGCGCGACCGTCCTCGCCTACCTGGACGCCCGCAAGGCCGAAGGTCTCTCAGCAGGCTCGATCTTCCAAGCGACCATCGCCTTGCGGCACTATCACCGCTTCCTGATGCTCGAAGGTCTCGCCGCCGCCGATCCCATGACCGGCATCCGGCTGCCCAAGCTCCAAAGCCGGCTCCCACAGCCCCTTACGCTCCAAGAGATGGAGAAGCTTCTCGCGGCTCCCGCCGGCGGCCGGTTCAAGAACGTCCGCAATCGGGCGATCTTGGAGCTGCTCTACGCCACCGGCCTGCGCGTCAGCGAGGCGGTCGGTCTACAGGCGGGCTTGGTGGACCTGGAGGCGAGCTACCTGCGGGTGCTGGGCAAGGGCGGCCGAGAACGCATCGTGCCCTTCGGAGCCCGCGCCAAGGCGGCCATCGAGCTCTATCTCGCCGCCAGGTCGGTCAAGTTCCCTGGAGTCGCGGAGCCGCTATTCCTGTCGTCCCACGGCAGCCTCATGACCCGCGGCAACATCGAGGCCCAGCTCAAGGAGTACGGCCGAAGCGCCGGCATCACGCGCCCAGTGTCGCCGCACATGCTGCGGCACAGCTTCGCGACCCATCTGCTCTCTGGCGGGGCCGACCTGCGGGCGATCCAGGAGATGCTGGGGCACAAGCGGATCACGACCACGGAGCGCTACACTCATGTCGAGCCCGAGCATCTGCGGCGGGTCTGGGACCGGGCGCACCCACGACAATAAGGCTGGATAGAATTACCTATAGATGTTCAGAAGTATAGGTATTCCTATCCAAGTCGGCGGCAGAGACCTTACGCCTTTCGGAAAGCTTCGCTGATTAAGACTACGAGCAGCATCGTAGCCAAGCCAGCGGCGACAGGGATAAGCAGGTTTCGCCACCAGATCCTGTTCTGCTCCTGTTCAGGAAGATATTGCAATTCGGCCTCAGACGGCGTCTTATTCTTTTTGAGCCAGAGATAGGCCAAGCCGCCGACGATGGCAGCAGGAATTAGAGCCTTGCCCGCTACCCGCCAGCGACGGCGAGACACTCGGGCAGCCCGCACCGGAGCGACTGCACGTCTATGGGATCGCGCGGAGCGCGTCCCCTTATCCAGATTGCATGTCCAGCACGCAGCCACAAGATTGTTCAGATGATCCGTTCCACCGCGCGCACGAGGGTGAAGATGCTCAACTTCCCATGCGCCACGACCAGCGCGCAACCGGTTATCAAAGGCCAACGTTTTCTCGCAGTGACCGCACTCGCCGCTATTCTTCTCAAAGACCGCCAGACGTTTTTCCTCGTCGATCATACCCGCCTCGTTTATTTTAGGATCGAAGCTACTTCTTTCGCGAAATGGAAAGATTTTACGACTGCTCCGATCCATTGATCCTGCTTCTTGAGATTGTCTTTCAAGTCTGCGACCGCTTCCGCTGCATCTTCTTGTCCAAATGTATTCCGAGACGCTTGAGAGAAGGCTTTAGCCAACTGCGAAGGCTGCGGGCCTCCAATCGACATGAAGCCGGCCAGCTGACTCCGCAATAGGGCTATTTCTTGCTGCTGCGCCGCCACCAGGGCAACCATATTCTTGACCTGCTCCTGCGCCTCGGCAGGCAGGCCTGCTATGGCCGACCTCAGTTTTTCTTCATCGCTTGGCATATAGATTCCTCTACTTCCCGAATTCCGACAAAAGCTCCTGCACGCGCTTGGCTTTGACGGGGTCCATCTTCAACATTGCCAGCGCCCGCATCTGCAGATTGGAATCCTGCAGTTGCTGAGATAAGGCGTCGGTCAGCTTGCCGCTTTCCGCAAAGGACTTGTAGGCATCGAGGTGGATATTGGCGATATCGGCTTGCTCCTTTGTCGTCGAGAGCAGCGCCTCAAGCAGGTCGAGCACCTCCTTCTTTTTCGCCTGCTGATCGCGAACGTAGAATTCGAGTTGAATTTGAGCTTCAGGCGAAAGTTTCATTCCCCCGTTCAGCAATTCCGTCTGTTTTCCGACCCTGAGCTGCTGAATCTTAAAATCAAGATAGGCACTCATGACCGGGATGTAGGTTTCCTTGATAATTCCAAGATTCGCGTTGAGATTCTTGAGATTCTCAGCGCCATGAGTATTGACCGGACGCAGGAGGTGTCGGCTTGCGCATCCAGAAAACATTACCGCGACGAGCGCCAAGGACAGACAGGTCCATGAAGAACCGCTGAAGCGTGCGGACCTCAAGGACGAATTCTTAATTGGGATATTCTCGTAGCTCATATACCTTCCCTATCTTCCTTCCGTCCCACTCAAAAACGAGATTACGCTCGCGCTGGCAATTGCTTAACACGGGCGGCCGGAAAATTGCAGCGCACTGGCCGCCCTTGTTGCGAACGCTGTCGTAAGCGATCCCATAGGAGGACTCTTTGACCAGCCGGCCTCCCAGTTCTTGGGAGGCCGCATAGCTTGTCCGGCTATATACCTGCGGCAGCTTCTTCTGCAGGCCGCGGATGTCGTGCAGATCCCCATCAAGATCCGCGGTAAGGACTCGCATCTCGAGCCGCATTGCGTCTTCCTTCGTCCGACTCATGAATATCTGGCGGTGATGCTTGGTCTCCTCAATCGCCGTCGGCAGCGTTCGCGCCGCGTAATAGACGCCGTGCTGGCCATTGCTAAAACGACTTCCCTCCGGATTCCGGTAGGTGAAAGAGGCCATGATGTATTCGCTTCCTGGGCCGGAAATGACATCTCTCGGCGCAACGATTGCGACCTCTCCCCGCTCCTGCCTTAAGCGGTCGTTCGTCATCTGCTCAAGGTCGGACATCAAATCGATGTCGTCAGGGTCAGATATCTTCGCGAGTATGCGCTCTTCCGGGTATCGAGTAGGAATAATGCGCCAGCATGGCTCCCACTTAACGCGGTCGACGGCAATATTCATGCCCACCCACCGCGTTGCGCATCAAGGTATTGCCGGACCACGTAGAGGTCGCTCACATGCCCCGAGAGCATGCGATCAAGCGCCGACTTGCCTCCGAAGATTGGAGCTGTATTAGGCTTCTTGATCCAGGCGTCGGCTGCGTCCTCGACAGGCAGCAGAATATGAAGCGACTTGAAGATTCCCAGGAGGTAGGAGATTCTCTCTAGAGTATCCATGGAGAGATGCCCATCCGCATCCTTCTTCCATTTGAAGAACGTTGAACGCGCCGAAACGCCAAGGAGCTTCATCTGCTGATCGACGTCCAGGTGCCACCTATCCGCAAGGCGAAAGAACGTCCTCAGGGCGGGGCCGGACGCAGTCTTCGGGTCCAGCTTCCTCGTCAGTGTTTGGGTTCCCATGGCTAGATTATAAGTCCAAATATGGACTTTGTCAAGTGCTTTTGGACTAACACCGGGATGAGGCTATCCGAGGGGTTTCTTGCTTCTGGTTAAATTGCGGGTGGCGGAAAAAGAAACCGACCCAATCAGTAGAGAGTAATCACGCGCAGATTCTTCTTGGAAGGTAGGTATTCCAGCGAGGCCGTGATCTTTACCGGCTCATCTGTTCCAAGCTCTAGCATCAGGTTGAACTTCATCGTGCCGTGCTGCGGTAGAAGAGCCATGTTGTAAATATAGCTGGCCGCGATTTTAGATTTTATCAGGGCCGCCAGGTCATTCGGATCGAGATGAGAGATTCCCGCGCGTTTGAGTGAACCACCCTTCTCGGCGCGAAGATATTCCAGCTTCTTCTCTTCGAGTTCGACCGAAAGTTCTTTGAGCGGGACTATCTCATCGGATAGGACATTCAAAGAGAACTCGGTATCAGTCTCAAAACCCGGGAACACGGGCCTCTCGATCTTGTACGCGAGGAATAGACCAAAAAACATGCTCTGCAAGCTGAGGCACTTGTAGCCACTCTTCTCAAACGGATATCCGGCTATGTTGCAGTTCTCTTCATTCGGCCGGTCGTTTTCGTGACCCTGGATTACGGTCTGCTTGTGTTTAAGAATGCCGCGGCAGAGAATGGTGGACAGGTACGCCCGCATTGGCGAAGAGAAAGTGCCGGGAATAAATCCGATGTAGGCCGGGAAAGCCTGCAGCCCATCGTTGATCCTCTTGAATGATTCTCGCGTTAAGTTATTCAGATAAACGCAGTGCAGCTCCGTGCCATCGAACTCGAAGGGCTTAACCAGCTCGAGGGAGTCCTGCAAGAGCGCATAGAGCTGATCCTTGTTGTCATGACACAAGTCCCCGCAAAGGATGCTATGGCTGGTTCTTGGATCAAGCAGCGGGATCAGTTGTTTGAAAATCGCGCTTCCATACAAAGCCGAAGAAATTCTTTTGGGATCGAAAAGGAATCCGACCTCCTCCTTGTCCGAGCTGGGAACAAGAGCTGCCTTTAGCTCGTTGCTCCTGAAAAAGTGACCGAAAGGCCAATCAATGACGCACGACAATCGTCGG
>JBBTHA010000071.1:0-15462 GCA_038060535.1 Elusimicrobiota bacterium | reverse complement strand
ACCGGACATTTCTATGCGTCTTAACTACAGGACATTTCTAAACGGCCTTGACAGTTTTGTTTTCGTTTCCTTGACATCGCGATGCGCTGAGGCTATACTTAGCCGCAGTGGATGACTATTCGTGCCGGCATAACGTCTATTTACTCTTGATACATACATAACGGCACAAAGGGGGTCAGACCACATGATGCAGTTGAAAAAGTCGGGCAGGAAGGGATTCACGCTCATCGAGCTGATGATCGTCGTCGCGATCATCGGCATTCTCGCGGCGATCGCCATCCCGAAGTTCGCTGAGTTGATCCGCAAGTCGTCGGAAGGCGCGTCCAAGGGAAACCTGGGCTCGCTTCGCTCGGCGCTGAGCATCTACTACGGAGACATGGAAGGCCAGTACCCCGTGTTGATGGGGTCGTTGACCATCGGCGGCAAGTACCTGAACGTCATTCCCATGTCGAAGGCGCCTAACTACCACGCCGATGCGAGAAGCGAAGCGAACGGCGCCATGACGGCGCTCGGCGATGGCGGCGGTTGGTACTACGTGAACACGGCCGGAGATGCCAACATCGGCACAGCCTATGTGCAATGCACGCATACCGACACCAAGGGAAGCGTCTGGTCCTCGTACTAGGTTAGAAGGCTAAGCGATGAAGACCCCCGGGGTCCTTGGACCCCGGGGGTCGTTTCGCGTATGGAACTTCTTTTGACGAGTTGGGGCGCGCCGCTCGCCTGTCTTTTCGGCTCCATGTACGGGAGCTTCCTCAATGTCGTGATTTACCGCTGGCCCCGCGAGCAGTCCGTGGTGACCCCGCGTTCCCGTTGTCCGCACTGTCGCGTTCCCATAGCCTGGTATGACAACCTTCCCGTGCTGTCTTGGCTGATCCTGCTCGGACGGGGACGCTGCTGCCGCCAACCGATCTCGGTGCGCTATCCCTTGGTCGAGGCCGCGTGCGGCGCCCTGGCGGCGGGCTTATGGCTGCGCTGGACGGGGTCGGCCGCCTTCGCGGGCGCTTCCGCTTTGGCCTGCGGTTCCTTGCTGGCCGTCGCCTTGATCGACTGGGATACGTTTCTGATTCCCGATGAGCTGTCGCTGGGTTTGGCGCTCGGCGGTCTATGCTGCTCCTGGTTCAATCCCTATTTTAAGTCCGAGGCAGGCGCCTGGTGGCTGCCGGTTTGGTGGAGCTTGCGCGGGGCCGCGTTGGGTTTTTCCCTGGGCTGGGCGGTCGCGGCGGCCGGAGAGGCGGCTTTCAAGAAGGAGGCTCTCGGCGGCGGCGATGTGAAGCTGCTTGCGGGTGTGGGCGCCTGGACGGGGGCGACGGGAGTGTTCGACTGCATGATGATCGGGTCCTTGCTCGGATCGATCTACGGGGTGGGCATGATGCGCGCCGGCAAGTTGGGGCGCGGCGACCCGATGCCTTTTGGTCCTTTTCTCTCCGTCGGCGCGATCTTTAATTTTTTTCACCTGCTGCCGATGGGCTGGCCTCTCGTTTGACTCTGTAGAGAGTAAAACCTTCGCCGCGCCGCTCTTCGATCAAACCGTATTGAGCGAATGATTGAGGCCATTTCGTTTCGGCCAGGGAGCGGTCCACGACGTACACCGGCTCCCCGGCCTTGGCCAAGGCGTCCAGACGTGAAAATAAGTCGGTTTCATCCCGCCAGTAGCGCGTGTTGAGGGGTTTCCGGTGGGCGAAGTACGGAAGATAAATTTGCCCGCGCCCCGCCGCCACGACCCAGGCGTTCTCGGGGGTCGAGCGACCGCTCCAAAGGGCCTCCAGGAGGTCGCGGTTGGCTTGCGGACGGCTGGCCGGGAGCACGGCGCAGCGCCAGTTGTGAAGACCCGCGACCGCACACCAGGCGGCCAGCGCCAAGAGGCGCAGTCGCGGCGAGAATCGGTCCAGACTTTGACAGGCCAAAGCATAGACCGCGAGAAGATCGGTGATGCGGTAGACGATGGTGCCGGGTTCCCACGACAGATACAAGACGGCGTAGCCGGCCAGCCATAACCCCCAGAAGCGCGCGATTGGCCCCCCGCGGACGAGCCCCCAAATTCCCGCCGCCAAGGGAAGGACGGCCAAGGGTCTTGCCGGTCCTTCGGCCAGGAGCATGGTCAACGACATGCGCAGCCAGGCGACGACGCTGTGCGCCAGGGAGCTGCCGTGCCAGCCGAAGCGTTGCTGTTCGTTGAGAGCTGCGCTGCCCAGAAGCCACACGCGCCACTCGTCAAAATGAGACGGGGAAACGGCGAAAGCGGCGGCCGCCGCGTAGGCCGAGACAAGAATGACGGCTTGCGCCGCCGCGTACTCGATGAGGGCTCGACGCGTGCGGGGCAGAATCCAGAGCATCGCCGGGGCGGCCATGAAGTGGCCGACGTGGCCCAAGATCGCGGCCGCGTGCCAGGCGCCGACCAGCCACGCTCGGGGCTTTTCATCCAACGCCTCGCGCGCGGCCAAGACGATTGCGAGCGCGCCCAACATGTAGACTTGAGCCTCCAGGCTCCAAAACCACCAGGCATGGGACAGGACGAGCGCGGAGGCGCCGAGCAGGGCCTCGCGCGTCGGGCGTCCCAGGCGCAGCAGGAGCGGAAAAAACGGAGGCCGCGGCGGCGCCGAGCAGGCCGCTGAGGACCTGCATGGGATAGAGGGCCTCTCCCCGGTAGCCCAAGAGGCGCCAGGCTCCGTTAAACAGCCAGGCGACGACCCCGTAGGCGAGATGGTTCCCATGCACGAGATGCTTCCAGTCGGAGAGCTCCACGGCGACGGCGCAAGCCACTCCGTCGAAATTGAAAAAATAAGACCGGGCGCAGAGGTTGAGCAGCAGGCTGAGCGTGAAAATCGCCGCGGGCACGCCGACACTCGCGTCGAGACGTTTAGCGAAGTTCATAAATCCGAGTGTTTTCCGCCGGATCCACGAAAACCTCGCGGAAATATTTTTCGTCGCCAAGATGTCGGTGCGTTGTCTCGAGGATGCGCTGCAAGGGCGCGGAGCCGCCCTGGCTCAAGCCGAGGTCGAGGCCGTCCTGGCGGAGAATGAATCGGGCCCGCGCCGCCTTGAGGGTGCCGGCCAAACCCGCGGCGGTCTCGGAGTCGGGCAACGCCAGGCAGGGGCGCCGCGCGTACCAGCCGTCGCGAACGGGCAGGGCGCTCGACAAGGCTCCGGGCTCCGGGCGGGACTGCAGCCAGGCGTAGGTGCGGGACAGCTCAGGAATTTCCCATGGATTCGTCCGTCCCAAGCGCGGCGCCGTTTGAAATCCGATTTGGGCCGCGAGCAGCGCCGCGAGCGCGCGCGGCGCCGCGGGGCCCAGGCCCTCGGCGAGAGCCCAGAGCAGCAGCGGAAGCAGGGGGATCATGTAGCGTTCATACTGCTAGGTCCAAAATAGATGCATCGCGGCGCCGCCGAGCAGGGCGATCGCGGCGGGGTCGGCGGGGCGACGGCGAAGAGCTCGCCACACGCCGATAGAGGCGGCGATCATGATCGCGGCGCCAAGCGCCGTTGCCGCGGCTCCGTCGGCGAGGCTCGGCGGCAGGAAAGAACCTCCCAACGCCGCCGAAAAAAAACGGAGATTGGAGAGCGCGACCGCCAGAGGAGAAGAGTCAGCGGCGGGGCCGTAGCTCAAGGCGAGTTCACGCGCTTCCTGCACGCCGGCCGAGCGCCACATCGACCAGGCGCTCCAAGCGCCGGCCGCCGCCAGAGGCGCCGCGAGCGATGCGGCGGCATCTCTCCAGCGTCGTTGGACAAACGCCTCGCCCGCCAAGGCGGGCAAGGCCGAAAGCCCCGCGGGCCGCACCATCACCAGCAGCGCTGCCAGACCGCCGGCGAGAGCTCCGCGACGGCGTTCGGCGGCGAGCAGCGCCGCGAAAAAAACCAGCAGGTAGGGGGCTTCGGGCATCAGCGTTCCCGACTGCGACAGCGTCAAGGGGGAAGAAGCCAACAGCAACGCGGCCAGCAGCGCGTTGGTCTCGCCGGTTCGAGGGCGCAGCCACGCCCAAAACGCCCAGGGACACGCCGCCAAGAGTAGGGTCGCAAACGCTTGAAAAAGCCCGGGGTTGTCGCTCAGAGACGCCAAGGGGGCGAGAATCAGCGGCCACCCGGGCGTCGTCGAGGTCAGCGGCGGCTGGCCGACGGCGGTCAGTAGATCGTAGCGTCCCAGCTTCAGGGCCTGGGCGGCCAGAAAATACAGCAAGTCGTCTTGCTGGCGTCCGAAATACTGGGCGGGGGCGAAAGCCGCGATGAGGAGGCTTCCGGAGAACAGCAGCGCCGCATGCAAAGGCGCGGGCAAGACGATATCGGCGCGGCGCAAAACTGGCGGAAGAGGAGGGATTCGAACCCTCGAGGGCTTTTAGACCCTACACGATTTCCAGTCGTGCGCCTTCGACCACTCGGCCACCCTTCCTATCAAAAGGATTATAACGTATTTTTATTCTTCGCGCGGGTCCCGCCCGGCTGCTGATCTTGAGGCGAAGGCTTTTTCGATTCAGTGACGAACCGGCCACAAGCGTCTGCGGGGGTGTTATTCCAAAAGACCCAGAGTGTCATGGGTCCATTCCCGTTTTGAGTACGCCCCCGATGGTCCAGGCTCGGCGTGCGGCATCTCATAGAATCATCGTTAATATATGAGACATATCGACCAGCGCCGCCATCCCGCTTTGATTGGGACTTTGCTCGCCGTCTTAAGCGGGTGCCTCGCCGCTGCGCCCGCCCGCGCGCAGGCGCGGCTGAAGACGGTCCCGTCTCCGTCCGCAACGATGCCTCTCGTCCCGCTTTCCGTCTTTCCGGCGTCGATGCCGCTGGGCGTTGCCTTGCCCGCGCTTTTGGGCGCGCGCGTCCCCGTCTCGGTGGCCGCCGCGCCGCAAACGCCCCGGGCGTCCAAGCCCGTGTCGGCCGCCGCATCGTTGGCGATCGCGGCGACCCCCGTCGAAGCCGACGCGTCAAGCGTCGATGCCGGAATCCATTTTGACGGCAGTCGGCCGTTGGATAATCATGACGGTTCCGATTCCCGTGCCCTCGTTGTTTCCGTCGCGCCGAGCGAGGCCCCGGTCCTGTCCTTGACCCAGATATACTTTCCCGGAACCTACGCGGTCGGATTCACCCCCAGGAACGACGCCCACGTCGCCATGATCAAAAAGGCCATGGGCAACGGAGGCTATCTCGTCGCCACGTCGGTGGGGCCCAATTCCCAAGGACACAACAACGCGGCCGTGCTCGTTAAATTGGAGAACGTCCGAGTCCCGGTCGTGGCGGGACAATCCGTTCTTTTGACTTTCCTGCGCGCGGCGACGATCACGGGGTATCTCACGATTGACGGAGTCTCCGTCGCCAAAGTCTCTTACCCGGCGCCGGGCCCCAGCCATCCGATAGAGCTGGAGAGGCTAAAATCGTTGGCCCTGGAATTACTCGACCGACTGGCTGCAAACGATTTGGCCATAGGGGAAAGTCTCATCCAAGATGTCCGGCGTGCGGACAGCATCGAGCGCCTGACCAATCTTCTGGCCCAGGAACTTCCGATTCCCGACAGGGCCAAGATCGAGCTGCTCAACGAGCCGTCCCTCGAGGCGCGTCTGCGCGGCACGATTTTCGAGATGAAGGCACTCCTCAGTCCTGCCCCCCCGACCGAGCCCGCCTCCCAAACGGTCGACAGCTTTTCCTCGCCCGAGGCTTTGGCCGGCGCGATGACCCGTCTGGGCATGCCCGAAGCGATCCAAAACGTTCTCCGGGGGGAATACGCCAAATACGCGCAGCTCAACCCTAAGGAATCGGAAGCTCAGAAGCTTCGCGCCTACATGGAGTGGCTGCTCGCGGTCCCCTGGAGCCGGCGCACCGAGGACAACTTCGATATCGCCCAGGCTCGGAGCATTCTCGATGCGGACCACTTCGGTTTAGAGCGCGTCAAGGAGCGGGTGCTGGAGTTCCTCGCGCTGCGCAAAAAGACGGGGTCCAAGAAAGGCGCGATCATCGCCTTCACGGGCCCTCCCGGCGTGGGCAAGACCTCCATCGCCTCGGCGATCGCCCAGGCTCTGGGCCGGAGGTTCGTGAGGCTGTCGTTGGGCGGCGTTCATGACGAGACCGTGCTTCGCGGGCACGGCCGGACCTACTTGGGCTCCATGCCCGGCATGATCATGCGCCTGATGAAGAACGCCGGCACCGTCAATCCCGTGCTGCTGCTCGACGAAGTCGACAAGATCGGACGCGAGGGGAACGCCGGCGATCCGACCGCCGCCTTGCTTGAGATCCTCGATCCCGCCCAAAACAACACGTTTCGAGACCAATACCTCGACGTTCCGTACGATCTGTCCGAGGTTCTGTTCATCGTGACGGCCAACGAGCTCGGCAAGATTCCAGAACCCCTGCGCGATCGCATGGAACTCATCGAGTTCGACGGCTACACGACCCTGGAAAAAACACAAATCGCCCAAAAGCACATCATACCCGAGAAGATCAAGGAGATGGGGCTGACGCCGGAGGAAGCGTCGCTGACCCCAGCCGCCATTAGGCGCATCATCGAAGGCTACACCCGGGAGGCGGGCGTGCGCGCCTTGCGCTCCAAGATCGGCGCCGTCATGCGCAAGATCGCGGCTTGGGTCTCGATGCGCGCGGAGAAAACCCCCGGCCGCGTCGATGAGAACCAGATTGAGAAGTATCTCGGCATCGAGCAGTTCAGCCCGCGGCAAACGGCTCAAAACGGGGTCGGCGTGGGAACCGGGCTTGCCGTCGACTCCTTCGGGGGGAGCACGCTCAATGTCGAAGTCTCCATGGAACCGGGGACGGGGCGTTTGACTTTGCGCAAGCAGTTCGGCGATGAGATCGAGGACTCGGCTAGAAACGCCTTGAAATACGTCAAGCATAACGCCGCGAGACTCGGCCTCAAGAACGTCGATTTCCACGCGATCGACATCGACATCAACATCACCCCCGCCGGCAAGGTGGACGGCCCTTCCGCGGGCGCGCTCATGGTCACGACAATTCTCAGCGCGATCACGGGGCGTTCCGTCGCGGCGGGGCTGGTCATGACGGGGGAAATCACGATGCGGGGAGACATCCTCCCCATCGGCGGCCTCAAGCAAAAAGTCATGGCCGCGCATCGCATGGGCTACAGCGAGGTCATCTTCCCTTTCGCCAATCTTAAGGATATCGAAAATATCCCTAGCGAAGTTCGAGAGGGGATCAAGCTTCGGGCCGTCAAAACATACGATGAGATCTTCTCCGTGGCGCTGGCCCCTGCGGCCTGAGGGATCTCAAAGGGTCTTTTGGGCCGGCGGCTGGACGGGCACTTCCTCGTCAAACGAGCTGAGCCAGTTTTACTGAGAAATTACTGGCTTTTCGGAGGCCGCCGTCTTATACTTCCGACATGACAGACAACCGGATAAGATCCGTTTCTTTTGCCGCCGCGTTGACTGTGATGTTCGCGGGGACTTCGTTGGCCGCCTCATTCCCGATCGGGATCAGTGCGAACCGTCGCTACTTGGTGGATGCGACCGGAGCGCCATTTCTTCTTCAAGGCGATACCGCATGGTCGCTCATGGTTCAGCTCACGCGAGAGCAGACGGAAGAGTACCTGGAAGACCGCCGAAAGAAGGGGTTCAACGCGATTCTCGTCAACCTCCTTGAAAGAAAATACGCCGCTCATCCACCCAGCAACGTTTACGGGGCTCAGCCCTTCACGACCCCAAACGACTTCTCCACCCCAAACGCCGCGTATTTCGCCCACGCGGATTGGCTCATTGCGAGGGCGGCTGAAAAAGGGATCGTTGTCGTTCTCAATCCCTGCTATACCGGCTACACCCCGGGAGGTACGAGCAGCGGCGACGGATTCCTAGCCGCCATGATCGCCAACGGACCGGCCAAATCCCGGAACTATGGTCGCTATGTGGGGAACCGCTACAAGGGGTACAAAAACATCATCTGGCAGGCGATCGGCGACATGACCCCGCCTCCTGGCGGTCCGGCGGAGAAGAATTGGCTGGAGATCCTCGCCGGGATCAAAGAATTCGCGCCGACCCACCATTGGACCGCGCACTACCTGCGTTGGACCACGGCCCGCGATGTCAGCGCATTCGCCGGCCATATGACGATCGACAATAACTACGGCGGGAATCGGAGCTATATTCAGACATTGAGAGCCTACAACAGGACGAATACGATGCCGACATTCGTCAATGAGAGCTACTACGAAGATACCGGCTTGGGAGATGGCAAAGTGGGTCAGCGGCATTTGATGCGCGCGCAGGCCTATTGGGCCATGACCTCGGGCGCGAGCGGGACCATCTTTGGCAGCGACCACATTTGGCCTTTCGGCAGCCCTTACAGCGGCCCGGGCATGAATCAGACTTGGGACTGGCGAGCGGGAATGAACCGTCCTCCATCCCGCGACATGGTCCACGTCCTCACGCTCTTTCTCGCTCGGCCTTGGCATCTGCTCGTACCTGACCAGAGCCACACTGTCGTCACGAAGGGGTATGGAACATTTGGCATCGATGATCGGTCGCACGGAGGCGACTACGTGACGGCGGCACGCACTCCAAGCGGGGATCTCGTCATGGCCTACGTTCCTTCCACGGGAACGGCGCCGAGGACGTTGACCGTGGATATGTCGAAGCTTTCTAAAGCCGCGACAGCGCGCTGGTTTAACCCCACCAACGGGACCTACACCACGATCGCAGGCTCGCCCCTAGCCAATTCCGGTCCGCGCGACCTGACGACGCCGGGCAATAACGGGACGGGGACCAACGACTGGGTACTCGTTTTAGAGGCAACCGCGACCGCGCCGATGCCGCCGGCCAGGCCCAGGGGGTTGAGGCGATGAACAGCACCTGGAATTCTACGCGGATTGGAAGCGACGCGAAAGACCGTTGATCAGCGCGCGGGCGGCTGGATGGGCATTTCCACGTAGAACGAGCTTCCGTGCCCGACGGCGCTCACCACGCGGATGCGTCCTCCGTGAAGCTGGGCGAGGTCCTTGGCGATGTGCAGGCCCAGGCCGAGGCCCTTGGTGAGCTTCGACAGAGACGAATCCACCTGATAGAAGCGCTCGAAGATTCGCGGGAGATGGTCGAAGGGAATGCCCGGTCCGGTGTCGGCCACGCAAAAGACGATCATAGCGTCTTTTTTTTCCGCGGTGAGGGTGATTTGTCCTCCGCGCGGAGTGAATTTGCAGGCGTTGCCCATGAGGTTGCTGAGGACCTGGAGCATGCGGCCGCGGTCGGCCGTGAGCGTCAACGACGGTTCGCAGCGCACGACGAGTTTGATGCCCGCGCCGTCGGTTTGGATGCGGGCGGCGCCCGCGCAATCATCGATGAAGTCCGTGACGCCAAAGGCCTTGTAATCGAGCTTGATCGTGCCGGAGGTCAGTTTGGCCGCGTCGAGAATCTGGCCGATGAGGTACTCCATGTGCGCGGCGGATTTCTTGGCTTGGATGAGGCCGGTTTTCGTGTCCGCGCTGAGGTTGTCGTCCTCCTCCAATATGAAGGAGAGGTAGCCTTTGATCGTCGTCAGGGGGTTCTTGAGGTCGTGCGAGACGTTGTTGAGGAAGGCGCTCTTGAGCTCGTCGACTTCTTTGAGGCTGGCCATCGCGCTGAGCATGCGGCAGTTGAGCTCGCGCAATTCGGCCGTCGCGGTTTGCACGCGGGAATCCAGCTCCCGATTGATGGTTTCCAGCTCGCGGTTGCGCTGGCGAAGCTCCTTGGTCAGCTTCTGCTTTTCCAATCCTTTGCGGATGCAGTGGAGCAGGTCCTGCGAATTGCAGGGCTTGAGGAGATAGCTGTAGGCGCCGAAGTTAAGGGCGTCCACGGCCGAATCGACGGATCCGAAGCTGGTCATGGCGATGCTGATGGTGTCGGGGTCGGCGCGCCTGGCGGCTTGAAGGACCTCGAATCCCGAAACGCCGCGCATGACGATGTCGGTGATGATCACGTCGAAGGTCTGCTTGGCGATCATCTCGCAGGCCGCCTCGCCGTTTGCGGCTCTCTGGACCTCGTAGCCCTCCTTTTGAAGGAGGTCGGCATGGGTCCGAAGGTCTTTTTCGTCGTCATCGACGACCAGCGCTTTGACCGCGTCGCTCACCGCGACATTAAATCAAATAAACTCTGGTAGGCCCAACCCACTTCCCCGGGAGCCCTTATTATCCTATCGTGTCGCGGCATGGCGCAAGAGAGCCGACGCAAGGATGGGGTATTTTGCGCGGCGACGTCGGCGCTGTCGGCGTTGTCGTTGTTGGCGCCCGCGCTGCTGCGCGGCGAGGGCCTGATGGCCGTGGGCATGTTGTGGCGAGTGCCTCCGTGGACCGCAGTCCTCAAGGCGCAGGCGGGCTCGGGCGTGCTCGCGGACCAGCTTCTCTATTTCCTCCCGTGGCGGCAGTTCTTGCGCGAGGAGCTTCTCGCCGGCAGGCTGCCTCTATGGAATCCATATCTTCTCGGCGGCGTTCCGTTCGCCGCGTGCGTTCAAGCGGCTCCGTTTTTTCCCGTCAATCTTCTCCTGTTCTGGCTGCCCGCGGCGCCGTTCAGCCTCGTCGCGGCTTTTTTAAAAATATTTTTCTCCGGTTTTTTCACCGCGCTGCATGTCCGCAGATTGGGTGTTTCACGCGAGGGCGCGTCCTTGGCCGGGCTGGCGTTCTCCCTGGGCGGCTTCATGGTCGCCTGGCTCGGCCATCCCCAGACCAACACGGCGTGCCTGCTCCCCGCCCTATTTTGGGCGGCCGGGCGACTGTCGGACGAGCCGGGGCCGCGGTCGGCGTCCGTCTTGGGGCTTTTTATCGGACTCGCGCTATTGGGCGGGCACCCACCCACGATGCTGCACGTTTTCAGCGTCTTGGCGGCGTACGCGTTTTTTTTAGGGGCGCGCGTTCCGAGTCCGGGACGAAGGCGGTTGATCGCGTACTCGGCGTTGGCGCTTCTGGCGGGAGCGTGCCTGGCGGCTCCGGCGCTTCTCCCTTATATCGAGTATGTCCGGCTGAGTTCGACTCCGGCCGCCTCGGAGCTGCTCGCGCGTTGGAACACGCGTCTGTCGCCTTGGTTGGGACTGCACTTGCTGATGCCCCTGGCGTCGGGCTCTCCCGCGCGGGGCGCGGAGGTGCTTGCCGGCGTTTTCGGCCTGGAGCGGGGAAGCAACTTCATTGAACGCGCCGCCTGGACGGGAGCGTTGCCGCTATTGTTGGCGGGTGTGGCCGTGGTCCGGCGACGATCCGACGGGACGATTCTATTCCATTTCGGTTTGGCCGCGGCGGGCTTGGCGGCCGCCCTGGGCATCCCCCCGCTTCCGTGGGTGTGGGAAAATCTTCCCGGATATTCGGCCGTAAATCCCACGCGTCTGCTGCTCGCGTGGAATTTCGGCGTGGCGGTCTTGGCTGGAATCGGGTGGGATTGCTGCATGAAGTCGGACGGCAGGGAGAAGAGGCGATTGACCTTGATGGCCGCTGGGTGTGTTGCCTCCGTCGCCCTTGCCTACGCGTGGAAAATTTGGGGTGCCGCGGCGGAATTGACGGCCTCCGAGATCTCGTTCGCCCTGAGCGAGGAGGTGTATTTCGCCGTGGAGGCGGGAATCGCTTTATGGCTGGTGTGGCGCTTCGATCGTCTCCGCCGCTTCGGGCTGATTTTCGCGGGTCTGGCGCTCTTGCGCTATTCTTGGGACGTCAATGCGTCGGCCGCGCCCGAGCTGGCGTATCCCCCAACGCCGGCGATCGCGGCTATACGGTCGACGATCGGGGAGGGGCGCTTCTTCGGCCTGGGTGCGGCGGTGGAACCGAACCTGGGCATGCCGTTCGGCTTGCGCGACAGCCGCGGCAGGGACTTCATCGTTCCCAGCCGTTATGAGCGCCTGGTGACCGGAGACGTCGGCGACTTCGGGTTTTACAGCGGCTCGACGGTCCTGCCGCCGACATGGCCCTTGCTGTCTATCGGCGTGGTCGCCGCGACGGCTCGGACGGCGGCGGCTGTTCCTAAATCATGGACGGCGATTCATCAGGGAGATGTGTCCGTGTACCGTTCTCCCGTTGCGCCCAAGCGGGCCCTCTTCGTGCCGCAGGCGCGCGCGGCGGACTCCGAGGCGGTGTTGGCGGCGGTCAGGGATCCCGCGTTCGATATGTCTCGGATGCTGTGGCTCGACGACGGTCCCGTCGCGGCGCCTCAACGAAGGGCTCGGGGACAAGCGCGCATAGTCGAAGACGGCGTTGATCGCGTCGTCGTCGACGTCGACTCCGACGGGCCGGGGTGGCTGTTGCTTCTCGATAATTGGTTTCCCGGGTGGGAGGCGACGGTCGACGCAGCGCCGGCGCGGGTGCGCCGCGGCGATTATGCGTTTCGAGCGGTGGAAGTTCCGGGGGGCCAATCCCGCGTACGCTTCGTCTACCGGCCGCGGTCTTTTTGGCTGGGGGTCGCCGCCGCTTTCGCGGCCGCGTGCGCGCTCGGGGCGGTTTTTTTGCGCCGCTAAAGCTGGACGACTTGCCCTTCGCGGGCCGCGAAGCACTCCAGAGTCAACGAACGCGAGGAAATCAAAGAGAGGCTTTCGGCGATCATGGCGTCCATTGTGTCGTCGGTGTGGAGCGGGTCGTGATGAAACAACGCGACGCGAGCCACGCCCGCCAACTGGGCCAAGTCGAGAACGGAATTGAACGTGCTGTGGCCCCAGCCGCGCTTGATCTTGTACTCGTCGACGGTGTACTGCGCTTCGCAAATGAGCATGTCGGACCCGGCGACGAAGCGCGCGATCGCGGCGTCTTCCTTGTCGCTGAATTCTCCTTTCGTGTTGAGGGTGGAATAGGGCTCGTGGTCGCTGATATAGGACACGACTTTCCCGGCATGTTCGAAACGAAAGCCGACGGTAATTCCCGGATGGTTGAGGAAGTGGTGGGAGACTTTGACCGGTCCGATTTCGATCGGGGCGGTCAGCTCGACGAACTCCGGTTTCGAGCCTAAATCCTGCAGCTGCACGGGGAAGTAGGTGGAGTGCATCTGCCCGGCCATAACGTCTTGAAACGATTTCGTCGTGCCGTGCATGCCGAAAACTTGGAATCGGGATGAAGGCAGGTAAAGCGGGGTGAAGAAAGGGAAGCCCTGGATATGGTCCCAATGCGAATGCCCAATGAAGAGGCTGCCTTGGATCGGCGAACCCACGGCGCGTTTGAGCAGGTCGAGGCCGAGCTCCCGGATGCCCGTTCCGGCATCGACGATGATCAGCTCTTCTCCCGCTTGAATCTCCACGCACGGGGTGTTGCCGCCGTAGCGCACCGTCGCCGGGCCCGGAGAGGGAATCGAGCCGCGCACGCCCCAAAAGCGAACCCGCATCAAGCTCCTCCGATCATGGCGTCGACGCGGCTGTTGAACTCCTCGAGCTTGAAGGGCTTAACGATGTAGCCGTCGGCGCCGGTCTCCTGGACGGCGGTGCGCACGTCGTGCTGATAGGATTTCGAGGAGCTGATCAGGACCTTGGTGCCCCTGAGTTCGGGATCGGCGCGCAGTCGCTGGCAGAGTTCAAAGCCATGCATGCGGGGCATCAGAAGGTCCAAGACGAGAAGGTCGGGGCGCACGGACTTTACGACCTCCAGGCCCTCGATGCCGTCTCTGGCCAAGGACACTTCGTAACGATCCCGCAAAAGGATCGACATCAGTTCGCGCATCCCGTCGTCATCATCGACCACCACGACTTTTTTCACGCTTGGAGTGTAACGCCTCTAGGCCTTCGCGTCAATGCCCAGCGGTCTTGGGACTTGGTAATATAGGGCGTGCTTCCAAACATTGAACAGTGGTTATCGGCGTCTTGGACGGATTACCAGCGCCGCTGGGGGACGCTCCTGGCGGTCTTGGCGGTCGGATGCTTCGCGACGGCATTGGGGGTTTTTCTTCCTTTGCTGCCGGCGGGGTTGGCGGCGATGCTCTCGATGGGTTCGCCCTGGTTGATCTGGGGCGTGTCCTTGACGGTGTCTCTTGCGCTGGGCTTGTGGTTGTCGACGTGGGCTCAAGCCGCGGCCATTCGCGCGGCGTTTATCGATGAGGGTGCCGTCGATTCCTTGAGAGAGTCGTGGAGTCAAACCTGGGGTTTCGGCGTGGTCTTGACCTGGCTTTGCCTTGTCGTCGGGGGCGGTTTGCTCCTGCTGATCGTGCCGGGGATCATTCTCGGCGTTCTTTTGTTTTTCGCGCCTTTTTATCAGTTATCCGGTGAGGGAGAGGGCCTTGACGCAGTGGGGTTGTCGTGCGCGCGAGTCAAGCCGGTGCTGGGTCCCATCGTCGTTCGGCTCGGGCTCATAGGATTTATCGTCGCTGTCCCATCATGGATTCCGTGGGTGGGCTGGATTATCGGCCCTTTGTGGGCTCCGTTCGGTTTGGTGGCGTGCGCACGTCTGGCCGCCGATCTTAAATGCATGATGCCTCGTCCCGAAAAGCCGCGGGGACTTGCGATGTCGGCGGTCGCTTTGTCTGCGGTCCTGATGCTTGTGTTGGGGGCGGGAAGCTGGTTTACGGCGCGCAAGGCCCAGAGGCTGTATGCCGATTACAACTCAGGCGCTCTGAGTTTGCGCGTGCCGGATCCGGCCACGTCGGCCTCGTTTCTGGCATTGCTCGAGGGCAAGGGAAGCAACGATGATATTCAACGTGTCGTCAATTACGCGCTGAGCATGTCCTCGTCGACGTCTAGATGAAAAAAGGAGGGCGACTCGTCATCGTTCTCGGCGTCCTGATCGCGTTCGGTCTGTTGTCTTGGGTCGCGGGCGCCCACTTCGCCCAGGCGCGCGCGGCGGCGGCGGAAATGTCCTGGAGTTGGGCGACGGCCGCTTTGCTTTGCGCTTTGGCCAGCCATGCGATGGGCGGGTTGGCTCTGGCGGCGATTCTTGGACTGCTCGGCCACGCGCTCGGCGCTCCGACCGTGCTGGCGATCGCGTTGGTCTCGACGACGGCCAATTACATAATCTCGACGGGAGGAGTGACGGGCTTCGCGCTCAAAGCCCATCTGCTGCACAAGCGTCAGGTCCCCATCGCGACGACGATCGTGGCGTCGGCCGTGACGTCGGCGATCATGTACGCGGTGCTCACCGCGGTCCTGGCCCAAGGTTTGGCGACTTTGGCTTTCCGGATGCAAGGCAGCCGCGTGGGTCTTGTCGAGGGGATCTTAGGCTTGGTGATTCTTCTTGGCGCGGCCGGCGGCCTGCTGGCGTTGTTTTTGAACGGCAGTCTGCGCATGAAGGCGGCGCGAAAACTGTTCCATTGGACGAACATCGCCGCCTTTCAGATGTCTCGCGGGGAAATCCCGCCGGAAAACTTCATGGCGTTCGAGCGCCAACTGTCTCAGGGACTGCTTCGTATCCGCAATGGAAAGGGGCGTCTGACGCTGGCCCTCCTCTATACTTGCCTCGATTGGGGCTTTGCCTTGATTTCCCTATGGCTGTGCTTTAAGGCCGTGGGCGATCCCCTGCCCTTGGGAGCGCTCAGCGCCGTCTTCGCCGTCGGTCAGGGCGCTACGCTGATTCCCGCCTTGCCGGGGGGCTTGGGCGCG
>JBBTHA010000070.1:0-13229 GCA_038060535.1 Elusimicrobiota bacterium | reverse complement strand
CCAACGCCGACTTGGTCAACGACACGTTCTTCGTGGAATTCAAGACCACGAAATACGGGCGCACCCGGTCCAAGCCCGAACTGTCGAACTCCCCTTTTCTGAGGAGATAGAAGTCGGCGACCGAAGGTGCCGGCTTGTATTGAATGCAAAATCCCACCATCCCGCTGGGGCCGTTGCAGCGGTTGCTCCCGGTGCTGACCGCGTAAGCGAATGCCGAGGCCTCCTGGCCACCATCGAGGATAAGCCCCATCTTTTCGCTCAGGCTCATGCCCTTGGGCATGGGAATGACCGTCCAACTCTCCGGGGGACACCCCCAGTCGTCTCCCGTGTTGGGACATGCCACCGAATTGAGCCCCGGAAGGGAAGTGGTCGTCACCAAAATGCGCACGGGAACTACATCGACAACGTTGAGATCGCGGTAGGTGTCTTGATTGGCGGCAATGGTGACCTCCGGGACGGGATCCGGGTCCGTGTAGGCGAAATTCCCCCAGCCGTTGACCCGAGCCTTGTATTTGCCGGGCAAAAGACCGCCGACGGAGAAGCTCCCGTCCTGGTTGACCTGACCCCATCCCCAAGAATTCTGGCCGCTCAGATTGATGTTGGCCGACACGCTGTCGTTTTGGGAAAACGTCGGAGTGAACAGCACGTTGCCGGGCTTATACAGTTTGCCTTGGAAGCGGCCGGCCGGCGCGAACGTCATGTTCACGATGGCCGTTCCCGTGCTGGTCAGAGTAATCTGGTTGTTGCCTCCGCCGACGCGGACGATGCCCCAATAATTGGAGGTGACGTTCATCCAATAGGATTGGCCGCTGGCCACGCGGACCTCATAGTTGTAGGTCGGTCCGGTGCTGCCGCTGACGACGTGATAGCCTCCCCCGGAACAGGGTCCCGCGCTGCATCGAGGCTGCAGCGTGATATTGATGGGATCTTCGCTCAAGTCGACCAACCCGGGAAATTGCAAGGTCCCCTTGACCAAGCCGGTCGTCTGTTGAGGAACCGTTACGCTGATAGTGACCGACGTTCCCGATTGGAGGAGGACTCCAGCCGCATCGTAGATCCGAACGTTGTTGGCGGTGGTCGTATCGATGGTGAGCCTAAAGTCGTCGCTGGGGCAGTTGCTGCCCCCCCAGGAAAAGCTCCCGTCCGGGCCCGCGTTGAACTGGGTGCCTCCCGACTGCGAGAACTGAGTCCAGGCCTGCAGGCTGTAATTGCCCGCCGGAAGATTGGAGATGAGAACGTAACCCGTCGTCGCCTGGCCGTTGAAGTTGGCCAAACCGGGGTTGTTCCTTTTCTGGTTCGCGGCGCAATTGCCTCCGGTCTCCCATTGCATGCCGTCGGGCCAGAGGCTGACCCCCGTTTGCGGCAGGAACTGGCCCTGACCGTCCTTGACATAGACGGCCATGGTTCCGGTGCCGCCCGCGGCGCGATTGAGCTTGATCTTTTTGATGATCGGAGCGGCGGCGTAGTAGAAATCGTTCAACCCCAGAGGAGCGCTGGTGGCCGGGCTGTACGAGGTCCAGGTGCTGTTGTAGCCGTCGTAGCAGGCCGGGCTGCCGCCGCCGACGCAGCCGCCGTAAATCTGCGCATAGTAGGTGGTATTCTTCTGCAGTCCGGAGAGTTGAAATCCGCCGCTGGCATCCACATGGGCCCAAATGTTCTGGCTGCCTTGGGGGCAGCCTTGGCAGACCGATTCGGTGCTTCTCATAAAGGAGAAGTTGACTCCAATATAAGGGATGATCGGCTCCGCGGTCGTCGTGCCGATCACCACTCCGGTCACGCTGACCTCGCCCGTGACTCCAAATTGCTGGTTCACGTTTTGGGTGTTTTGCTGCTGGATGGCATTGGCGAAATTGAGCAAATGATTTTCCAGAGGATCCGCGCTTCCCGAGGTGTAGCGCGCCAAGGGGCGGTAGGCCGCCAGCTCCTGGGTTCCCGGGAAACTGAAGCGCTTACTGGTGGCCGGATCGAATCCTTCCACCCGGTAAGAGGTCGTCGAGGTATAAGGAACGTTGAGAAACGCGATCGGCCCGCCGCCGGCGCCCGCGTTCGCGTTGCCCGCGCCGTCGGTCATCGTCGCCCCGCGCGCCATCGCCTCCTGATTGTAGCCGCTGGCCGGACGAATCTCTCCGAAAACAAGGCTGTTGGGGGTCGCGCCTTCGACATCCACGTTGATCTGGCCTATCCCGCTGACCCCCGCCGACGAGACGGTGATGGTGATATCGGCCAGGGTGCCGCTGGCGATAATGCGCGGATGCGACGGGTCGTTGAACTGGGCGCTCAAGCTGGGCAAAAAACCCTGGGTGCCCGCGAAAATGTCGTACTCGCTTCCGGCCACCAAGGTGTTGCCTCCGGAAAACGAAACAAGGCCCGCGGCATCGGCGACGCCGATGCGCGTGCCGCTCCCATCGGGGCCCCCATCGCCGAAACGGACGGCGACGACGCCGGCTCCCGGCAAAGGAACGCCGGCGGCATTCTTGACGTAAACGTTGAGGTCCGTCGCGTAAGCCGTCGCCGTCATGACGGAAATCGCCACGCCGAAAATCGCGGAAATCAGCTTCATCTTTCCTCCCGGGAGCCTCCGAAAGCCCTCATCACCTGGCAGGGCCAATGGACCTACGCTCCTTTTGAATGGCGGAATCTATCATTCGCATGTCATGAATGTCAACAAAAAAAACAAGCGCTGGGGAGTGGGAATGAATTGAAACGGAGGGGCCGCACAAAAAAGACAGACCCGCAACGCGGCCGTACAGGCCGGCGTTGCGGGTCGTCAACTGTCTTCGTTCACCCGTTCCTTCGGGCGAACTCGGGCGTTTCTAGCTCGGACTTAGGGGCAGCCTTCGCCGCGGGGTCCGCAGTATTTGCTAACGGTCGGAGTTCCCTCGCACACGTTGGTCTGGCGCTCGTCGCACCAGTGATTCACCGTGGTTCCGGGGCAGCCGCCGGCGCGAACGTCGCAGTAGGCGACCGCGGAACTGGTCTCCAGGCCGTTGACGACAATGCCCTCGCCATAGGATTGCACGTGGGCCGTGTACGTCACGCCCTTGTAGTCAAAGACGCACACAACCGAAATCCCTGCAGCAATCGCTGCGGCGTTTTCGGTCTTGCACTTCCTAAGGGCTGCATTGTTATTTTGAAGAACGCCGGGAAACGCATCGACAACCCACTTCTTGGCAACCATTTCGAACCCACCCGCCATCGCGTTCGACACGCCCAACGCCAAGACAACCGCCGCACAACAAACTATCTTTTTCATTATTCTCTCCTCGCTCATAAATAGACTTCTGTGAACCGCACCCACGAACCCGCGGACGCCGGATAGCCCCCGGCTCCCACGGGTTAATTCTATCAGACCCTCCGAATGTTGCTTGGGCCATTAGGAACCAGGGTTCGTAGTCTTTGGTCCTATGCCAAGGAACCAAAGGTCCCGGAATCGCCGGAGTTTCTCTCGGGAATGGGAAAGCCCGCCCCGGGTGGGGCGGGCTTCAGCGGGTTCGATTCAGCCGTCTTAAGGAACGGTCGTAATCGACGACCAGGTACCGCCTTTGCACACCTGCAAGTCGCCAAACGACCATCGCATCGTTCCATCTAGAAGGGCATTGCACGGTCCGGCCAAGGCCCCGACCTGCAGGCCGCCGACGACGGTCAGAGCCGCTTCGGGAGTCGACGTTCCGATGCCGACTCGGCCGCTTAAAACCGCCAATTTCGTTTGCCCGATGGGCAACACAGCACCCCCTATCGCGACAGAGCCGTTGTCGCGGGCCAGCACGGTGTTTCCGGTCGTGATGATGCGGGTGTACACCCCCGAAGGGGCCGGATAATACGTCGCGATCGACACGGTTTCCGAACCCAATTCGCGAGCCGCCGCCAGGAGCATCGTCAGAACGGCCGCGCTCCTTATGAAGTTCGGGCTGAACGTAACGTCGAAACGCAGATTGATTTCCTTCACGGGTGCCCCCTCTCAACCGGCAGTGTAACAGGACTCCCGCCCCGAGTCAATACCCAGAATGACCCAAAAGTTGAGAGGGAATCGTTCTATGCCGCCGTGGGCGGAATGGAAACGACTGAGCCCGTCGCCAGCAGGCGCCGGTCGACTTTCCCGCTGGGCGTGAGAGGAAGACGAGGCAGGAATACGTATTTCTCCGGAAGCATAAAATCGGGCAATTTCTGCAGCATAAACGAGTGCAGAGAGCGCTCTATGGGCTCGGCGCCGCGGGGAACCACGAAAGCCGTCAGCGCGGCCTCTCCATCGGAACTTTTTACCAAAGCTGCGGCTCCGGCGACGACCCCGGGGTGCTGCGCCAAGGCGGCCTCGATGTCTCCGGGCTCGACGCGAAACCCGCGGTACTTGATTTGAAAATCTCTCCGACCGAGGAACTCGATATTCCCATCGGGCAAAAGCCTTGCCTCATCCCCCGTCTTGAACATGCGCGCTCCGGGTTCGGGGGAAAATGGATCGGGGATATATTTCGCCGCGGTCAACTCCGGGGAGTTGAGATATCCCCGGCCCAGACCTGTTCCGCCGATATGCAGTTCTCCGACGTCTCCGTCAGCGACGGGCTGATGGTTCGAGTCCAGAATGCGAACATACGTATGATCGATGGGCTTGCCGATGGGCAGCGGACCCGGCCTCCCTTCATAACGATAAACGGTGGACCACACGGCCAATTCTGTCAAGCCGTACAGGTTCCAGAGGGAGCGCCCTAACCGGGCCAAACGCGCGGCGTGCTCGGGCGGCATCGCCTCGCAGCCGGTGAGCATCTTGAGCCCCGGATCGCCCTTCCAGTCTGCGCGCAAAAGGCTGCTCCAATTGTATGGCGCCCCCTGCATGACCGTCGCCCGGGAATTTCGAACGACCGAGAGAAGGCGATCATCGTCGTACAAGGCGCTCCGATCGCCCAACACCACCGTCGCCCCCACGGTCAGCGGAAGAAAAAGCTCTAGAACCGAGATATCGAACGACAGAGGCATCAACGCCAGGAATCGATCTTCCGGCTCGAGCCCCGGCGCGCGCCGCATGGAGCCCAGGAAGTTGACCAGAGCCCCATGGCAGATCTCGGCGCCTTTGGGACGCCCGGTCGATCCCGACGTGTAAGGCACATAGGCCAGATGTCCCGGCCCCAGCCCGACGTCGAGGTCTGAAGCCTCCCCGTCTTGCAGACGGCCCCAATCGGATTCCAGAACAATCACCTCGGAGCTGTGCGGGGGCAGACATCCCTGCGTGTCCGGGGCCACGAGGATGATGCGGGGAGAGGCGTCCTCCAAAAAAATCGCCAACCGCTCCCGAGGATAGGTGGGATCCAGAGGCAAATACGCCCCCCCGGCTTTAAGGATTCCCAGCAGCCCGGCAAGCATCTGAAATGAGTGATGCAGGCAGATGCCGACGATGAATTCAGGGCCGACTCCCCTGGACCTTAATTCATGCGCGACCTGGTTGGCCCTGGCGTTGAGCTCCCGATAACTCAACTTGTCCCGGCCGAGCTCGACGGCGACGGCGGAAGGCGTCCGACGCGCCTGCTCTTCAAACAGCGCCGGCAGACACGCCCCCTGCCTCATCATGGGTTTCGCGCGATGCTCATGGGCAAGAATGATAACATTGTCGCCGATGAATGTCTTGGGCCTCAGCGGTCTTGATGGCAGCGTCGCCGCCAAGCAAAAAGAATTCCCGCATCTAGACCCAAGGATGTATCGCAACGCCCAGGGTTTCGATTCCGCCGCCGCCCTCGTCACCGACGCCGGAGTGGCCGCGGCGGCGGCGCAGGAGAGATTCAATCGGCGCAAAGCCTGCGGAGAATTCCCCCTCGACGCCGCGCGTTATTGCCTCAGGCGCTCAAGAATATCCCTCGATGAGGTGGACTTCGTGGCTCATGGATTCGCCTACGACGCGCTGCGCGATCGCATGGTCGCCGCGGGCCACGCCTCCGCGGATCGCTTTGACGCCGTGTACTCATCGCTGGCCCTCGCCAACAAGCTCCGCGAATTTTTTCCGGGCTCGAATCTAGGCAAAAAGCTGACCTGCGTTCCCCATCATTTGGCTCATGCCGCCAGCTGTTTCTATTTGAGCGGCTTCGACAATGCCCTGATTCTGGTCAGCGACGGCAGCGGGGAACGTCAAAGCGCCACGGTGTATCTCGGCCAGGGCAATAAGATCCGGATGCTTCGCGAAATCTCGGTGGACGATTCCCTCGGCCTGTTGTACGCCGTCTTCACCCATTATTTGGGCTTCTCCCTGTTCCTAGACGAGTTCAAGGTGATGGGACTGGCCTCCTACGGCGATCCCCGAACCTACCGCCAAGCCTTTTCCGATATCGTCAGGCTCCAAGACGACGGCGGCTACGCCGTCTCCTTGCTGAGCGCCAACCGCTCTCCCGAACAGAGAGAATCATTTAGCGAAAGCCTGAAATCACTCGCCGAGATCTTCGGTCCTCCCCGTCTTCCGGGAGCCGCGATCGAACCTCGCCATCAGGACATCGCGCGCGGTTTACAGGACTCGCTGGAACGGGCGCTCATCCACATACTGTCTCACTATAAAAAGGAAACTGGAGCTGAAAACCTCTGTCTGTCTGGGGGCGTGGCCCTCAATTGCCGGGCGAACGCCGCCATTAAACAGGCGCTCCACGTTTCCGGCATGTTCATTCAGCCCGCCGCGGGAGATGATGGGACCGCCCTGGGAGCGGCTCTCTACGCGCGCGCCCAACACATGCCTTCCGGACATTTCGGCCGCATGTCAATGCCTTATTGGGGTCCTTCCTTCCGAGCCGAGCGCATCGCCCGCGCTCTGCGCCAGCACGGTGGACTCCGCTTCCGGAGGCTGCGTTCGGGCGAAGCCGTCGCGACGGAGGCCGCGCGCCGCATCGCGGGAGGGCAAATCGTGGCTTGGTTTCAAGGCGGCATGGAGTTCGGGCCGAGGGCTCTGGGGCATCGCAGCATACTCGGCGACCCTCGCGACGCCCGCGTTCGCGACCGCCTCAACGCGGCCGTGAAAGGCCGCGACTCATTTCTGCCCTTTGCTCCGGCCGTGATCTCTGAAAAGGCCTCGACCTATTTTCATGTCGCTCCTGGAGACGAGCACGAATACGCTCACATGCTGCTCGTAGCCCGGGTCCGCGCCGAATGGACCGGCCGACTCGCCGCCGTCACCCACGTCGACGACTCGGCCCGAGTTCAAATCGTGTCGCGCGCGGCCAATCCCAGGTTCTGGAACGTCATCCGCCGCTTCGGTTCGATATCCGGCGTGCCCATCCTGCTCAACACCTCGCTCAATCTCAGCGGGGAACCCATCGTCTGCACGCCGGAAGACGCCGTCTCCACTTTTCTCAGAGGACGTCTCGATGCCCTGGTCATAGGGAATTTCCTCGCGGTTGCCCGCGGACGAGGGGAGATATGACTGGACAGGCCCGAGAGATTCTGCTAGCTTAAAGATCATGCCGCCCAGCGATTCCTTTCGTTTCCCCGCCCGTTTTTTTTCGTGGCCGGAATTGGCTGCCGGGAGCCAGCGCCTGGAGGAGTTGGCCGTCATCCAAAACGCCGTTTTTGGAGAACGGCGGACGCTTTTTTCCTGCGACTCCTATTCGGTTTATTACACCCACACGCAAGCCAACAGGCTTCTCCCCTTCTATCAAAGCGACGCGGAATTCCTCGATTTGCACCTGTCTTCATTCCAGCGAAGGATCAACCGGGGCGTCGAAGGGGAGATCGTAGAACCGGTCTCCCCAGGCGATGTCGTCTTGTACCGTAAAAATATCATCCTGGGCAATTTCACCGCCGCGTCTGCGGATATGTTCTGGGAAACCCTTCAAGTGCAGGCTCCAGGAAGCCCGCAAAAACCCGTACCCTTCGAGGAGGGCATGTCCGTTCGCCGCGGCCTTCGCTCCACGGCAGGGTTGTTCTCCCAACTCAGCCTAAAGCCCGCGTCGAAACCGATCCCCTCTCTTCTCGCCCGGACGCTCCAGGCCTCCGCGCTGGGCGACGGCCACGGTCCGGTGAACTTAAAATCCGTGTCGGGAGACCAGATTCTCATCGTCTTCTCGGGAACGGCTCGGATTTCCCAGTCTAAGCGAAAGTCGTCTCTCATAAGAAAGGGGCATATCATTCGAATCCCCTCGGCCTGCCGTGAGAAGATCACGATCACTCCCGAAGGCAAGGATGGCTACTCCGGCCTCCACGTTGTCATCGCGCGTTGAAGCGCGCGTCAGGAGATCATCCCGGATTTTTCGTCTCCAAGCCACCGCCCAGCAATCGGGAGATTTTTCTTTCCACCTCGGCGAGTTCGGACTCGAAACGATCCGATAGAGGCTCGCGGGAAGCGGTTATCGACTGCAGCCATGACTGACGGCAGGCGCAATCGAGATCGGATCTCCTGAAACGCTCCTCGGCGGTTGGGATTCCCTCGCTCGTGACCCCGATCAAGTAGGAATCAATTGCGTGGGCGATTTTATCGGTGCATCGCTCGCAGCCCGCGGCGAAGCGCTTCACGAGAGAGGTTTTCGTAAACCCCAGGGGTAAAATGTTCCCATAACCCCGGTCCAACAGCAGCCGCATGACCGCGACGGTCGCATGAATCGAGGGCGGATTAAAATGCCCGATTTCATTAAGATATCGTCCGATATAAGACGCTTTTTTAAGATTGCTCGTCATGAGACCCGCCATGATGCAACCCGCGTCCAGGATGTCCATCGTCGTTTCGACGACCGAGGCCATGGATTCAAGCTCGGTCAAGAAAGGAATGCCCAGCAACGCGTTCCCTTGAATCCCGACGTCCTCCCGGGCCCCCATTTCGACGACCGCTTTCAGCCGCGCCATGATGTCGTCCGAAGTTCCTTTGTTGATGATGACGTTGCGCACGAAGGGGCTAGACGCCTCGATGCCCACCGATGAACAAAGCTGGGTGGGTCGAGGAATACAGCGGCGAATCTCCGCGAAAGCCCCCTCATTGTAGTCCGACAACCGCGATTCAAAGTGATAGTAGGTCGTGGCTCCCGGTCGCTCGTCAAGGTAGGCCCGAAGAATTTTTGAGATGCCCTTGAACATCTTGACGCGGGAAGCGGCGGGGAACATGTGATCGTCGAACACCGTGGCCGAAGTCATGATGATCTGATAATGCTTGACCCCGGCCGCCAGGGCTTTTCGCGCGTCCTCGGCCCAAAAGGCTAAAGCTTCGTCGATGGCCTTGTCCAACGCGCCGGGATCGCGGGAGAACAGGGGATTTTTCCCGTAACCGTCGCACACGACGCATCCCCCGGTTTCATCGAACCACGCGCAGCCCGTCGGGATCCAAACCATGTTTCCGCTGCCCATCTTGTAGTGGACCCAGGGAACGGTCTCTTCGGCTCCGCGAGGAACGCTTTGAATCAATCGTCCCAAACGACGTCGATACCCGCGCATGGCGTCGTCCGGAAACTCGGGACGCAGGCTCTTGGCCGCCGCCAGCCACTCATCTGGCGGAACGCCGGCCGGCCCGTGCTGCTCGCTCTTGCTCACAAAGGCTTTATAGTATTTGTCCCCAGCCTGATTCCACACGCCAGAACGGGTGGATATGACGGTGCGTTCCGTTGTACTATCACCAGCACGCATGAAATCCCAACCCACGATTGACTCCGCCGCCTGGGACAAAGCGGCGCAAAGCCTGCGCGGCGCCATCCCCCTCTGGCAAGACGCCGCGCTTCGCGCCAGGATGAGGCGTCTGCTCATGAGCGTTCCCTCCGCTCCCCAGTTTCCCAAACGCTGGGGGTTCCACTTCACCGGCATCAACATGCTGGCATGGATCGCGACGGGCTGCCCATGGTTTGATGAAGCGGGAGGATGCGCGGTCTGCGACGGGTACGGCAAGCACCCGGATTTCGATCCCCCGACCGGAACGCTTCTCGATGAAACGATCGAGGAAGCCTTGGCGTTCATCGAGGATGATTCTCTCAAGGCGCTCAGAGAAGGCAGGAACATCTATGCCGTCAACTTGGGCTCGGCGATGACCCTGCATGAGAGGTCCCTGCCGAGAATCTCGCGCCTGAAGCTCTTTCGGGGAGCGGGAAAAATTCTGCAGCCCTTCATCGCGCGGGGCGCGCACGCCACCTATCGATTTGAATCAAGGCTCTCGGATATCAACGCCCAATCCCTCCAGGAACTACGCGAATGCATCGCCCCGAACATCCGCGTCGAAATCGGCGTGGGAATCGAGGCGGTCAACGATTTTGTGAGAGAGACCCTCTTGAACAAAGGCTACCCCATCGACGCGCTCGGGACCTTGCGCCAAACGGTCGACCTGGCCGCGCGCTACAATGTAGGACTCGAGGCCCACATCGTGCTAGGTTCGCCGTTTCTCACCGAACTGGAATCACTCGTATCCGCCGTTGAATCAGTGGAGGCCGTCCTCGGTGCGGGCGTTTGCGGAACCGTGTTGATGACGACCAACATCAAGAGCGCATCGTACCTGGGGAATGTCCTTTACCGGATGGGTCGCTTCTCCCCGGTCTCGATCCATGCGACGATAGAAGCCCTCAACCGCCTCTACGCCTCGGGTTCCCTCAAGGCCTTCCCCATGGGGTTCGAGGCCTCGGACCCCATCCTGCGGCGCGCGCAAGGCTGCCCGCAATGCACCGAAAGACTCAGCGCTTCGTTGCGCACGCTGGCCGATCTCTACTCCGAATGGGGACCCGCCAAGGGAGCGGAATTTTTTCGAACCCAGGATTGGAGCTGCGCTTGCCGGGAGCAATGGCTCGGCACCCTTCAAGCCCCCGCTCTCCCGCTCATCGAGCGCTTTCGGGGAGAGTTCAGCGGCCTCGAAAAGAAATTAGGAGATTTTATCGCCGCCGACGCGCCCGGCGCGTGACGTCCCGCTTCTGTTCCTTGGACGTCAATTCATGATGACGATATGAAGCGCCGCGAAGCCGCTCTTGTCCTCGGGAGTCACGGTGACTTCTCCACTCAAAGACGACGGGATGCGCAGAATCTGCCCTTTGCGCACAAGGGAAGCCTTCCCGCCCCGCATGGACACTTGGGCCCCTCCCGCGTGAACGATCAGAATCTCGTCTCCCAGCGCGGGCTTGAGCTTGAAGGGCTGCGAGCCTCCGATGGCGTAAGAATGAATTCGTTCCCCGAGAACGACGGGAACCGAGCGGGAGCCCGAACGAGGCGTCGACTTGAGCGCCTTATTGAGGTTCGCCGAAGACAGCAACCCCTTGGATGACGCTTGCTTTTTTCGGAAGGCCTGGCCTTCCTCGAAAGGCACCAGTTCTAGCGCGCTGGGCGGGGCCTGAATCTGCAGGGTCCGCCAAACATCATCCTTCGTTACGGCGGTCCAGTTTCCCAATATGACGCCCTTGGAGTACAAGACGGTCTCGCCCTCGGCGACCCACTCCTTGATCTCTTTGCCGCCGCCGAGGTCAATTCGTCTCGCAAAAGATGAAAGGTGAAAATCGAGAAACTCGTGTTGATTCCGGTAAAAGGGGAAAGGCTTTCCCGAGGGCGACTGCACGAGGTACAGGGCATAAGCATCGGATTTATACAGAAGACGCTTGTCACCGAGGGGGTCGGCCTGGAACGAAGGCGCCGCCTTCGACGATGAATAATCGATGATGGAAAGCGCACTGTCCGCGGAGACCGCCTGAGCGCTCACCGCAAACGCCGGGAGACAGCCGAAGAAGACGCACGAGAGAAGCCATCGGATTTTCATATGTGTTCTAGATATCATAATCTTGAGGCGTTGTCCATCACGATCGGCCAACCGTGCAGTTTGATTTTCTAGCGACCCCCGCTTTTTCTTTGATACGATAGAAAAGATGCGCCTCGAGGCCCCCTCCTTTGTTTACACGGAAAGCGCGCTCCGTCGGCAAATCTCGCGGCTTAAATCTTTCAGTCGCGGCCATGCCGACCTATTCTACGCGGTCAAGGCTAATTCCTCGCCCCGCCTTCTGAGCCTGGTGAAAACCGCCGGTCTCGGCGCCGACGTCTCCTCGAGCGAGGAATTAAAGCGGGCTCTGTCCTGCGGCATTCCAGCAGGGCGCATCCTCATGACCGGCCCCGCCAAGACGAGCGCGGATCTGCGCGCAGGGCTTGGCGCCGGGATCGCTTTTTTCGTCTTGGAAAGCCTGCGAGAAATCGAGGCTCTCGACGCCGCGGCGCGCACGCTCAGACGGCGGTCCGTTCCCGTGCTTCTACGCATCACTCCCCGCACGCAGTCCTCCCGGACTCCCAGAGACGCAGGGGGCTATTTCGCCTTTACCGGCCCGTGCGCAAAATACGGCTTCAGGCCCCAAGAAGTCGGCGCGGCGGTGGAGGCCGTGAGGAACAGCCAGCGCCTGCGCCTTGAGGGTCTGCACATTTTTTCCGCGGCGGGGGTCGTTCGCTCGGCGGAAATGGCCGCCCTTCTGACTCGAGCCGTGGACACGGCCCTCGATGTGTCCCGAACACACGATTTCCGCCTGGGCTGCCTCGATTTCGGAGGCGGATTCGGCGTGGATTACGCCACCGGCCGCTGCCTAGACCTCTCCCCCTTAACCGCCGTCTTGGCCAAGAAAAAGGCTCTCCTCCCCCGAAACTGCCGGCTGATCTTCGAGCCGGGAACGTATGTCGCCGCCCCGGCCGCTTCGTACTGGACCCCGGTCCTCGATTGGCGCGAGAGGGATGGGTGGGTCCAAATTTTCGTCGACGGCGGCATCCATCATCTTTTGCGCCCCGCCCTGATCGGTCCTCATCGAATGGTTTTGCACGCAATCGCAGGGAGCCGCATCTCGCGCCGCTGCCGGATATTCGGCAATCTTTGCCACCCCCTCGATATCCTCGCCGCCGACGTCATGCTCCCTCTGCCGCGAGATTTGGGCCGTTTGCGGGGATCGTGGATCGAGCTGCGCAACGTGGGAGCTTACGGAGCGGTTTTCGCCGCCCGGGGGTTTCAGGGCCGTTCTCCGGCGCGGGAGGTCTGGCGGCCATGACCCTGCGCGGCATCATCGAACACGAAGGTCGGACGATCAACTTTTTCTACGACATCGAGGATATCCCTCCGGAATTGCGAGACGGCATAGGTCAGATCATCGCCGACTTCAAGGAAGGCGTTTTCCACGAAGGCTTCAGGCGCTTCTTTGACCGGGATCCGGATCGCCGTATCCCTAGCGACACCGACATCATCGTCGCTCCCGCCGACGGCATCTTGATCATCCACGAAACGCCCGGGCACTATCATCTTCGAATCGCCATGCGCTACAGCGACGTCCACGTCCAGCGCATTCACCTGCCAGGAG
>JBBTHA010000069.1:0-9587 GCA_038060535.1 Elusimicrobiota bacterium | reverse complement strand
CCGTCGGAGTGGGATTGTCGCGGTCGCCCTTGAAGTTGAGGTCCAGGCCGCGTCCGCCGACGCGCGTGTCCAGGATGAGCACTTTGACCTCGCCGTTGTTCAAGGCGTTGAGGTTCATCTGGTCGAGCACCTTGGCCTCGGGAACGTTGAGACGCAGGTATTCGGTGTCGGAGAAGACCTTGGCGATCTCGTTGGGTTTGACGCCGCTGCGCTTGAGATAGTCCAGCACGACGCGAAGCACCCGCGTGTCGGAGACGCTGAGCACGAGGAGGCCCGAATCCTTTTGCGTCGCGCGCAGGCCGTTGAGCCAGGTCCGCGCCGCCGATGACTGGACTTTTCCGATTTCCACGACGGAGGGCTCCCGGCTGGGCAGGGAATTCGCCGCAAGATAGGAATCGACCGCGGCCTTGACGTCCCGCGGAGCCTGGCTGAGGTCGGTCGGGCGCAGGACCACGCGCTCGCGCGAGGACCGCGAAACGGACTCCAAGGCCTCGCGCATGCGCGTGAATTTCATCCCCGGACCGGAGACGACGTCCATGCTGACGTTTTCGGGCATGTCCGACCCCTTGCCGGAAATACGCACGCCTTGCTCCTTCATGTGCCTCTCGAACTCTTTTCCAGACGTGCCCGACAGCGAGATGAAGCGCGAGCCCTTGAATGTGGTCACGTCCTTGATCGTGCTGATCGACTGATGCGTGTAGGGCAAAGTCAAGTCGGTGCCGTACTCCAGCTCCCACCAGCGCCGGGTGGCGTTGTCCATGCTCTCGAACCACTGGCCGTTGTGCACCACGTTGAACTTGCCCGTGCGGCCGTCCAGGCGGACCCCGGCCGGATTGTCGTGATAGCCTTGAACGAGGCTGACGATCTCGGAGCGAACCCAGGACGAGCCGCGTTCGCCGTGCGCGATCCCCTTGGGGAACAGCAGCGAGTTGACGAACGACCAGAATTGGCTGTCGCGCTGGGTGACGGGCGTCATCGGGTCTTGGAACAAGGCCTTGAGCATCTTCCAGGCGTACTGGCGGGTCAGGCCGACTTCCTCGACCTTCATCGGTTCGCCTTTGAGCGTCTTCCACAGCAGCTTGGGCGCCAAAGTCGTCAGCCCCTCGCCGTCGATCTTTTTCAGGAGCCGCGCGCCGGCCTGGTTGTAGCGGATCGGGTCCTGGCTGAGCAAGGCGTCGTTGCGGGCGATCGACCAGGCGCTGTCTTTCATCTCCCGGTACACCTGGTACATGGGGTTCTCGTCTCCGGCATAAGCCTCGAGCAGCCCGCGGCGGCGCTCGAGCAGACGCAGCGCCGCGTTTTCCCAGCCCGGCTGAGCCTTTTGGACGATCCCGACGATGTCGTCGGCCGCGCGCGCGAAGTCGAGCTTCACCTCGCTTTTCAAGACCCCGCGATGGCCCGTGGAAGGACGCGCCCCCAGCTCGACTTCCATCGATTTAAGCGCCGCGCGCACGGTGGCCCGCTCGCTTTCCAGGGCGGCCAGCCGATTTTGCGCGGCGGTTTTGGCGCCCGGATTGGCGCTTCCGGCGGCGACGACTTGCTCATCGATGACGGCCATCTCCCGGCCCAGCTCATAGACCCGGGCCAATTTAGAGCGGTAGGCGTCGTGGGCGGCCCGGCGCTCCGCCGGCAAGGACGCGTCGAGCCGGGACGCCTCGCGCAAAAGGCGCCCGAGCTTCTCGCCCGCGACTCCGTCCTGCTGGAAGGCCGTGATCTTCTTGTCGAGGCTCATCAGCCGCGCGGAAGGATCGGACCGCTCGAAACGCTCGACAAAGGCCTTTTCCTGCCGGGCGAGTTCGATCTCCTGGTTCAAAGCGGACGCGCGCAGCGGCGCACCCTTGGCCTTGGAGCTCTCGGCGGCGGCGCGCTCGCCTTCCAAGCGTTCGATGCGCGCCTCCAGCGCGACTCGCGTCTTGCGCGCCTCCCGCGTCACGCGGCCGAAGCCCTCCTTAGTGTCGAGAAGCCCCATCAGCTGGCCCTGCTCTTTGAAGCCGGTTTTGAGCTCCGCCAGCGCCGCCCTTTGGAACTCACGTGTCGATCCCGGGTTGGAGTTAAGAGCCTTCTCCAAGCGGGCGAGGGACTGCTTGGCGGTCGCCGCGACCTCCCCGTCGCGCGCCGGCAGCGACTCGATCATGGATTGCAAGCGCGTCATCGATTCGCGAACCCTCGCCTCGACGAGCGTCGACGCCCGTCGGCCGTTCTTGCCCGCCAGCTGTTCGGCCGCCGCCTCCAGCCTTTGCGACTCGGCGCGCAAGGCCGAGGTTTCCGGAGACTGCGCCCGGACATCCGAGATCCCTTCAAAAAGGCTGCTCAGGCGCCGCGCCTCGGTGCGGGTATTGGACGCTCGCTCCAAGCGCCCGCGCTCAAGCTGCTTGCCCAGCGAGGTATCGATCTCGTCGAGACGCGCTCCCACGCCGTTCTTGCGCGTCACGTAGCCCGAGACCTGACCGATGGTCAGCGCGGGCTGCAGCGCCGCGCCGTCCATCTCGTCTCCCAATATCCAGTAGCGCTTCAAAGCGTTGCTGCCTTTCATCTTGCCCTCGGCGATCTTGCTCTTGAAGCCCTCATAGGTGTCGAAGGTGAGCTTGGAGCCGATTTTCTTGTAGGCGATGAACTCCATGCGCGCCTGCGCCTCGAGGTTGGACTGAACGGTCAGGAACGTCACCTCCATGTTGTTGTGCGCGGCGGCGTCGACCTCGGCCAAGGGAAGCAGGCCCTCGAAAACAAGCATGGTCTTGCCCCCGCCCGTGGTGAGCTTTTGGAACAAACGGATCGAGGCTCCCTCGCGCCCTCCCTGGCCGATCTCGGCGAGCGATTCCATGAAGCTCATGAACTGCTTCGGCCTCCAACTCGGCAGGGCGGAGCCCTTCAAGTCGTGCAGCACCCATGGCGCCGCCTTCATGTCGGTGATGGCCTTGGACAGCGCCGAGGCCTCATTGGGCGTCAGACGCCCCTGCGCGGCGTTGAGATCGTTGCCGAATTTGGCCAGCAAAGTCGAGTAGGCCCCGTCGGACTGAGGGCCGTCGACGGGCTTGCCGGGGCGCGCGCGGGAGTAGTCGCCCAGCTCCCGGGAAAAACCGTCCAGCAGCCTCGTCATCTCGGAACGCCCGGAGAACTCCGTGCGCAAAGCCTCGAGCGTGACCGAGTTGAGCCCCGAGACCGTTTCGACCTTGTTGAAGCTGTTGAAGCGCTTCTCGATGGCCAGCACGTAGTCATACATCGAGCTCATCACGCGGTGCTCGACGGGGGCGAGTTCCCCGGCCTGGAGCTTGGCGTCGGCCTGGGCGCGCAGGGAGGTGACCAAAGAGCTGTAGGGCTTCTTGGCGAACTCCCCTTTGCCCGAAAGCCATTGCCCCACGGCCTGTTTCATCTCGGCGAAGGCCGCGTCGAGCTTCGGAGCGGCGGCCGGCGCCCGGCCCACCGCCTCGATGAAAGCCTTGGCGTAGGGCTTGGTCACGCCGTTGGCCTCCACGTAAGGGCCGAGCCTTGAGAGCACCGTCTGCGACAGCGCCGCCGGAACCTTCTTGCCGGCCATGGTCTCGGCCGAGTAAAGCGCGACCGCGATGTCGAGCTGGATTTCCGGCGTCACCCGCCCGAAACCCGCCACGAGCTCGCCCGGCTTGGACTGCAGGGCCAATTGCGTCTGTTTGGGGCGAGAGAGCAAGGCGTCGACGAAGTCTTGATGGGCGACGAGACGCACCTCGTCGTTCATGTGGACGTTGACGAAGCGCTTGTTGTCGGCCAGCTTCGTCATCTTGTAGAACTCGAGGGGATTGATCGACTCGATCTTGCCCTCGGGACCCGCCAGCATGCGCACCAGTTCCTTGCGGATGCCCGTCCGGCGGATCTGCTCGGTCATCGCCCATTTCATCGCCGGAGGATCGGCGAAGAAGCGGGCCTCGAATATCCTCTGCGACAGCGGGGGCTTCTCCGGCTTGAGGAAGTTGACCAGCTCGCCGTTGGCCTTGCTCAGGTACTCCGCGGTCCGTCCTTCCTTGTCGTACTGCAGCGCGCCTTGGCGCGAGCGCATCATCGGCGCCGCGTCGGCGATGGCGTGCGCGGCGTAGGTCGGAAGGAGGATCCAAAGCGGCGCCTCCAGCCAAGCGCGGCCGACTTGATTGGAGACCTTGATGCGCCGCTCCACGTCCTCCTGCGGGCTGGTCACGGTGCCCAAAAGCGGCAAGGTGATGGGAACGCGCGTGTGCACGTTCCACGCGTACTTTTCGCCGAGCCAGCCGGCCGCCTGGCTAAACAGCGCATACTTGGCCACGTTGTCGACCATGCTCATGCCGAAGGCCGCCGCGGGACCGCCGGTTTTCCAGGATTTCTCGGAAAGCTTGGCGAGCAAACCCTCCGAAGCTCCCGAAGCCTCCGCGGCCTCCAAGGCCGATCGGGAATGAGTCAGGGTCTTAAGGCCCTGGGTGCTGGAACCGAACAAGCCCCGCGTGCCGATCGTGTCCATCAGCCCCGAGACGCGCGTGCCGCTGTAGGCCGTCGTGGGCAAGCCGATGTAGCCGAGCGCGGGGTGCCAGGACTCGTTGGCCCACCACGCTCCGCCCTTGGCTCCCATCATGAAGGCGTTTCCCGCTCCCGCAAGATCCTCCGAGAACATCGAGTGCCCGCGCCGCAAAATCTCCTGGTCGCCCACGGACAAGCTCGCCATGTCCCAGAGATGATTGAAGGCGGTAAATCCCCCCGAGATGCCGGCCGACATCGCGGTGAAGGCCGCTTGGCGCCCGGCCACGCTGAGCGCGCGCGCGCCGCTGGCCGCGAGGTACTGGCCGATCATCGTGTCGCCGCCGGTTTTTTGGACCCAAGCGGCGCCCGGTTCCAATGTGCTCAAGCGTGCGGCGGTGTGCTTGGCGATCTCCCCGGTGACAAGCATCGTTCGCCCCACGGCGCGCAGCGCCAGCCCCTTCGCCCCGCCCGTTTCGACGCCGGCCTGGATCAGCTTGATGCCGGTGCCGCTCATCTTGCCGACCCCATTGAGCGTCATGCGCACGGGAGTCGCCATCAGCGCGATGGCCGACACCCAGGTCAGGTAGGTCCCCGCCGCGTCGAGGGACTTATTGGTTTCGGTCACCACGGCGATGTGGTCATGGGCGACTTTCAGCGAGGAGCTGATGCGCAAGGCGTCGTTGACCTTGGGCACTTCGCCGTTGAGCGGGACGCTGAGAGCGTAATCGGCGGCGCGCGGGTTGAGCGCGATGATCCGCCGCCGCGCCTCGATCCAATCTTCTTTCTTGCCGGAGGCCAGAAGAACGGCGATCGCTTTGTATTCCTGAACGAGGCTGGGATTTTTGCCGTCCCCCTCGAGGACCTTCATGCTCTCGGCGTACTTGCCTGCCCAGGGTGTCTTTTTCCAGAGCCCCCGCGTGATGTGGTAGAAGGGGTTCCAGCCGTCGTAGGTCTGGGCCTTGGCCAACCATCCCGTAGAGGGAATTTCGAGGTAAATCGCGTAATCGGCGGCCAGCTCGCCCAGCTCCTTCTGAGTGGAGCCGAGCACGGCTTGGAGCATCTCCATGCTGCCCGCGTAGTCGGCTTCCTTCAGCGCCCGGCGGACCTCGTCGAGCACGCGCGTCAACTCGTCCAAGCGCGCCTTCATCTTCACGCCCTGGGATTTATAGAGGATTTTCTGGTCGACGGTGAGATCCGACTCGTCGATCATTTTCATGATCATCTGGGCGTCGGGAGACGTCGGATCGACGCGCTTGCTCATGTTGCGCACCTGGTAGATCTGGGTCTCGATGACGGTCATGGTCAGCCAGCGCGTGGCGTTCGCCTCGTTAAGCGCCATCGTACCGACCTGCCCGTCGGTGATGACGCTGACGCCCTTTAAGGCGAGCATGTCCGTGTGGAAGCGCTCCACCGCCTTTCGGCTGCCCGCCAAATACGAGCGCCGCAGCTCGAATTGCGAGTCGACGAACTCGAAGACGTTGACCACGCGCCCGTTGTGATCGTAGTTCTTGGCCTTGGCGTCGCGAATCAAGTCCGCCTCGAGCGTCGGATCGTTGAACCACATGTCCCCGGGATAATTGCGCCCCAGCAGCTCGGCCAAGGCGATCATGCGGTCGATGCGCAGGGCCCGAACGTAATCCTCCTCCTGGCTTTTCAAGCGCGAGAAGGAGTACTCGAACATCGGGTAGTTGTAGCGGCCGGTCTCGGGGATCTGGGGAACGTCGGCGGGGCGGCTGGCGTTCATCAGCCTCTGGTTTTTCTGCAGCTCTCGGTTGTAGGTGGTGACGTTGTTCTTGGTCGTGCGAAAGGCCAGGCCCTCGCGATCCCAGAACTCAAAGCCGTCTGGGACCTCGAGCTGCATGTGGGAGCCGGGCTTGGGCGGGTCGTTGATCGCGGCACCCGTCATCAGCGCCTCGCTTAAGGCGCCCGTGCGAAAGGAGTCCTCGACGCTGCCCGCCTGCGTCTTGTCGAGCGCGCCGAACTTCGCCTCGAAATTGCGCAGCGTCCGGCCGACGTTGTTGGCGCGCGCCTCGGTGTAAGGGCCGTTCTTGCGCAGGCGTTCGAAGACGGGCTTGAGCGCCTCGGCCTCGTCGGCCGGGTTGTGGCGCTTTAACATCGACAGATACAGCGTCAGGCCGATCGGCGTGAGCCGGCCGGCGCCGCCGAGATACGAGAGCAGGGGATCGTTATCGCCTTTGACCACCCCATGTTTGCGAAAGAAGGCCATGGCCTCGGCGGGCGAGGGCTCGGCGACGACGGCCGCCCAGGCGCAAGACGGCCACTGCGCCGCAAACAACGCGGCGGCCACACTCAGGGCTAAGGCGCGGCGGGCGAGGGGTTTCACGGTCCTAGACCTAGTATAACAGGGGAGGGTCTACCTGTCAGGGCCTAAAGTCCTATGAACTTTGTGGGCCTTTCGACGCATCAGCTGGGCTTGCCGACGATTTCCACTTTCAACCGCAGCCCGGCTGCCGCTTCGCATTGGCGTCGGTCCGCGCTGATGAAAAGGTCGCACCCGGCCTCCATCGCCGACGCCACATGAATCGCATCGAGGGCCCGCAGCGAGGAACGCTCCAGGCAGAATACGACGCGATCCATCACCGATGAAGTCAGGTCGATAATCGTCGCCTGCGCAAGATCGGCGGCGAAATCCCGCTTTAGACGACGGTAGCGCGGCTTTGATAATTTATTTTCCCGCCGGAGTCGATTGAGCGCGGAGATGATCTCGGGAACGCACAGGACGCTGAGAACGACCTCATCAGCCTGCCCGCATCGCCCAAGAACCTGGTCCGTGCCGGGCTCGATAATGTAGCGTTTAGCCAGAGAGGAAGAGTCCAGGAAAATCCGCATCAACGGCCATCTTCGCGATCGGCAAGGACGGCATGGCTCAAGGACGCCCCGCTCAGCGCCAGGGGCCGGGCCGTCCTCCAACGCTCCAAGGACCGCGCTCGAATCGGAGACAGAATGGCGACGGGCTTGCCGTGCCGATAAATCTCGATCGTTTCGCCGCCTTCCACGGCGTCGAAATACTTTTTCGCCTGGTTGCGCAGTTCGCTGAATGTCGCGGTTCTCATAGGCCCCCTGATCCCAATGTCATTATAATGTACATTTTAATGACAGTCAATGGCTACAAGCAAAGACGAGATCCCGATGCCAAACGAATGACCCGACGTTTAAAATTTATCGTCCTTGCAGATCTTCAAGGCCGCCTCGCGGTCGGCCACGCCCCACCAGAAAATGGGGCCGGCGCAGTTGGCGCCCTTGTTTTTCGCGTTCTCGCTGGGAACGCGCAAATTCTGCAGCACGGCCAGCACCCCGCGCTCGGCCTTGCTGCCGGGCACGAAGCCGAAACCGGCCGCGCTGCGGTCGGCGATCACGTCCCCGAGCTCGACCAAGCCGGCCATGCCGTAATTCGCCGGCAAGTGACGTCCCTTCTCCGCGGAGCTGAAGATCTCGAAGTGCTTCGTGCGAAACACCATCTCCTTGCCCTTGTCCGGAGATTTGATTTTGAACATCAGGTAGTACTTGTCGTCCTCTTTATTGGCCTTGGGATCGGCGACGCTTTTGTAGAGAACGATGTCGGACTTCTCGTTGATGGCTTCAGCCTTATGCGCCGCGTCGAGGTCCAGCGTCTTTGGAAAAGGCGCGTCGTCCGACGACACCCCCCCCTCGAAAATATTTCCCGGCCCGGGGGCGCGGGCGTATAGATCCTTGTTCCCGGGAGTCGAGCGATCCTTCCCCCTCATCTCGGCGTCGGCGGGGAAAACCTCGCGCCAGACGGGGCCCGCGTTCATCGCGACAAGCAAGCCGTCCTCACCGACATTGGCGAACATCGTATAAGCCCCGTCGCCCGCATGCTTGGTCACGCGCTGCTTGATCTTCGCCCCGTCCTCCTCGGCGAGGCCCATGTGGCGTTTGAGAATGTCGACAAGGAGCTCCTTGTCGGAAAACATGTTCGCCGCTTTTCCCTTCCCGTCTTCTTCGAAGGTCACCGTGCCCGCGGACTGAAATCCGACGTCTTTGCCCTTCGCGTGCTGGGTCAGATCCAAGTATTCGTGGTGGCTCTCCGACTCCAGGGCCAGGTAGTGCTTATAAAAACGCCCGCGCATCTTTCCGGAAGGATCCTGATAGATGAGTTGCTGCCCTTCGGCGTCTTTCTTGGGCACGAGCACGAACAAGGCCCACTTATTGTCATGCTGCAGACACGAAATGACGCCGTATTTCCCCTTGAGATCCTCGTCGAGCTCGGCCGTGGCGCTGTCCTGGGGCTTCTTACACTTCACGTTTTTCTCCAGGAGATCCTGCACGATATCGGCGGGGGATTTTTCTCCCGCCGACGAACCCCCGCGCCCGGCACGCCCCTTGTCGCCCGCAGGCTCATCACCCTTGGGTTTGGCGTCTGTCTTGGGCTTGGGCTTGTCGCCGGGCCCCTCCACGACCGCCAAAACGCCGTTCTTGCGCTCCAGATGGTACTCCTTGCCCTCGACGCTGCCGAGGTGATATCCCTTCTCATAGGGAATGTCCACGGTCAGGCCCTCGCTGTTGCGCTCCCCGATATCGGCGTACAAATCCGGCCGCAACTCGAGGGGATTGATCCGGGCGCGGGCATCGATCTTGTCCACGGGAAAAAGCGCCAAAGCCCAAGTCTTGCCGCCTTGGGGAACCCCGTAAAAATCCTGCCCCCCCACGGAAAAGACGGTGTTGAGGCGCGCGGCCTGGTCGGCCCTCTTGAGCATCAGCTCGTCGATGGTCGTTGACAGAGTCCCCTCTTCCCCCGGCTTCGCCCCGGGACGGCCGAAAAAGATCTCGCCGTTTTTCACGATGAGGTTGTACTTCCTGTTGTCGCTCGCGCGGTCGTCAAGGATGAACGTTTTCTCGCCCGCGGTGAAGTCGAAGCGCTGGCCGATTGGGTCGCGGGGATCGCTGACGTCGAAAACGCCGATTTGATTGACGAGCGCTCCTTTCTCGTCGCGGGTGGTGTAAATCTTGATGGAGATCTCGCGAGGACCGTCGTCTCCTTTTTTAAACACCGGGCCCGACACCGCCCCGTCCCGGTAGAGATCCTTGGACGTGTAGACCGTTGTCACCGCGGCCAAACCGCCCCGCCCGCCCCGCACGCCCGTGGGCAC
>JBBTHA010000068.1:0-11105 GCA_038060535.1 Elusimicrobiota bacterium | reverse complement strand
GGAGGATCTGAGTTGGGACGTATCCGCAACTCGTCTCGAAACGAGCTTGTGGAAAACCTTTTTCGGTCGCTTGGGCCAATCGCTTAGCGTCTTCGCGGCTCAAACGGCTTTGAACAAAATAATCCACGCGTTCTCACTGAAGATTTCGGGCTATTTCGTCGCGGCGGTGAAAACGCCGTTCCAGGCGGGGTCCGGGGGGTCGCGGCGGAAGGCGTTGATTCGCGCGTCATAGAGGTCGTAGAGCTTATCGAGCTCCCAAGAACGTCCCAGACGGCGGGCTTCGACGATCCGCTCGGCGGCTTCGTCCCACCGCCGCGTTCGATAGCAGTCCAAGACGGCTTGATGAGCTTGCGTCAAGGAGCGAAAGGCGTCCGTGGCGGCGGCGGGATCGCCGAGCAAAGCGAAGATCGTGACGGGACGGGTCTTGCCCTTGACCTTGATGAGATCCAGCTCGAGGGCGGCGAATTCGGGCGCTTGCTCGCGCGTGTGGGGCCCTATGATGATAGGCACGCCGTACGTTTTGGATTGGCCCTCCAGGCGCGAGGCGAGGTTGACGTCGTCGCCGAGCACGGTGTAGTCGACGCGCAAGGTCGAACCCATGTTTCCCACCACGCAAGGCCCGGTGTTGAGGCCTGTGCCGATCTCTATTAATGGAAGCCGTCGGCCCGCGCTTTTGGCCTGTTCCTGCCAGAGCGCATTGAGTTCTGCCAGGCGCCCGTGCATCGCCAGCGCGGCCGCGCAGGCGCGACGAGCGTGATCGGGGACATCCATCGGCGCGTTCCAAAACGCCATGATGCAGTCGCCCATGTACTTGTCGATGGTTCCGTCATGGTCCAGAATGATCTGGGTCATCGGGGTCAGGAATTTATTGATGAACTCCGTCAGACCGTGCGGGTCGAACGCCTCCGAAATGGTGGTGAACCCTCGAATATCGCAGAAGTGGATGGTCATGTCCCGCGTCTGGCCTCCGAGCTCGAGGGTTCCGGGGTTTTTGGCCAGCGTTTCCACCACTTTCGGGGATAAGTATCGGCCGAAGGTGTCGGTGATGCGCCTTTTATCGCGTTCCGTTCGGACAAAACCGACCGCCGACCAGGAGCCGTAGACGGCGAACAATCCCAACGACGGCAGGATCGGGTCGAGAAGCCAGCGCCAGGCGGTAAAGGCGTGCCAGGAAAAAAGGATCGAACCCGCGATGGCCGCCGCGGCGAGGGGGCCAGACCATATCGCTCCCGCGCGGCCAAGACAGGCGAGCAGCAGGCAGCCGCAGGCGAGCAGGTACAGGATTTCGGCGCCCAGCGCCCAGTCCGGCCTCTTAAGGAATGTTTGGGTGATGATTTGTTCGAGGGCGTTGGCATGGACTTCGACGCCGGGGCTGGCGGGATTGAGCGGGGTCGCGCGTATGTCGCGCAGTCCGGCGGCGCTGGTGCCGACCAGGCAAATGGCGCCTTCGACCGAGGAACGGTCGAAGTTTTTCTCGAAAAGGGTCCAGGCCGGGATGGTCCGTCCGGGCGCCCGATCGGCATAGTACAGCCACATTCGTCCGGCCTCATCGGTGGGGATGACGAATGGACCGACTTTGACAGCTGAAATTCCGGTGTGCTGGCCCCAGGCCTGTTCTCCGCTGCCGCCCGAGGACTTGACGCCGATGGTCGTCGCCTTCTGGGCGACCCGCAGCGCTTCCAGCGCGAGCGAAGGCAGCAGGGCGTCTTCGTGACGGAAGATCATCGGCGCGCTGCGGATGACCTGATCGACTTCCGGTTCGAAGCCCACGTTTCCCAGTCCGACCGCGGCGGATTCCAGCTGAGGCAAATTCATCACCGCGCCGCGGTAGCGGCGCAGGAAGGCCTGCGGGGCGTCTCCCCCGATCGCGAATGAGGCCTTGGACTGGGGGCGGGCGTCGTTGGGGTGGGAGACCAGCACGAATCCCAAAACGGCGCGTCCTTTTCTCAACGCCGAGGCGAGGACGGCGTCGTGGTCGGGAAGCGCCGCTAAGCGCGCCTTGAGGACCGCGAGTTCCGGGGTGTCGGGCCAGGAGGCGGCCAGGCGCGCGGGCGACGTGCGGTCGGGCTCTGAGAAAAAAACGTCATAGGCGGTGGCGGCGGCCCCCAGTTCGCGCAGGCGGCCTTCGAGTCGGGCGATCATCGTGCGGGGCCACGGCCATTGGCCGAGGCGGGCCAAGGATTCATCGTCGAGGTCGATGACGCGCACTCCCGCGTCGACGTAGGGCCGCGGCCGAAGTTGCTCGAAGGCGTCGAAGGCGCGGTGTTGCGCCCACGTCGTCCACGGCGTTTGGGAGGCCTGGAGAAGAGCCGTCAGGATCAGCGCCGCGCCGGGAAGCGCCCATTGCATGTGCCTGGAAAACCGGGGCATGGGGCGAATTGTACTTTAATGTTCGAGTGTGCGATAATACGCGCCGATGGCCATGAAAGAGAAACTGCGATGCATCGGAGTCGTTTTGATCGCGGCGATGACGCTGTCGGCCGGGTCGGCCGCGCAGGCCAAAGGAGAATCGGAGTCCGGGGAGATCGGCTTCGAGCGGATTCTGGCCGCTCCCGGAGACGTCGAGCTCAACGAACGCTACGCCCGTGAGCAAATCCAGCGAGGAGACTTGCGCGGGGCGGGCACGACGCTTGAGCGCGTCATGCTGTTGGCTCCCCAGCGCGATTCGACGCGTCTTCTCTATGCGGCGGTTCTGTATCGGCTCGGCGATATCGCCGATGCCGAACGCGAACTCAGGGCCGTCTTGAGCCGTCCCGTCTCCGCCGAGATGAAGGCCGAGGCCGAGAAATACATGCGTCTGGTCGCCTCGGGAAAACGACAGACGCACTTCGACGCGCGCCTCTCCTTGGGCTCAAGCTACGATGACAACCGCAACACCGCCCCGGATTCCGGAACGAGGCTTTTTCTCGCCCAGCCGATCACGCTCAACGGGGATTCCACGCGGCGCGAAGACACCAACATTCAGTTGGCCGCCTCCCTGGGCGTCGCGCGCGACATCGGCGGAGCCCGCCGGCATTCCCTGTTCGCGCGCGTGGGCTACTTCCGGGGCGAGCAGACTTTGGTCGACATCCTGGACCTGCAGGCCTACACGGCCAAGGCCGGCGGGGTGATCCATACGCGCTGGGTCGACATCGCGCCGACGGCGGGTTTCGACCATGTTCTATTGTCTCAAAGCACGTATCTGCGCAGTTTCAGCACGGGCCTCAGCCTGACGCGCCGGATCTCGCGCCGCTGCGAACTCGCGGCTGAATTCGAGCGCGCGGATCAAGGCTTTATTCGTGCTCCGGCGGTGACCGCCGGTGCCGATCGCCGGGGGGATCAATACACGTTCGGTGTGACGGGCCGCTTCCTCGCCACGCCCCTCGACCGGTTTTCCGCGTCGCTGGGCCACCGGCGCAAGTTCGCCCGGGCGGATTATCTGGCGTATCGACGCGAGTCCATCGGCGTCGACTACACGCGCCTGTTGAGCCGGGGCATGTTCGCGAGCGCGGGTGCGACCGTGGACCTCGACCGCTATGAGCGCGCCGACAAGTCGGTCAGCGAGCGCGTGCGCCAGGACAACGCGGCGACTTTCAGTCTATTGTACGGCATGCCCATGAATATCGTCTCGAAAAGGCTGGACGGATTTACGGGTACCTTGGGTTATGAACGCTTCCAGCAAAGTTCCAACTTGACGAATTTCACCTACAGCAATAACCGCCTGACCGCTATGATGATTTATTCCTGGGGGATATGATCATGAGCTCGTTGATACTCGCCCTTCTCTCGCTGTGGGCCGGACCGGCTCGGGCCGCGGCGGTGTCGGTTCCCGTGATCGGCGTGGCGGCCGCCGTGCGCGGCCCGGTTAACGCGACCGCCCCGGGCCAGTCCGCGGGCCGCGTCGTGGAAACGGGAAAACCGGTCTATACCCGCGATCATGTCGTGACGGGGTCCGAGGGTAGGCTGCAGATTCTCCTCAACGACGAGACCTCCTTCAGCCTCGGCCCGAACAGCGATATGATTTTGGACGAGTTCGTTTACGACCCGGCCTCCGGCGCCGGAAAGATCTCGGCCTCGGTCGCCAAGGGGGCCTTCCGCTTCGTGACCGGAAAGGTCGCGCGCCGCGATCCCGACAGCATGAAGGTGGAGACGCCCGTGGCCACCATCGGCATTCGAGGCACCATGGTCGCGGGTTCGGCGAGCGCCGAGCAGGCCACGATCGTCTTGATCGGTCCGAGCCCCGAAAACAATGCCGAGGAAAACGCCGGCGGCATCACGGTCGGCAACGAGCGGGGCTCGGTGGACATCGACCGCAGCGGCTACGGCGTGACGGTCAGGCGGGGGCAGGCGCCCTCCGATCCGTTTCGTTTGACGGACGAGCAGCTGCGCGGGATTCTAGACGCGTTGTCCTCGCAGCCCAAGGGCAAGAGCGAGGGAGACGACGAGGGCGGCGCGACGAGCGAGAACTCCGGACAGGAGGCGGCGCAAGGCCGGAACCGTTCCTGGGACGCGCTCGCCTGTCTTGACGCCGCGATGCCGGACATGTCCCAGTTCGCCGCGCAGACCTCGATCGCCGACGGGCCCTCGTCGTGGGACCAGGTGCGCGGACTCGACAGCGGCCGAGGCCAATACGTCGGATCGGGCTCCTACACGGGTTCGTTGACGGGAACGTTCACCTTCAGCCTCGGCGTGGATTTCGGGGCGCGGACGTTGGGGGGCGCGGGCTCGGACGTGGCCACGACGACCGGCGGCAGCTACACGATTTCGGCTTTCAACTACGATGCCTTCTCCGGGGGAGCCAAGGTGAACTTGCTTCCCTTTAAAAGCGCTGACGCGTTTCCGACGGCCGCGACGAAGATGGACCTCACCCTCGTCAATAAGGACGGCATCGCGGCCAAACAAGCGGTCCTCGACTTAACCGTGACCTCGTCTTCCTTCAGCACCGGTTCGGGCAGCGGAACCGGCACTCGCTAGGCTAGGAACCGGCGGCGCGCCGCACCGCGGCGAGATTGCGTCGCGCCTGGGCGTCGTCGGGCTTCAAAGCGAGGGCCCGTTCATAACGACGGGCGGCTTCGTCGTATCGTCCGAGGCGGGCCTGGGCGTTGCCCGCGTTGACCCAGGCCTCCTCAAGAGCCGCATCGAGGTGCACCGCCTCGTCGAAGGCCAGAGCCGCCTCGCGGTGGCGTCCCAGGACGGTCAAGGCGTTTCCCAGGTTGTGGCGCGCCGCGGCCCACAGGGGGGCGTCGGCGACCACCCGCCGAAGCTCGGCGACGGCCCCAAGGGCGGAACCGCGGCGCAGCAGTTCGAGGGCGAGATTGTTTCTCGCCTTCGGGTCCGAGGGTTCGAGCTCCAGAGTCCGGCGCAGTTCGCGCAAGGCCTCGTCGTTTCGCTGGAGTCCTTGCAGGGCGCAGGCCAAGTTGAAGTGGGCGGCGGCGAGCTTGGGCTCCAATGAGAGGGCTCGCCGGGCCGACGTCTCGGCTTCGGCCCAACGGCCGCGGGACAAAGCCCATCCGGCGAGATTGTTCCAGGGGCCGGGGAGTTTGGGATCGAGTTCCGCGGCGATCCGCTCATGAATCGCGGCCTCGTCGGGGCGTCCGGCGCGCCGCAGGGCGGCGGAGAGGTTGAGTCGCGCTTGCACGGACTTGGGGTCGTAGGCGACGGCCTTCGCCCACAAAGACGCGTCGTCCTGCCAGGTCTTGGCGGCGCGCCAAGTCAGGGCGGCAAGAGACGCGGTGACGAGCAGCGCCGTCGTCAAGGCGGCGCGCGGCGCGCGCCGGCGCGCGCTCAGCAGAGCGCCCGCGGCCAAAGCCGCCGGTCCCATGGAGGCCACGAGCGTGTAGCGGTCGGCGCCTAAATGCCCACCGACCCGCATCAGGCCCGCCATGGGCAGGAGGGCGGCGGCGTAGTGCGCCAGGGCCGCGGTCACGGCGGGATATTCGCGTCGACATTTCCACGAGGCCGCCGCCGCGACGGCGATCGCCGCCGCCGGGGCGAGCCCGAGGCTGAAGTCCGGGGCCAGCGGGTAATAAGGCGAGAGCCCGATCGGATAGAGGATGCGGACAAGATAGAACCCGAAATTATGGAGGGCGATCTGCGCGCGCAGGACGATCGGATCGGAGAGAATCGCCCCATCGACGCGGTGGCCGAGGAACGTCATGGCGGCGAAGGCAAACGCCAAGAGCAGCATCGGGATTTTTTCGATGAAGACGGCGCGGCCCTCGGTTTTGAGTCGGCCAAGGGGCCAGGCGTCGAGCACGAGCAGGGTCAGAGGGAGCGCGACCGCGCTCGACTTGCTGAGCAGGGCCAGGGTCAACGAGGCGAGGATCCATGGGTCCGATCCCGGCCGGCGTAAATACAACAGGGTCGTGAGCAAGGAGAAAGTCGCGCACAAAACGTCGCGCTGCTCGGCGATCCACGCGACCGATTCCACCCGGAGAGGATGGACCGCCCAAACAAGAGCGGCGAATGCGGCGGCGAACATTCGTTCGCGCGGCGCCGCGGCGGGTGTTGCTTTGGCGAGAATCTCCCGCAGCACGAGAAAAAACAGCGCCGTTGAAGCGGCATGCCCGGCGAGGCTGACGCCATGAAAGGCCAGAGGCGACAATCCCCAAATTCGATGGGTGAGGGCGTAAGTCGCCCAGGCCAGGGGCTGGTAGGGACCGCAATAGGTGGTCGTCAGCATCCAGCGCATGCTGGACACGGAAAATCCGCGCCAGGCGGTGTTGTCGAAGAGAAACACCCGATCGTCCCAGTGGAGGAACGCGCCGTTGAGCGCCGGAAGAAAGGGCACGGCTGCTGCGAACGCCAGAAATAAGGCGGCGGCGGTCAGCGATCGCGCGGGCACGAAGCTATTCTAGCACCCCGCGGAGAATCCGAATTACGCGTCAGGGAGCGGAGGCCGTGACCCGGATGGTGACCGGGCCTTTTCCCGCGTTGACCGTGACCAGTCCGTTGTAGTCGGCGAAGGCGGGCGCGTCGGTTTTGACGTTGATCGCCAGGCCGTCTCCGGGGATCAGCTGCTTGATCTTGAGGTCCTTATTTTGGGTCAAGCACCGTCCGTAGATCTTGATGAAATCCTCGCCGCTGCGGATGTCGCGCACCACGGTGATCGTCAGGCATGAGGACAGCCCCCGCTGCAGGGAACTGACCGGGGCCGGTGAGGTTTGATCCTTGGCCAGGACTCGGGCGCGATGCCCGAGCAGGCGCCCGTCGCGGCGCGTGAGCGAAGAGACGATATCGCGATGGGCTTTGGAGCCGGGAGCGAAATCCGTCTTGATGATCAAGCCGTTGCCGCCTCGGCGGCTGTTCTGTGAGTCGGCGAGAAACCCGGCTTCGACCATGATCGGCGACGCGTATTTCCGGGCGACCGCGTTGAGGCAGGGTTTGAGAAGGTCCGCGGCTTCCTCGAGGGAGTATGGGCGGATATTGATCTGGTCGAGAATTTGGCACTCGACGACGTCGGCGAAAACATCCTCGACGTTAAAGGGTTTGATGGCGGCGGAGGCGCGGTCCTCGAAGGACTGCGCGCGCAGCTCGGCGCAGGCGCAGGCAAGAATCAAGGCCAGAAGACGATATCTCATAAGCAGAGAATACCCTGAAGTCCTATGACTGAATTAGGACTTTTGTCAATGAGAGAGGTTGACCGGGATCAATACCGTCAAAATCGGCCGGAGCGTCAACAGGGAATGGTAAACTCTTAAGGCATGGGAGATACAAAGCTTCGTCCGCGGCGGGGACTGCCCGCGCGGGTTTTCAAGCTGGACAACGGTCTGACCGTCGTCGTTCAAGAGGACCGCTCGGCTCCCCTTGTCGCGGTTTCCATCACCTTCAAGGTGGGCTCCCTGGATGAGGAACGGGGCCGGGCGGGGTTCGCCCATCTTTTCGAGCATTTGATGTTTCAGGGAACCGAGAACCTGGCTCCCAACGAGGTCTCCCGGATCGTCGAGTCCCACGGCGGCGTCGACAATGCCTACACGATGAAGACGAACACGACGTATTATGAAATCATCCCATCCAACGCGCTGGAGTCCGTGTTGTGGATGGAGGCCGACCGCATGCGCGGCCTGTCGATTTCCGAGAGGGAGTTGGCCGTCGAAAAGCAAATCGTCATCGAAGAGCTGCGTCAGAGCTATCTCAATCAGCCCTACCGGCGGGCCACTGATGTGGACATCGCCGCCCTGGCCTTCACGCGATGGGAACTGACTCATCCAACGATCGGTGTCATCTCGGACGTGCGGGCCGCGCGTCTAGACGACGTTCGACGGTTCTACGAGCGCTACTATGGGCCCAATAACGCCGTCTTGGCCCTGGCCGGCGACATCTCGGTCGTCGAGGCGCGTCGCCTGGTCAAGAGGCTGTTCGGCCCCATCCCTCGCCGGAGGCGGCCGAAATATCCCGATCTTCGAGAGGCGGCTTTGAGGGGAGAACGGGTCCAAACCGTCCGCGACCCGTTGGCGAAAACGCCTCTGACGGTCGTCGGCTGGCATACCCCTGAGCGCGGGTCGCAAGACTGGTGGGCATTGACCGCGTTGATGACGATGCTCGGCTCGGGAGACGACAGCCCGCTGCATGAGGCGCTGGTCAAGACGGATCGCGTCGCCGTTTCCGCCTCCGGGCACATGCCCTACTGGTCGAGTCACGTGGCCGCGCGGGGGCCGGATCTGGCGGCGTTTTTTATCTCCGGACGGCTGGGCGTGAAGCGCGAGGTCGTCACCGCGGCTTTGGATCGGGTTCTTGAAAGGTTCTTCAAGGGGGGACCGAGCCAGGAAGAGCTCGCGCGCGCAAAAACACAGCTTGAACGTTCATGGTTCGAGGGGCAGCAATCGCTGGGCGACCGGGCGCAAACATTGAGCTCCTACGTCGCCCTGGTCGGAGATCCCGAGGGATTTTGGAAGGATCTCGATAGGCTTCTATCGATCACCCCCCGCGATTGCGTGCGCGCCGCGCGGCGGTGGCTGCGTTCGCGCGGACGCATCGTCATGCAAGTCGACCCCGGCGATCCCGTCGCGCAAGCGCCCGAGCCGGACGCTCCCGAGCCTCCCGCCGAGGACCCACGCAAGCCCGGATTGACGCCGCCGCCGGCCGGCAGGCCGCGGCCGGTTCGCGTTCCGGAGATTTCACGCGTGGCGCTCTCCAACGGCTTGACGCTTTGGCTGGCGCGCGACCGGCGCCTGCCGCTTGTCGAGGTCCGCTTGGCGATGCGCGCCGGGAGGGTGCAGGAGGAGCCGGGCCAAGAAGCCTTGTCTCAAGCGGCCGAAGACCTCTTGCTCAAGGGACGGCGGGGAGAGGACGCCGCGGCCGTGGCGCGCGCCTACACGGGTCTTGGCTGGTCCATAGGAGCCTCCTGCGAGTCGGAGTGGTTGAAGCTCTCGGCCTCGGGATTGTCCCGAAATCTCGACGGCTTCCTGGATCAGTTGGCGCGCACGCTGACCGCCGCGTCCTATCCCGAAGAGGAAGTGGGATTGTGGCGCGAGAACGCCCTCGAGGAGCTTCTCTCGCGCCGATCGCAGCCCCACTTTTTGTCCGAGGAGCGCTTGCGCCAGGAGCTTTTCGCCTCCCATCCTTACGGCCGCGGCGCCGCCGACGAAGCCAAGATCGCCGCCGTCGACTCGCCGCGCATGCGCGCCTTTCATGACAGCCGGGTGCGGCCCGGCGCAGGGCATATGGTTCTTGTCGGCGATATGGACCCTGAGGCCGCCGCCCGCGTCGTGGAGAGAATCATGTCGTCGTGGAAGCCCGGCGTTCCCGCGCCCGCGGCGCCGGCCCTTCCCGATTACGGCCGTGGCCGCACGGCGCTTGTCCATCGGCCGGGTTCGGCGCAGGCAAGCCTGGTCTTGGCGCAAACCGTCGCGGCGCATCCCAGAGATGCCGACTATATGTCTCTTGTCGTGGCCAACCATGTCCTGGGAGGGACCGCGAATTCCCGTCTTTTCGAGAATTTACGCACGCGGCGGGGCTTCACGTACGGGTCCTACTCGTCCCTGGAACAGTACTCTCGCGGCGGCATCTGGTCGGCGTCCGCCGATTGCCGCACCGAGGTGGCGCGCCCCGCCCTCGAGGAGATGCGCTCGGAGGTGCGTCGCTTGCGGGAAGACATCATTCAAGACGCCGCCCTTGAGAACTCGCGCCGTCATCTGCGAGGGTTGTTCTTGCTGAGGCTGTCGTCTTTGGACCGCGTGGCGGGTTTCTTGGCGACCGTGGCCGAAAGCGGGAGGGATCCGCGAGACGCCATCGCGACGTACGAATCGCGGCTGGCCGCGGTCACGCCCGCCTCGGCCATGGGCGCGGTGCGCTCGCACTTGGACCTCGACAAGATCGTGACCGTGGTCGTGGGCGACGGCGGATCTTTACAGCCCGCTCTGGCCGGGCTCTAGGGCGCCCGGCACCACAGACCGTCTTCGAGGCGCCAAGTCTGCGTCTCGTTGCGGCCGAATTCGCTGGGGAGGACGCGCCAATGCGCGGTGACCGTTGCCGAAGCCCCATTGAGCTTGGAGGAGATGATCTTGGCCGCGTTTTCCAGGCGTCCGGCGGCCGCCTTGCTTTTGAGCGACGCCGCATAGGCCCCGCGTTGGTTGTTGAAAGGCGCGGCCTTGCGGGCGTCCTTGCACAGGCAGGTGTCGTAGTGGTCTCCATAAGCGCCTTGAGCCAGCAGTTGGGCGCAGAAATCGAATTGCTCCTTGACCTGAGCTAAGGCGGCGCGATCATCGTCGGGCACGGCATCCGCCGGCTCTTGTTTTGAGGATACTTTTTGAGTCGCGCTGTCGCGTCTCCCGGGGCCGACCGGACGGTCGAGCCCCGGCAGCGTGAAGCGTTTAGGGGGGGTCTCTTTTGGCGCGGGGGCCGGGGAAGCCTTGGGCGGGGGGGGCGGCGTCGTCGCTACAGACGGCGGCGTGGCCGCAGACGTCTTCACGGAGGCGGGTGCAGACTCATTGAGGAGAGATTCGAGCTGCTCGTCGCCGATGGCCTCCTCCTCCGCGGACGGGGAGACTTTTTTCGGCGCGAGGGGGCGGGGTGTCGTCTTGCGCGCGGGCGGCCGCGCGCGGGGACTGTTCGTGTTGGGGGGGACGGGTTTTGGCGCTTGCGGGCTGGGGGCTTGCGGCCGCGGCGCTGGTTTTCGTGCTGGGCGC
>JBBTHA010000067.1:0-17966 GCA_038060535.1 Elusimicrobiota bacterium | reverse complement strand
AACATCCGACGTGAAAAGATTCTCGACGGAGGAGCGCCTTAAGTGACTGGCATTGTCATTAACCCGGAATCTTCAGTTGACTCTCTGCGGATGCGGGAGCCGCGTTCGGATCGCCCCATGTCGGGATCGCTCGGGCCAAGGGACGATCCGAAACTGCGGTGCAATTGGAACTGGATCGCGACGGCAAGGGAAGGGATCTTTCGGTCGGAGGATCTGAGTCGGGACTGATCCGCGAACTCATCTTGAAACTGGTTTGTGGAAAACCTTTTTCGGTCGCTTGGCAGAATCGGTTCGCCACTCAAACGGCGTTGAAAAAAATAATCCACGCGTTCTCATCGCTGATGATTTCAAACTATCGGGTAGGGCGGGCAGTCGCCTGCCCGCGAGCAGTTCCAGGTCATGCCCCACGTACCCCGTCGACTCTTCGCCCAGTAATGCGTGAATCCCAGGAAATCAAACACGTCTCGCTCCAGACGATCGCCCCCGTTCGTCTCTGGGGGCTTTTCAAACCGCAGTAGCCGCGTCTTACTCAGGTTCAGCTTCAGCCCGAACTTCGCCAAGCGTTCCCCAAGGGGTGGGCCCAAAAATCTAGAAACTCCCAAGGTCGTGTTTTCCCGTGAAACAATTGGGGCCCGGACCCAACTCTCTCTTCGTCTCGAGGGGGGGTCTCGTCGAGACGTTATCCCCATTCTATTCCCAGACGTCCGTCCTAACTCCGTCTTATATGACTTATAAATTTATTTATTGTCATATCGATTGACATATAAAACGCATTGAGCTCGATAAGAGCACCTATTCACGACATATCCCCAATCGGTAGACCTTTCATTTGACATATGCGATAATAAGGTCATGACCCCGCACCGAGTCCGCTTGAAGCTGCCCAATGGCGCCGAAATGGAAGCGGAAGGCGACGCGGAGTTCGTGCGCCAGGAGCGCGAGGAGTTCGTCCTGCGCCAAACGACGGTGGCCGGCGGCGCGCCGGGAAGTCCTCAGCGCGAGCCCCGGGTGGACTGGAACGCGGTCGTGGAGGCCAGGAAGGGCGGCCTCACGCTGCGGGGCAAGATCCAGGGCGGCGATAAAGAAGGCAAGGATGCCTGCCTGGTGCTTCTCATCGCCTCAGAAAGGCTTCTCAGCATGCCCAAGCCTACAGCGACCTTGGTGGCCAAGTGGCTGCGCGCCTCAGGCTACCCCATAGGGCGCATGGATCGCACCCTCCAAGACGCGATTTCCCAAGGCGAGCTCCTGTCCTCCGGATCGCGCAGATCGCGGCGCTACGAGCTCACGGCCGCGGGCAAGATCAAGGCCCTGCTTCTGGCCGAACAATTGACGGCCACAGTTCTGGGCCGGCGACCCTAAATTAAGCCGCCAAGGGGAAGAACCAAAACGGCAAACACGACCGGGCCACCCCTCCAATCCATTACTATTGATAATATTTATTATGTTGCATTATCCCATGGGGGCGCCAGATTATCCGCCCCTACACTTGCACATAATCTCTCTGGCTTTACCCTGCTGCAGTAACGAGTTTTTTTTATATTCAACACGTGTTGTGAGGTTTTCTAAATTAGCAGTCGTAATTTCCCAGGTTCGCCGCCGCCGGATCCGCAAGCGCGTGTCCGGCATGATTCAAACAAGCCTAAAAGTTGGCAACTTTTTGAATAGAGCGACGCCCTTTTAAACGGACAAAAAAACCATGAAAGACCCCTGGGGTCTAGGGCCGGAAAACAGCCAAAAAATTGGCTGCCCGCGATCGAGCCGGCCAGGGTTGCCAGGGGATCAAAAAAACCATGAAAGACCCCTGGGGTCTAGGACCGGAAAACAGCCAAAAAATTGGCAACCCGCGGCCGAACCCGTCCGGGGTTGCGGGGGATCCAAAAAAACCATGAAAGACCCTCTGGGGTCTAGGGCCGGAAAACAGCCAAAAAATTGGCTGCCCGCGGCCGAACCGTCCGGGGTTGCGGGGGATCCAAAAAAACCATGAAAGACCCCTGGTCCTGAGGCCAGAAAAGGACCTCACATTTTGACCGCCTCAGGTTCCGGGCGGGGGATTCAAAAAAACCATGGAAGAATCGCCGCCAAATCGCGGTCAAATACGGGGGAAAAACGTTTGAATGAAAACACCACGAAAGAAAATTGAGCGCCGCGAAAAAAACCATCAAAGACTCCGGATCGGGGAGATGGTCCACACGCGGCGCGCTTTGGCCTTAAACGACGCCTCAATTGCGCAAGATCGGACCCTTAGATGGTCTTTTTCTCTCTTTGGGGATCTGGCGCGACGGGCGACGGGGAGGGAAGAAACAGCCCGATTCCTATGGTGGCATACCCGGCTATGAGAAGGAAGGCGGCGAGGCGAGCGGGAAGATTTTCCCCCCGAGAATCAGCCAATGACAGGCTGATGAAGCCGCAAAGGACAAGAACCCCCCCCGCCGCCGCGATCTTTTTTCCTCGCAGGGAAAGGGGTTCCGCCGTAGACGGCGGAGCCGGCTGATCCTTCTTCATGGTGTTTTTATTTTTCGCCATACGGACACCCTCCTACACTTCCCCCCGCATCACGTCCCCATAGGTCTCCCGTCGCCGGGCAAGACGCGCTCGCCGTCCCTCGACGATGACCTCCGCCGCGCGCGGACGCGAGTTGTATTGGCTGCTCATGGCAAAACCGTAGGCCCCGGCCTTGAGAACGGCCAGCAGGTCCCCCGCTTCCACGGGAGGCATGAGGCGACGCCGAGCGAGGAAGTCTCCCGACTCGCACACCGGCCCCACGATGTCGGCCAATGTTTTCTTCCCGGGGCGCGGTGAGACGACCTCCACGGGATGCCAAGCTCCATAGAGGGCGGGACGGGGCAAATCGGTCATGGCCGCGTCGACGATGATAAAGCGGCGTTTGCTTGTTCGTTTTCGGTAGAGCACGCGGGTCAAAAGAAGTCCGGCGTCGGCGACGAGGTACCTTCCCGGCTCGACGACGAGCTCGAGCTCCGGCAGGGCTGCGAAGGCCGCTTCTATGGTCCTGACGAAGGCCCGCGGCTTCAAGGCCGTCTCGTTCCTGTAGGAAATTCCCAGTCCCCCGCCGAGATCCGCGAAGGCCAAAGGAACGCCTCCTTCCCTCAGTCGCAGAGCCATCTTGGCGACCGCGGCGGCCGCGGTCTTGTAGGGGGCTAACGACGTGATCTGCGAGCCAATATGGCATTGAATGCCGACGACGCGCAGCCGCGCGTCCCGCGAGGCCCGTCGGTAAAGAGCGAACGCATGAGCGGTTTCGATTCCAAACTTATTTTCGGCGCGGCCGGTGGTGATGTGCGGGTGCGTGCGCGCATTGATGTCGGGATTGAGGCGAATGGACACCGGCGCGACGCGTCTCATTCTCGCCGCGCTTCGCGCCAGGGCGTCCATCTCTTCCGAAGATTCGACGTTGAACGCTTTAACCCGCGCGCGCAGGCCGGCCGCGAGTTCTTCTTCGGTTTTTCCCACCCCCGAGAAAATGATGCGTCCTGGCGCGAAGCCCGCTCGCCGAGCCCTCACCAGTTCGCCCCCGGAAACGATGTCGGCTCCGGCTCCCTCGCGGGCGAACACCGAGGCGAGCGCGCGGTTCGAGTTGGCCTTCAGCGCGTAGCACACCAAGGCGGGACGGGTAAAGCAATCCCGCAAATCACGGTAGCGACGGCGGGCGGTTTGCGCGAGGTACACGTACAGCGGCGTGCCGAAGAGGCGCGCCAGCCGCTGCAAGTCGCTCACCGGTTCTTGGCCGCCGCACGCGCGGCTCTTTCGGCCGCTCTCCTAGCCGCCGCTTCAGAGGCCTCCGCCGCCTTCTTGGCCGCCTTGGCGCGGCGGGTGACCTCGCGCAAAGCCGCGTTCGCCTTGGCGTCGCCCGGAGAAGACCTCAGCGCCGCCGCCCACGCCATTTGGGCCTCGTCCCATTTCCCCAACTTCTGCGCCGCCATCGCCAGTCCCGTCTGGATTTTTCCAGCATCCAGCCCTGGAACCTCGCTGTTGCCGATGAGAACGAAATGGTCGTAGGCGTCTTGGACCTTCCCCGATTCCAGAGCGATTTGCCCCAGGTAATAATCGGCCCTTCGAGAGTAATCCCCCCCAGAGGTCTTCAATTGGGCGAACGTTCCCGCCGCGCGATCGATGAACTTCGCTCCCCATAGACTCAAGCCTAAATTCTCATCGATCAACGGATCTCCGGGCTCTTGAAACTTGAGGCGTTCGAATTCCTCGACGGCGTCGGGGAACAGCCCCATGCGGTAGTACAGCTTGCCCGTCAGCATCCGAACTTCCTTGTCGTCGGGGTAATGACGAAGGAAGCGCTTGTACTCGGTCAACGCGAAGGGATAGAGTCCCTCCTCCTGATACATGATGCCAAGACAGTAAAAAATTCGAGGATCGAGGGCGCCCAAGTCGCGAGCCTCCTCGAGATCTCCTATGGCATCGACGTAGGAACTCCGTCCCTGCTCGAAAAGAATGATCCCCATTTCCACCAAAGCCCCGATATCCTGGGGATTCTGCCTCAGACGTTCCTGAACCGCCGCGATCTGGTCGCCCGCCCGCACCGGGGACGCGGCAACGGAGGGACGGCGCAGCAGCGGCTTCTCCCGGAGGAGAAACCACAGGCTCGCAAACAAAAAGGCGATCGAAAGCCCCGACGCCAGAAGCACCACCGCGGGATTGACCCCCGAGAGCCGCAGGCTCCAGGGAGCGGACACCGGCGTGGCGCGAACGTCCTCGACGGCTCGGCCGCTCACTCCTCATCCTCCGGCGAAAGGATTTGGCCCAAGGTCAAGGGCGGCGGCACCTTCATGTATTGAGCGACCTTCTTGCGATCTTTGATCTCGTTGAATCGCACCAACGACACGCGAACCTCAAATGAGTTCGAATCGATCCCGGTCACGATCCCCGTGACGACGTCTCCGGGATGATAGATCACGTCGGGATCGCATTCGGGGGCCGCGGCGAAGGCCACGGTTTTCGGATCGACGCAGAAGCGCACGCCATGCGCTCCGACTTCCGTAATCTTGCCGGTGACGGTCGCCTTGGGAGCGAAGCGTTTGCGCAGAGCGTCCGCGGGGTTGGGCTGAAGCTGTTTGATCCCCAAAAGCACAAGTTCCCCCGCCTTCTCGGGCTTCGACAGGACCTTCACCTTGAGCTTTTGTCCCCTTTCGAACGCGCCCGGTTTTGGGGTCCCCCACGCCATGTCTTGAGGACGAACGGTTCCCTCAAGGCCGCCGATATCGACCAGCAGCCCTTCAGCGGCGATGCGAATGATGCGTCCGATGCGAACCTCGCCGCTGCGGAGCTCATCGAATATCTTCAACTTGCGCTTGGCCGCCTCATCTTCCAGCACGGCCTTTCGCGACAGCACAAGCTGACGCTTGGACATATTGATCTCGATGATCATGCAGCGCACCCCGGTTCCGATCATCTTCTCGGGTTGGCGTACGGGGCGAAGATCGGCCAGAGACGCGGGCAAGAACGCCTGCACTCCCTGAACGTCGATGATGAAACCGCCCTTGACCGACGACTTGACGGTCCCGCGAACGCGCTGCTTTTCGGCGTGAGCCTTGACCGCCATTTCCCATCCCAACTCGCTTTTCGCCTTCACATGGGACAAGGTCGTATGACCGGACTTGTTGCGGCCGCCGACCTTGATCACCGGAACGCGCTGTCCGGGCTGCGGCGGGACCCCCTTGGGAGAGAGCAAATCCTCGATGAAATCGACGAGCGGCACCACGCCCTCGTTTTTCTCGCCGATATCGACAAGGACCGAGTCCTTGGTCACCGAAATGACCTTGACCCAGGCCACCTTGCGATCGGCCAATTTATCGACGGTCGCCGCCTGTTGGGCGAGCAGCGTCTCCATCGTCTCTCCGCCCGATTCCGAAGCGCCGGCCTCCTGCGCCTCATCATAGGCTTTGTCGTTCAAGTCGGCTCGCTGCTCCATAACATCCTCCTGATTCCTGACGGTCATGAATTCACCTCAAGGCCCATAAGCTCGTTCATCTAGATTTCAAAGCGCGCATGATCCGCTTGCCCTTCCCTCGGTCCGAAGACGCCTGGCCGCGGCCGTGACGGATACGGCGTAAAATTTTCTCGGCGACCTGGTGCAGAGTCATGCGCGTGGAATCGATGACCAACGCATCGGGGGCCTGCTTAAGAGGATTGATCTCGCGCTTGAGGTCGTTGAGATCGCGCTTCAAGATCGCGGCTAAAATCGCCGCCCGGTCGGCCTCTTGCCCGGCCGCCTTGAGTTGGCGGTAGCGCCGGTCAGCGCGCTCCTCGGGACTCGCGTCAAGATAAATTTTAACGTCGGCGTCGGGAAAAACGTTCGTTGTGATGTCTCGTCCTTCCATCACGATCGCCCCCCGCTCTCCCAGGCCCCGCTGGAGCTTGGAGAGGAACTTGCGCACCCCGGAATTGGCGGCGACCAAGGAAGAGTTGACGCTGACGCGTTCATCTCGAATTTGGTGGGTCACGCCGATTCCCGCGATGAAAGTCTTCAAAGTCGTGCCGCCTTCCTCGACCGGTTTGAACTCCCAACGCAAGCTCTTGGCCAGGGCGAGAACGGCGTCATGGTCGTTGAGGTCGACCCCCTCCTCGAGGGCCTTCCAGGTCAGGGCTCGATACATTTCCCCGGTGTTGATGAACTTGTAGCCCAGGCGCTTGGCGACCAGGCCGCCCACGGTGGATTTACCCACGCCCGCCGGGCCGTCCATCGCGATCACCAAACCTTTAAGTCTCATCAGGCATTCACCGCGAGGGCTTTCCTGAGCGCCGCGAACAGCGCTTCGTTCTGCGCCGGCGTTCCGATCGAAATCCGGACATGCTGGGGCAGGCCGTACTCGTCCAAAGGCCGAATGATGACGCCCTGGCGCAACAGGATCTTGAACAACTCCCGCCCCGCCAATGGAGCGCGCGCGAAGATAAAATTCGTGGCCGACTCGCCGACGCCAAAGCCCATATCCCCCAAATTCCTCGCGACCACGGCGCGCTGCGCCTCGTTCACGGCTAAGGCGCGCTTGACGAAGGACATGTCGGCCAAAGCGGCCAAACAGGCGTATTGAGCGGGCAGATTCACGTTGAATGGCATGCGGATGCGATCAAGCCAGCCGATGACACCTGGATCCGCCACCCCGTAGCCCGTGCGCAGACCGGCGAGCCCATAGGCCTTGGAAAAAGTCCTCATCACCAGGAGGTTGTCATGTTTGCGCACGAGGTCCGGAAGGCTTTTCGGGTAGCTCGCAATCGCTTGGGCGTAGTGCCAATAGGCCTCGTCCAAAACGACGAGAGCGCTCTTGGGCACGCGCGCGAGGAGATCTTCGACTTCGTCTTGGGTGTTGTAGGTGCCCGTGGGATTGTTGGGGTTGGCGATGAAGAGGATCTTCGTGCGCGGGCTCGTGGACTTGACCATCAACGACAAGTCGTGAGTCCAGTCCGTCATGGGGACTTCGATGACGCGCGCGCCCATCATCGCCGCCTGCTGCTTGAAACGGATAAAACCGTACTGGGACACCACGACCTCGTCCTCGGGGTCGACGAAGGCCTCGCACAACAATCGGATGATCTCGTCGGAACCGTTGCCGACGATCACCGAATCGGGGCCGACCTTGTGGAATCGGGCCAAAGCCGCGCGCAGCTCGGGGCTGGTGCCCTCCGGGTACAAGGCGTTGGATTTCTCGGCCTTGCGGTAGGCGGCCATCGCGCGCGGAGACGAACCCAGGGGATTCTCGTTGGAGGCAAGCTTGACCACCGATTTGAGGCCCAGCTCGCGCTGAACGGATGCGATCGATTTTCCGGGTTGATAGGGGAAAACGTCGCGCAACGCCTTGCGGGGTGAAATCATGATGGACTCCGTTTATAAAATAGCAAGGCCAGCATGCGCGCGTCTTGCTTATCGCGTCGAAAAGAGTAGAACAAGTCGGGATGACTCGCGGTGCAGGGAGCGGCGGGAGCGATCGAGCCCTCGGCAAGGCCGGCGGACCTGAGTTGGCGCCGCGTCTCCGCATACAAATCAAGGCGCAGGCCGTCCGAGCGTCTTGGCAGCACCTGCGCCGAAAAGCTCCGCGCGAGCTCCGCTCCGACGATATACGATGAAACGCCTATATGCGGCCCCAATGCGGCTTGCAGGCGCCGGGGCTCGGCCCCCCTCGCGGCCAAAGCCTCCACGGCCCCAGTCGCCATGCCCGCCGCCAAGCCCTTCCAGCCCGCGTGAAAAATCCCGGCGTAGAGACCATCCTCTGACCAGAGGTAGAGAGGCACGCAATCGGCGACATAGACGGCCACGCAAACGCCCTCGTCTCCGGGCCCCACGGTCCAACCGTCGCCTTCTTGACCGAGGTTCGCGAGCGCGGCGGGAAAAATCTTGGTTCCATGCACCTGCTTGAGGGTCAAGGGCTCGCCCGCGCCCAGAATGGCCGCCGCCTCCCGGCGGCGCGATTCATCTTTCATGTTGCCGAGGGCGCGAGTCGTCACTCCATGGCTCAGGCCGGCCGCGGACAGTCCCGGATGAACCAGGAAGCGGTCTTTTTCGATCCACGCTCGCGCGGGAATCGTCGTCGCGGCGGAACCTTCAGACGGAGACATGATTGGAAGCAAGGGGCTGGGGATTCATCTCGGGGGTTTTGCGCAAGGGGCGAACCCACTTCGTGAAGCTCGACGGCTTCAAGGAGTATTCATGCACCAGACGCACCACGTCGCTGACGGCTTGAAAATTTTCCCACTTGATGCGCAGAATGCGCACGCCGGCCTGCTCCATCTCGCCGATGAACTGCTCGTAGTTTTCCTTGAGCATGCGCAGGTAGTCCAGACTCACCGCCTTCTCCATCACCCTCCCGCGAGAATTGATGCGCTTGAGCGCGGTCTCGGGGCTGCAGTCGAGGTAGATCAGAATCTGGGGAAATACCAGTTCGCGCAAAACCATGTTGTCGAACAAATCAAGATAGGTGTTGTAGTCCATGTCGGTGATGATCTTGTCGGGGTGTTCATTGAGCATCCGGGCGAAAATCGTGTCCTCCCAGATCGTCCGATCCTGCACCACGCCGCGGATTTTTCCGAGACTGATGCGTGTCACGAACTCGCGATGCTGGCGAAAACGATGATTCAGGAGCCAAACCTGCATCATGGTCCCATAGGTCTTCATGTCCGAGTAAAAACTCTCGAGGTACGGATTCCCATCGACTTCCTCAAGGATGGGCTCGAAGTTCAGGGCCTTCGCCAAATCCGTGGTCAGGGTGGATTTCCCCACTCCGATCGTTCCGGCGATTCCGATGTATCCTTCAGCGAACATGGTGACGAACCTCCATCAAGACGGCTTCACTTCCTGCTCGATGCCTCGAAGAGACAGCTTGAGATCGTCTGGACTCGACGCCGCAGCCAGGACCTCGGTCTCGGAAGCAAGGCCATCCTTGAAGAGCTTGACCAGCGATTGATTGAACGTCTGCATTCCGTAAAATTGCCCTTTTTGCAGGGCTTGGATGATCTCGGAGGATTTATTGTCCTCGATCTGCTTGCGAACGTGCGGCGTGTTGATGAGAATCTCAACGGCCGGGACGCGGCCGCCTTTGAGGCCGATGAGCAGGCGCTGACTGACGATCGCACGAAGACTCTCCGCGAGCTGAATGCGGATCAGGGGCTGCTGGTGGGGAGGAAACAAGTCGACGATGCGGGCGATCGTCTGAATCGCGTCGATGGTGTGCAGCGTGGCGAAGACCAGGTGCCCCGTCAGCGCGGCGGTCAAGGCCGCCGTCGCGGTTTCCAGGTCGCGCATCTCTCCGATCAAGATGACGTCTGGATCCTGACGCATCGCCATCTTCAAGCCGTCGACATAGCTGGCCGTGTCCTCACCGATCTCGCGCTGACTGATGACGCCCTTCTTGTCCTTGTGCACGAACTCGATGGGATCTTCGATCGTGATGATGTGCTCGGCCCGGTTCTCATTGATGTAGTCGATCATCGCCGTCAGCGTCGAGGATTTCCCGGCTCCCGTAATGCCGGTCACCAGCACCAGCCCCCGGCCGTTGTCGGCGATTTTCTTGAGCGTGGCCACCGGCAGGCGCAGGTCCTGAAGCGTGGGAATTTGAGTCGTGATGAAGCGGACCGCCAAGCATAGGCGCTGCCGCTGCCGGAAGGCGTTGACGCGGAAACGGGCCGTCTCGCCGGCCTGGAAGGAGAAATCGCACTCCCCTTTGGCTTCGAATATCTTCAAGGCGCGGGGGGGCGCGACCTGTTTGAGCATCTGCTCGACTTGCTCGTTGTTGATCGCTTCGGAATCGGCCGGAATCAAATCGCCGTCGATCCGCAGGTACGCCGGACCGCCCGCGCGGACATGGAGGTCGCTGCCGTGCTTGTTGACGAGAACTTGAAGGAGCTCCTGGAGGGTCACCTGAGTTTCCTCACTTTCATGCGGAGATACGCCGGCTTGGTCCACCGGTCGCTTTCATTGAGGTTCTTGAGCAGTTGCGCGTCGGAGGGCTCCCGGGAGGCCGCGGGACGCGCACCCGGCAACGAACGCGACCCCGGGGCGCGCAAGGCCCCGCGAGCGCTCCGGCGCGAGGGAAATCCCGTCGCGATGACCGTCACACGTATCAGCTCGCCCAAAGACTCGTTGTAGACGTTGCCCATCTTGAAATTGACCTCAGGACTCGCGGTGCCTTGGATGGTCGCCACGATTTCCTCGATCTCGGATGTCTTCAACGTGGCTTGGCGGCCGGCGATGTTGACGATCAGGCCTTTGGCGCCGTCGATGACGACGTTCTCCAGCAGAGGCGAACTCATCGCCTCCCGGGCCGCGCTCATCGCGCGGCCCGGCCCTGAGGCCTCGCCGATTCCGATGAGCGCCTCGCCCGCGTCCTTCATCACCGCGCGCAAATCGTTCATGTCGAGGTTGATGAGGCCGGGCACGGTGATGAGATCCGATATCGATTGGACCGACTTGCGCAGGACGTCGTCGGCCACTCGAAACGCATTGTCGTGCGGGGTGTCGGGGTCGATCACATCGAATAGGCGTTGATTGGGAATGACGAGCAAGGTGTCCACGCTTTGGCGCATGTCTTGAATTCCCTGTTCCGCGACGGCGGCGCGGCGCAAGCCCTCGAATTCAAAAGGCTTGGTGACGATGCCGACCGTCAAGGCGCCGAGCTCCTTGGCCAGGCGCGCGACGACGGGGCCGCCGCCGGTTCCGGTGCCGCCCCCCATTCCCGTGGTCACGAACACCATATCGGCGCCCTGCAGGACCTCGCGAAGCTGGCCCTCGCTTTCAAGCGCGGCCGCGCGTCCCTTGGCCGAGTCTCCTCCCACGCCCAGGCCGCGGGCCAGCTGCTCGCCGAGCTGGATGCAGACGTGCGCCTGGCACTTGCGCAAGACCTGCGCGTCCGAATTGGCCGCGGCCAGCTCGACTCCGGCCAGGCCCGCTTCGACCATCCGGTTGATGGCGTTGCAGCCAGCGCCGCCCACGCCGACGACCTTGATGACCGTGCGCTTTTCGTCGAGATCTTCCGCCAATTGAATGCGCATTAAAAAAGCTCCTCAAGCATCGCCGAAACCTTGCGCATCCAGACCGGCTTCTGCCGTTGGACCGCGCGCCCGTCCACCGAAGCCCAACGCGGAGCCATCCCGTAAAGCAGCAGGCCCAAGGCCGTCGAGTAGACGGGCGAGAGCCACTTCTCGTCGGAGGTCGTCACCATGTCCGGATGGGGCACGCCCAAACGCACCGGCATGCCGAGGATTTGATGCGCGGCCTCGACGGTGCCGCGCATCAACGCTCCGCCGCCGGTGAGGATCGCTCCTCCCGGAGCGACCACGTCCGAATACGAGGAATTCTGCAGATCCTCGGCGACCACCATGAAAATCTCCTCGACCCTGGGCAGGATGATGCCCATCATCGTGCTGCTCTTGATGCGCAGGGGCGTGCGGCCGTCGATGCCGTGGCAGTCCACGTCGGCGTCGCCGTTGAGCAGGGAGGGATGAGCGATGCCGTGTTCGACTTTGATGCGCTCGGCGGTGGCGATCGAGGTCTTGAGTCCGACGGCGAGATCTCGGGTGATGAAATCCGCGCCGATCGGAATTTCCTTGGAGTATTTGATCGCTCCCTCGCAATAGACGCCGATCGACACCGACTGTCCGCCAAGATCGATGAGAAGGGACCCGAGTTCTTTCTCCTCGGGAGTCACCAGGAGCTCTCCGGCGGCCAACAGTCCGTAGACGGGTTCGACGACCTGGAACCCGGCTTGCCCCACCGTCTTCATGATGTTGTTGAGGTGAGCGCTTGAAGCCGTGATCAGATGCACGTCGACTTCAAGCAAGGACGCCTCCATGCCCACGGGATGCGGCACCCCGCGCTGCCGGTCCAGGGCAAAGCCTTGGGGCACGACGTGCAGTATCTCCCTATCGGACGACAACGGAATGGCCTTAGCGCTGCCAACGACGGCGTCCACATCGGCGGCGGTGATCTCCCGGTCGGTGCGCGCGATATTGAAAGCGCCCCGATTATTGAACGATTGCAGGTGGCTTCCCCGCACTCCCAGCCAGACTTGGCTGACGGTCGCCCCCACGGAGGACTCGGCTTCCTCGACCGCGCGCGTCGCCGCGGCGGCCGCCTCCACGATATTAATGACAACGCCGCCCTTGACGCCTCGGCAAGCGACGCTCGCGCCTCCGAGGACCTTCACGCTTCCCGTCGCAGAAGCTGGTTCTCCGATGAGACAGGTGATCCGGCCGCTGCCGACGTCAAGCCCCGCCACCAGCAACTGTTTGGCCTGTCTTTTCATCATGGCATCACCCCCGGGCGCACGCCCATAGGCTTTAGCAGCACCTTGCCGTCCTCAAACCAACGTAAATCCGCGGAAAAAATTCCGGGCTCCTTGGCTTGAGCGTCCACGACCGCTTCCGCCAAGCGCGAGAGCTTCTCCTGAGTCCAATCCATATGCCCCCATAAAACGCTGGTCCCGTCGGCCAGGCGCGCCTGCCAGCCATCCTCGGGCGAACGAAAAGACATGGCGACCAACGGCGAGGGAAACGCGCCGGCGGCCGTCAACGCCGGCCACTCGCGAGCCAACAAGGCCAAGTCGGCGGAACTGGCCCCCGCGACCTCGACGGCCGGCCCCGTCAAGATGAACGCGCCCTCGGGCGAGGGAAAAACGTTGCCCTCGTGATCCAAGAAACCCGCGGGCTTGCCCCGGCGCAGCGCCGCCGCCAAGGGACGGCGCACCAACAAGGTCAGGGTCGCCGACTTCTCGGTCCAGGAACGACTGACGCGCACGTCTTCGAGGCAGGCGAAACGCGCCTTGAGGGCCTGGGCCTTCTCACCCGCCGTGCCGCTCATCGCGTCCGCCTCGGCCTGCGCCAGGGTGCGCAGGGGCTCAGGACCGAGGATCAACGCCGCGTCCGCCCGTCCAGACGCCCGTGCCGCCAGCGGCGAAGCGAAATCCGAAGCGAGTTTCCTGACGGTGACGAACGCCACCACACCAAGGGCTCCGAGCGCGGCGGCCACAGCCGCGATTCGCGCGCGACGGGCGCGCTCCTTGGGACGAACGACGACGCGAACGCTGCGCCGATGGACGCGAAGTCTATTCACCGACAACTCTCATCTCGAGCTCGAGCTCCACGCCGTTAGCCGCGCGGACTCGCTCACGGATGAGGTCGACGAGAGCGAGGACGTCGCAGGCCTTGGCCCCGGCGAAGTTCTCGATAAAATTTGCGTGCCGTGGAGAAACTCGCGCGCCCGCGACCGCATGGCCCTTCAAGCCCAGTTGCTCGATCAATTGCGCCGCGAAACGACCGGGAGGATTTTTAAAGGTGGATCCCACGTTATAGGTATGGATGGGCTGTGTTTGAAGACGCCTCTGCTGGTTGCGCCCAACGACCGTCATTATATCAGCTTTGTTCCCCGGCTTCAACCGAAGGACGGCCGATAAAATCAGCTCCGGACCGAGACTGCTGCGACGATAACCGAAATTCAGATCGCCGCGCGGCACAGTCCGGAGCTCTCCCGCCGTGGAGAGCGTCTCGACGCTCTCCACCAGCGGGCCGATCTCGCCCTCGCGCGTTCCCGCGTTCATGACCAAAGCCCCTCCCACCACGCCCGGGACACCAACGATGGGCTCTAAACCCGAGAGGCCCTTCTGCGCGCAGGTCACGACCAGTTGAGGCACGGGCACCGCCGCGCCGGCGCGAACCATGTTGTCGCCGAGAAACTCGATGAGTTCGAAATCCCCCCCCAAAGCGAGGGTCAAGCCGCGCACGCCGCCGTCGCGCACGAGAATATTGGACCCTCGGCCCAAGAAAAAAACCGGAACGCCCGCCTCCCGCGCCACGGCCAACGCCATCCGGGCCTGGCCGCGATCGCGCGCGACAACGAAGGCGTCGGCGGGCCCGCCGATCCTGAACGTCGTATGCCCGGACAAGGGCTCGTCGCGCAGGGGCGCCAAACCCGCCGCGCTCAACGTCTCGATCCACCTTTGGGCCGACATTTTTCGTTTTTACCATTTAATGCTAACATTCGGCCATGGACGGAGCGTGGGTGGACCGGCTTGAGCGCCGCCTGGGGTTTATCTCCATTCCCGGCCTACCCGGCTTTTTGACCGCCCTGACGGCCTGTTCGGCCCTGTTGGCGGGCGCCAAACCCGAGTTCGTCTCGGCCCTATCCTTGGACCCCGTCGCGCTCGCGCACGGTCAGATTTGGCGCGTTTTGACGTTTCTCATCGTGCCCCCTGAGTCGGGTTTACTCTGGATGCTGCTCTGGCTCGCCTTGATTTATTCGTGCCTCAGCGCCCTGGAAAATACCTGGGGAGAATTCAAGCTCACCGTCTATATCGCCATCGGAGCCCTGGCCTCGACGGCCGCGGCCTTGGCCACCGCCTCCGTCGGCGACAACGGGGCGGTGCATCTGGCGAGTTTTCTCGCCTTCGCCCGCTTGGCGCCCGATCGCGAAGTCCTCATCATGTTCGTCATCCCGCTCAAACTGCGCTGGGTCGCCGCTTTCGCCGCGGCGCTGACCGCCATCCAACTGGCCTCCGGCGACATGGCCACGCGAGCGCGGCTCCTGGCGGGACTTTCCGCCTACCTCCTGTATTTCGGACCGGGCCATTGGCAGGACCTGAAGCTTGCCTGGCGCCGCCGAGGGCTCAGGTGAGCGCGGCGCCAGCCCTCCTCCTCGCGCTCCTGACCTGCGTTCCCGCAAGAGCGGCGTCGATTCGCCTCTTCGCTTTCGACGGCCGCAGCGCTCCCTACACCGCCGAAGGCCTGGCCACGCTCCTCTCCCGGGCCGACGCACGCGCGCCGTCTCTCGACACGCTTCCGTTGTGGGCCGTGCCGATGGACGGGAAATCGCCGCGGCGGCGCCTGGCCCTGGCCCCGGACGAGAATATCGTGCGCGGCTCCTGGGAGCACACGCCGCGGGTGCGCCTTGAGCTCATTTGGCCCGTTTTCGAAGACGGCTACAACTCGGTCGTCGCCGACAACAACGGCGAGGGCTTTATCGACGGAGACACCGTCTACCTCGACGAGGAAATCGCGGTGACCCAGTACCGGCGCTTCAAGGACATGTGGAAGAGGCGCATCAGCGATTGGCAGCCCCTGTACAAGCCCACGAAAAAAGCCAAAGACCTCTCCGACGCCGCCAAGGACGCGATGGCCGCCGCCGCGCGCGAAAAAGACACCCCCTCGCGGGCCAAGCTGTACAAGCGCGCTTTGAACCTGGTCTCCTTGGCCTGGCAACACGTTCTCTTCGAGCACGCCCTCCAGCACGGTCTCGATGAGCGCCATGCCCCCACCCAGCGTTTCGGCCTGACCATAGACGAGGGCATTCTCAAACGGCTCGACGACCTCGATTGGATCGTCAAGGCCGTGCATCGTTCCGGAGCGAATTGGGTGCGCCTGGTGTTTCGCGCCAACAGCGGAGATTTCACCTACTCCTCGCTGCGATCCTTCAACGAGTACGACGGCGTCGTCGAACTATTGTCGGCCAAACGCATCAAGGTCATGGGCTGCATCCTCGACACGACGCAGTGGCCTAAAACCCTGACCCCCGGCCGGTACGCCGAACGGGTCAAGAACATCGTCCTGCACTACCGCGGAAAAATTTCCAGCTGGGAGGTCGGCTCTGAAATCAACGGGGATTGGCTGGGCGGCGTCGGGGCGCCCCTGTCGATCGAAGACGCGTATAAAATCTATTCCTCGGGCGTGGACAAGGTCAAGGAGATCGACCCGGCCTTGGAGACGGTCGCCACCCTTTACGGGTGGGAGGAGACCGCTCCCGACGTGGAGCATTCCGTCTCCGGCTGGCTGGAGCGGCACGCGAAACATGGCTTCGGCCGCAACCTCGACATCGTCGGGCTCAGCGTGCAGCCCGAGGACAATCCCGCGGGAATGGGCCTTGAGCGCCTATTTACTATCGTCAGCGACGCCATGCCCGCTCAGAAGCTGATGCTGACGAGCTTGGGATTCGTCGAGAAAGACACGCTTCAAGGCTACTGGTGGCTGGACCCTCACGACATCGACGGCGCCCGCAAGGACATCGCCGTCTTGTACACCGCGGTGTCCTGCGCGATGCCGCGTTCCCTGTGCGGCGCTTTCTGGTGGCAGACTCTCGAACAAATGCTGCCGCCCGGACGGCGCAAGGGCACGGAACTTTTCAAAGCCTGGCGGCGCGTCCTCGGCCAATTCGGCCGGCGCGAAGACTAGCGCCGAGCGCTGACGACCCGCATCGTCCCTCTCCAAATCGCAGTCCTATTTCTCCAAATACTGTGACTGAGCCGCGTCAGACCTTAACTTAGTGTGGTAAAATAGCCGGTCGCGAGCCGGTAGCTCAGGGGTAGAGCATGTGCCTTTTAAGCATGGGGTCGTGGGTTCGATTCCCACCCGGCTCATATTTTTTGACTTTTCGCCTCCATCGTCTAACGGTTAGGACGCGGCCCTTTCAAGGCTGAAATAGGGGTTCGATTCCCCTTGGAGGCAGGTTCTAAAAAGACGCATTCTAAGACGGAGGAAGCCGAAAGGCGGCCTCCGTCTTTATTTTGGTCCCTGGCTATTATGTATGCCGAGAGTTTTCTCTGACTTGTTGCCGAGTTTCCCATCGCGGACGCGTCAATTGCACTATAATAGTTTCTGTTTTCTATCTGTCCGTATTTATTGAGCCGGAGGGAATTCGAATGAGAGGATCAACACTGTTGCTTGGCGCTATGATTGTTAATTTTTTTGGCTTGGAGGCCTCTGCTCAAACGAATACGGGTGACAGGCCTTCGATCGGCCGTCAGGTGACCGTTTCCGGGACTGATTCAGCTCAAGTGGCCCGGAAACCCAAGACGGCATTTATCGGCAAATTGTCGGTGCGGGAAAATAGGCTGATTTTGAGCGGAGACAAAAGCATAAGAAAGATTATGATTTCGGTGTCAGGCCAGGAATTGGGTGAGCTCGGCGGTTCCGGCGAATTCGACCTCACGCCCTATATCACGAAGGCCAAACATACACCCATCAAGGTCACCTATGAGTATTGGGAGAGTCGCGGGACCATTTCAATGTTTTACAGTCTTTCGGCATACAAGAATCTAGGTGAGGAACTGAGGTCAGGTACCGGCGATTCATTGGCGACGTCAGGCCCTGGGGGAAGTTCAGGAGCCCTGGGGTCCCAATCGCAGGAGGCTGGAATGCTAACGGCGAAGCATGCGTTGGCGTCTGATGGCGGCGGAACGCTGGAGTCGGAAAGCACAGGGGTAAAGTCCGCCGCGTCGGTATCGGCGAAACCGGCCGTCGCCGGCCGTTTGCAGATCGCGAATCCGCAGATCGAGGGGTTTGAAATCAGCTGCGAGGCAGGGTATTACCAATGGCGGACAACGGTCAAAAACCGGGGAAGCGCCCCCAGTCATGATTTGGGCGTGCAGGCGTATCAAAAGGTCAATGGCGCTTGGGAGGCTTGTTCCGGCGGGTCGGTCGGTGTGTTGGCACCCGGCCAATCCGTGGTCGATAATTTGGGCTGGTTT
>JBBTHA010000066.1:0-11634 GCA_038060535.1 Elusimicrobiota bacterium | reverse complement strand
GATTCTTGCGGATGTCGTTGATCGAGACGCCGCTGACGTCGCTTAAGCCCGTGGCTTGGGCCTGGGCGACGGCGACGTGCTTGGGCGCTTCGAACGTGGCGATTTTTTCCCGCAGGACCGAAACGAAGTAGCCCATGACGTGGACGATCGGCGTTTTGATGCCGAAAAGGTAGGCGTAGAGATTGCGCTCCGAGACCCGAAAGCGGATCTGCCCGGTCAGGCCGGTGTTGAGCTGGTCCATGGTGATCGCCTCGAGCACGGTGCCGCCTTTGTTGGCGGCGGGCGTTTCGGGGTCGAGGGCGATGTTGAGGCTTTCCGTGGCGATGGACACCTTGTAGACCTTTTCCCAGGGCCACTTGAAGTAGGGGCCGCCCGGAGGGATCACGCGCAGCTGGGGGTAGTTGTAGCGCTGCCTTTCGTCTTGACTGAGGGTGGCGGCGAGCTCGGGGTCGTCGAGCGTCTTGCTGCCTTCAAGGCGCTGGGCGCGTCCGAAGCTGGTTTTGACGGCGCGCTCGTTCTGGTCAACGGTGTAGAGGCCCGCGACGAGATAGTTGATCAGAAACCACGCCACGAAGCCGACAACAAAACCGAAGATCACTCCCATGGGTCCCCCGGGGTCTGGAAACAAACCGCCGTGGCGAGTTTAGATCACTTGGAGGGCGACGTCAATCGCGGCGAGGTGCGGCGAGCAGGATGATGGAAAACAGATTCATTTGTAGTCCTTGGTCCACTGGCCGTACATCGGATTGGGCAGGATGAAATCCTCGGTTCCCCAGCGCGGGTCGTTGAGCATGCCCATGGCCGCGGCGCGGTCGCGGATTTCAAAGTGATCGCGCAAGGCGTCGCCGAGTTTGGCGATAATCACCATGGGTTCGAAGTCGCGGCAGCGCGCGTCGGTCCCGGTATTTCCGGACGTGAGGCACTGGCGGCGGACGTCCTTGGTGTCGGTCTTCCCGGTCTTGCTGAGGACGATGTCTTCGTCGGCGAATAGTCCAAGGCGGCGCATATTGCCGATGGTGTATGAGTTCATGTCCTCGGCGCGATCGGACATGAAGGCGACATGCACACGCGGTCCCAGGCCGCGGACCTTGTCGAGGAAGTCCTTGGCGCCGGGAACCGCCTCGCAGGCCATGCGGGCGATCCAGCCGTTCCAGACCGCGGGGTCGAACGGTTGACCGGCGATTTCTTTCTGGAACTGGATGTTCAGCATGACGGTTTCATCGATGTCCAAGACGACGGCCAGTTCTCCGCCGCGGGATTTCGCCGCGGCCTCCACGGAGGCCCAGGCGAGGTCGAACGTCTGCCGGCACAGGCGGCTGTATTCGGAGTCGGGGTTTACGTAGGACTCCATCCATTCGATTTCGGGAGCCGCGCCGGCCGCGGAGTCAGTCCAGCCTTGCCAATGGTTCTGTTTGAGCAGCACCCCGTATTCGAGGGAGCCTTTCCACTGCTCGACGAGAGAGGCCTGGGAATGCGCCTCGACGGAAGCTGCCCGGGCCAGAAGGACGCTTTGGGGCGTAAAACCAAGGACGAAAGCCGCCAGGATCGAAACGGGGAGATACGATTTAGCGCGCATCATGGGTCCTCCGATAACGCCTTATTTTATGAGTTCCCGAGGCGCAGGCGAGGACCTTAGGTCCTAAAAATCGGCGCGCAGAAGGCCTAGGAGCTTTATGGTCTCAGGAACCGGCCGCCACTTGGTCGGAATCCGATAAGGGAGCTACCAGTTCGGCAGCGATTTTAGGATCGCCGGAATGTTTTTCAACGCAAGAGGGCGCCGGGCGTTTTTCCCGATATTCGCGGAAGAGATCGTGCGGACCATGACGTCTCCGCCCTTGCCGACTTGCTCACGCACGCCGGATGATCCCTCGGGACGCGCCAAGCGGAAGTTCGGCGTACGAGCGGGCCACTTTTTTCCGGAGTAGACCCAACTGTTGCGGGAGAACATTTTGGCGACGGTGCGTTCTAAGTCCCCTGGGGACAGAGAGTCGAGGTGATGGGTGGGCATCGGAATATCTCCGCCGAGATCATCGAGTCCGCTCGAATAGATCGCGTCACGGACGAGATAGACATCGATGGGAACGTTAGGGTTGGCGGCGATCGCAGATCCCACGGCGTCGAGCAAAGCCCTGAGCAGACACCTGTTGTCAAAGCCACCGGCGACGTATATCTCCCGCGAAGCAACAGGCAGGGAGTGGGCGCCATCGCCCGAGCAGATGACCGCTGTAGGCGTCTGATCCGCGGCGTAGAGAGCGACATCCTCCGGCCGAGGCCCAAAATCGTAGTAGAAACGGCTGAGATCGCATACCTTGAGGGCGACGACGGGTAGCTTGTCGGCGTTGAACGCGCTCACGACCCTGTCGATACCATTCTTGGCGGATAGTTTGCGGTCGAAGTGAATATGCGGGTGCACCACGAGGAGCGTCGCTTTGTCGGCGGGGAGCGTCACCGAGGCGCCACCGTCCGTGAGGGGTTCGGAGGCGTGGGCGAAAGCAATGAGCGCGAAGATGAAAGCGGCTGCTCTGCCCATGCCCCAGTATAGTGCCTGATTCACGGAAAGAAAAGGCCTAATCGGCACCTCTTTTTATGACGAGATTCCGGTGCAGCTTGGAGACGGGCAGGGCCTAGTTGAGGCAAATAACGTCACTTGTAATCTTTGATCCATTGACCGTACATCGGGTTGGGCAGGATGAAATCCTCTTTTCCCCAGCGCGGATCATCGAGCATCTCCATGGCCGCGCCTCGGTCGTGGATTTCGAAGTGATCGCGCAGGGAGTCGCCGAACTTGGCGATGATTGTCATGGGTTCCCAATTCGTGCAGCGCGGGTCGGTCCCGGTGCTGCCGGAGCTCAGGCACCGGCGGCGGTGTTCCTTGCTGTCGGCGGCCTCGGTCCTGCTTAAGACGATGTCGCCGTTGGAGAACATTCCCTGACGGCGCAAATTTTCGATTGTGTAGGCGTTCATCTCCTCGGGCCGGTCCGACATGAAGACGACATGCACCCGCGGGCCGAGCCCTCGGACTTTGTCGAGAAAATCTTTCGCCCCTGGAACCGCGCCGGCCTCCATGCGTTTGATCCAGGCTTCCCAGGCGGCGGGGTCGGACGGGTTGCCGTAGTTTTCTCTTTGGAACCGGGAATTGACGAGGACCGTTTCATCGATATCCACGATGACGGCGAGTTCGCCGGCCTGAGATCTCGCGGCGGCCTCCACCGCGTCCCAGCCGAGGCTGAAGGTTTGCCGGCACAAGCGGCTGTATTCGGACTCGGGATCGACGTGGGATTCCATCCATTCGATTTCAGGCGTCGAGCTGCTCCCGGAGTCAGACCACCCTTGCCAACGGTTTTGTTTGAGAAGAACTCCATACTCAAGGGAGCGCTTCCACTGTTCGACCAGCGAGGTTTGGGTATGGGACTCGAGAATGGCGGGTCTGAACTTATTGGGCACGTGCGGCGCGGCGAAGGCGGACACCGGGGCGGCGAAGGCGGACACCGGGGCGGCGAAGGCGGGCACCGGCGCGGCAAAGGTGGGAATCGGCGCGGGAGCGATCGTGATTCGGGGCGTCGTCAACGGGAGGGACTGCGTCACCGGCGCGGCGGAAAAAGCGATTGTGGGGACGCCCGCGGACCGGTACGCCGCCTGCGGCGTCGCCTGAGAGCGGGCCTGCGCGCGCGCGAAACAGAGACAGATGGCGACGGTCGCAATCCGACCAAGACTTGGAAGGCGGGGGGAATTTTTAAGTTTCATAGGGGGTCTCCTAGGCCTTAGACGCCACGCCGTAGTCGTAAGGGTCCCTGTCGACGACGGGAGGCGTTTTGAAGTTGCCGTGGGGCGGAGGCGAAGGAGCCTTCCACTCGAGCGTGATGGCTTCCCACGGGTTGTCGCCTGCGTTTTCGCCGGTTCTCAGCGAGCGGATGACGTTGAAGATGAACAAGACGACGGAGGCGGCCACGAGCAGAGCGGCGGCGCTGGCGAAGGTTTGGACCGGGTCCATCCAGGCGGGAAAGTCGGCGACGTGCCGACGCATGCCGTGGCTTCCCAGCCAAAACAGGGGGATGAACACCGCATTAAAGCCCACGAACATCAGCGCGCATTGGGTTTTAGCCAGGGCTTCGTTGAGACGCCGGCCCGTCATCTTGGGAAACCAATGATGGAAGCCGGCGAAGAAGCCGAACACGGCTCCGCCCATGATGGTGAAATGGAAATGGGCGACGATAAACCACGTGTCGTGCAGGTGCAGGTCCGTCGGGGCGTCGGCCAGCGGTATGCCGGTCAGGCCCCCGATGAGAAAGTTGGCGGTCATCGCCAGGGCCCACAACATCGGCGAGTCCAAGCGCATGCGCGCGCGCCAGAGCGTGCCCATGACGGCCAGAAAGACCACTCCGGTCGGTATCGAGATCAACTCGGTGTTGATCATGAACGGGAGTTTGAGAAGCATCCACATGCCCGAGGTGAACATATGGTGCGCCCAGACGACGAAGCTCAGGGCGGTGATGGCCAGGAAGCTGGCGATCACGAGCTTGTAGGCGAAGAGCGGCTTGCGAGCGTAGACGGGGATGATCTCCAAGATGGCCCCGAAGGCCGGCAGGATCATGATATAGACGGCGGGGTGCGAGTAATACCAGAAGAGGTGCTGGTAGAGAAGCGCGTTGCCGCCGAGCTCGGGGTTGAAGAAGGACGTGTGCAGGATGCGATCGAAAATGACCATGATCAACGAGGCGGCCACGACCGAGGTTCCCATGATTTGGATGATCGCCGCGGAGATCACCGACCAGGTGAAGGCTGGGATTCGCGTCCAGGACATTCCTCGGGCGCGCATGGTCAGGGCGGTCGCCAGGAAGTTGACCCCGCTGAAGATGGAGGAGAAGCCCGCGGTGATGAAGGCGAGGAAGAAATAGATCTTGCCGACGGTCGATCCCTGGGTGGACAGCGGCGCGTAGGCGGTCCAGCCGAAGTCCAGGCCTCCGGACAGGGGGGCCGCCAACAGCAGCAGCACGGCCGGAGGCAGAAGCCAAAAGCTCAGGGCGTTCATGCGGGGAAACGCCATATCGCGCGCTCCAAGCTGCAGGGGCACGACGAAATTTCCCAAGCCTCCGGCCGTCGCGATCAGCGCGACGATGACCATGGAGATGCCGTGCATGGTCATGATCGAGTTGTACTGTTGAGGGCTCAGGAACTGCAGGCCGTGGCGCGCCAGTTCCAGACGCATGATCAACGCCATGAGCCCGCCGACCAGGAATACGATCAGCGCCGCGGCGGTGTACTGGATGCCGACCACTTTATGGTCCACATCGAAGGAAAAGTATCGAGCGAGTCCGTGCTTTTCCTCGGGATGAGCGCCCCGAGCGTAGCTGCGTAGGGCTTTGGCGCCCCCGACAACGGCCAGGAAGATGAGCAAAGAGGCCAGGTAGGACAGCACCGCCGCGGCCTGAGGGCCGAGCAGGCGGCCCAGGACGGCGCTGCCGAGGACGAAAGCCCCGACGCCCGAGACGAGGCCGAAGATGAGATCGGTCATATGGTTTCTCCGTTTCTTGCGCGTTAAAATTCCGAATTCAAGGCCTGCTCGAACTGCTCATGCTCGAGGACCTCGACCGTGGCCAGCATGTCCGTGTGCCCCCAGCCGCACAATTGGTTGCACATCATGGTGAATTCGCCGGTTTTGGTCGGGGTGATGATCATCGGGATGGCTTTTCCCGGGACGGCATCCTGCTTGATGCGGAACTCCGGGACCCAGAACGCGTGGACGACGTCCTTGGACGTCAGGATGATCCGGTGGCGCTTTCCTTTTTCCAGGAACAGCTTGGCTCCGAACTGCTTGAATCGCGGGTAATAAAACTCCCAGGAGAATTGCTGGGCGCGGACTTCGATGTCGATGTCCGCCTCGGGATTGCTGATCAAGCGGCGCAGCTCGTGCGTGCCCAGGGCGGCCAACGCCAGCGTCAGCGCGATGCTGCCGGCGATCCAGGCGACTTCCACGAAGTGGCCTCGGCTGTGGTCGAACTTGTCTCCCTGCTCGTCGCGCGAGCGCGCGCGGAAAGCGAAAACGCAGTAAAGCAGGAAGGCCATGACCATCGCGTAAACGGCGCCCTCGACGACGAGCAATCCGTGCCAGGCGGAGTCGACGAACGCGGCCTCCGCCGAGGCGGCGGGGGGCATCGTGGGAAAGCGCTTGAAGATAACCGACAGGCCGTACGCGATGGCGCCGCCGACTAGGAGCATGAAGGGAACGACGGATTTATTTTTCACGGGACGACCTCCAGGAGCCGCCGAGCGTCGCGCCCGAGCGCGGCGGCGTCTAAATCGCTTAAACCGTCGTAATAGCCTTGGATGGAGGCGTCCTTGCCCAGAAGGACGAGGCGTGTGCTGTGGGTGACGCGATTTTCCTCCGCCGCCCCGGGATTGGTCGACAGGGGCAGACGAAACCCGGCGTAGAGAAGACGGTAGGTGTCTTCGATGGATCCGCGCAGGAACATCCATCGTCCCGGCTGGGCGTCGTAGCGCAAGGCGTACGCGCGCAGGCGTTCGGGGGTGTCTCCTTCCGGATCGACGCTGATGGTGATAAGGCCGATGTCGGCGGGCAGCTGCTTGGCCAGGCCCGACATCCGCCTGCTCAGGAGCGGACAGGGGCCCGCGCAGCGAGTGAAGATGAAATCGACGATCCAGACGCGGCCCAGAAGGTCCTTCCGGGAGAACGTCGTCTCGGATTTCGAGCCGATCGCCTTCATGGAAAATTCAGGCAGGACGAGGCTCGGCTCGCGGCGCGAGGAGCAGCCCGCGGCAAGAACGGCCGCGATGAGCACGGCTCGGGTCATCGCTTTAGAACCGCCTGAAGGTCATGTCCGGGAGAATGCCGACGAGCAGCACGGACACGGCCAGGACTCCGATGGCGAGAATCATGAACATCATCATGCGCTCTCGGCGCAGCCCCATGTAGTAGAAGCCGATCAGTCCGGCTTTGACCGAGGCGATGATCAGCGCCAGGCTGACGGCCATGATGCGGCCTCCCTGGGTGAGCAGGCTTGCGGCCAGCGTGGCGGCCGTCAGGGCGAGAAGCGCCAGATAAACGCCGAGATTCAAGGATTCGTCGGACTGGGAGGTTGATTTCATGGTGTTTGCGTGAGTGTTCAGATGAGATAAAGGAGGGGAAAGAGGAAGACCCAGATGACGTCGACGAAATGCCAGTACAGACCCGCGTACTCCGCGCGGCGAGCCACGTCGGCCATGGGCGCCTCGGCTGCGGCGTATAAGGCGACTCCGTTCCAGGCCAATCCCACGATCACATGGAGGGCGTGAAGGAGGGTCAGGGCGTAGTAGTACGAAAGGAAGATGGATAAGCCCGGGCCGGCAGCGGCCAGTTCTGATCCGGGATAATAGCCGTGGGAAATTTTAAGCGCGTACTCGAACGATTTGACAACCAGAAAGCCCGCTCCGAGAACGATGGTCGCGATCATGTTCGCGCGAAAGCCGGCGCGGTCGGCGTGCTCGGCGCGGGAGATGGCGCGGACCATGGTGTAAGAGCTGGTCAGGAGGATGAGAGTGTTGCTCGCGGCCATGGCGAGGCCGGGCAAATGGCCCGCTTCGGGCCAGACGACGGTGCCCAGGGCGCAGTCCGGGTTGCCCAGGCGCGTTCCGATGTAGGAAGCCAAGAACGCGCCGAATAAGAGAATTTCCGAGAGAATGAAGAACCACAGGCCGACCCGGCCGCCTTCGTCTTCTCGCCAACCGTGCTCCGTTGCCGTTGCGGCGTCCATGTCGAAAGACTCCTTGCGGTGAATTAAAGGCGTGCGGGCGGCGCAACGCAGCGCATATTGTACTCAAAAACTCGCGATTCCAAGGGGGCCCTTGCGCAATCCGTTCATTGGGGATAAACTGCTCCCATGAAGAATGTGTCGGCCTTGGGATTTGCGCTGGTCGCGGCGTCAGCCCTGGTGTGTTCGGTTCAGGTCTGCGCGCAGGACGTCGTCCCGGCTGGGCTTTGGGAGGATTTCAAGAGCCGGCTGCCCGATTTTAGAATCAAGAAGGCGCCCGCGCTGAAGTCATTTCAAGTCGCCGATGCCAAGACCCTGAACACTTTGGAGGCGCACGCGCGCAAATACGGACATCGCGAGGAACATGCGGAGGGTGTGATTACTTATCGTCTTCACAGCGAATACTTTCGCACCCGCGACCCCAAGGATACGCGCTACAGCCTCATCTTCATAGAGCGCTTGCTGCCGGAGTTAAGATTAAACCCCGAACAACCCATTGACGGGCTCGTGAAGCGAAGCGCCTTAGAGGGATTTCTCGCGATACACGATCTATGGGGCCCAAAGGATCTCCGAGGGCGCATTGTCGAGCGGGCGATAATCAGTGTCTCCTATGATGGGGCGCTTGTTGAATTTAGGAAGGTCTTGATGAAGGCGCCGGACGGGAGCGAAAAATCGCTCGAGAGGGTCAAGGATCATCCGGTCGGTCCAATCGATGAGCGGACGGTCGCGGCTCTTTGGGAGGATGTGTCCAAGTCCGTCCTGCGGCTGGGGACCGACCTTTAAACCGGGAGGCTGAACTCCCGCCGCGTCAGCGGCCGCGCTTGGGAAGCGGCTTGCGCGCGGAAAAGCCCTCGCCGGCCGAGTGGTAGTGGGAGACGCGTTTTTCCCCCAGCTTCCAGCACAGATACGCCTCGCGTCCTTCGACTCGAGAGGGGAAATCCACGAGGGCGGGGTCGATTCCTTTCGGCACGGCTCCCAACTCGACGATTTTTTGCATCCACTCGTTGATCCCTTGGGCCAGGAACTGAAGTTGGGAGCGTTCGATGGCCGATGTCGCCGGATCCTCTTGACCGCTGTCCTGACGGCGGCGCAGGGCTTCGGCTTTCAGCTCCGCCTGGGCGGTGATTTCGGCGACCGCCTCGAAGATTTTTTCCAGCGCGGGGATCAGGGCGTCCGCCTCCGCGACGGTGAACAACCTCATGACGGAGTCCGGGCGGCGAGCTTCGCGGCCGAGCGCGCGGCGCGGCGCGACTTTCGGCGGCGGATGCGCTCCATCGCCAGCAGGCGTTCGGAGGTTTCAGGGGAAATCCTGATTTCGATTTGATCGACCAGCTCGCGCAGTGCGAGGAAGCGGTTGAGGCCGCGCTTGCGTTCGCGCTGACAGGCGACTCGCAGGCCGAGGGGTTCGTAGCTCAACTGGACGCGGTTGGAGGTCTTATTGATTTTCTGGCCGCCCTTGCCCCCGCCCCGGGAAAACGTTTCCGAGATGGCGGCCACGTCCACGCCCAGACGGGCGATGCGGGCTTTGAGCTCGGCGAGCTTGACCGCCGCGACGCCGAAGTCCTCGTTGAGCCGCACCTATTGCGAGACGAGCGTCGCGCGCAGAAACTCGCGGTTAAAGCGCGCGATGTTGCTGACCTTGATGCCCTTGGGGCAGGCGGCCTCGCACTCGTACTCGTTGGTGCAGTGGCCGAAGCCCTCGGCGTCCATGGCCGCGCGCATGGCCAGCGCCCGGCGTTCTCTTTCCGGTTGGCCCTGGGGAAGCAGGGCGTATTGGCTCACCTTGGCGGCGACGAAAAGCATCGCCGAGGCGTTGGGGCAGGCGGCCACGCAGGCGCCGCAGCCTATGCAGGCCGCGGCGTCCATGGCGCTTTCCGCCTTGTCGTAAGGGATTAAGATCCCGTTGGCGTCGCAGGCTCCCCCGGTATTGACCGACACGTAGCCGCCTGCCGCCTGGATGCGGTCGAAGGCGGAGCGATCGACGATCAAATCCTTGACGATGGGAAAAGCCTTGGCGCGGAAAGGCTCGATGGTGATGACGTCCCCGTCTTTATAGCGCCTCATGTGCAGCTGGCAGGTCGTCGCGGCCTTGTCGGGGCCGTGGGCCTGGCCGTCGATGACGAGGTTGCACATGCCGCAGATCCCCTCGCGGCAGTCGTGATCGAAAGCGACCGCGTCCTGGCCCTTGGCGACGAGCTGCTCGTTGAGGATGTCGAGCATCTCGAGGAAGGACATCTCGGAGGTGATCCCCGTCACGGCGTACTCGACCAGGGCGCCGGGAACCGTCGCGTTTTTTTGCCGCCAGATCTTAAGAGTGAGGTTCATGTTAGGCATAGTTCCTTTGCGCGATGTGAACGTTGTCGAACGTCAACGGCTCGATGTGACGCTGCGACTGCCGGCCCTCGCCGGTGTATTCCCAGACCGCGACGTGGGCGAATTTCTCGTCGTCGCGCTTGGCCTCTCCATCGGCCGTCTGGTGCTCCTCTCGGAAATGTCCTCCGCAGGATTCTTCCCGGGTGAGCGCGTCCTTGGCGAGAAGTTCTCCGAACTCGAGAAAGTCCGCCACCCGGCCCGCCCGTTCGAGCGTTTGGTTGAACTCCGCGGCACCCGCGGTGACGGTCAGGTTCTTCCAGAATTCGTCGCGGATTGCGGGAATCTGGGCGACGGCCGACGACAGCCCCTTGGCGTTGCGGGCCATGCCGACATTGTCCCACATCACGCGTCCCAGCTGGCGGTGGAAGTCTTGGGAGGTGCGCTTGCCCTTGACGGCGAGCAGCGCCTTGGTGCGCGCGTCGACATCTTTGGCCGCCTCGGCGAAGGAGGCGTGCTCGACGGTGACCTTGCCGAGTTTGGATCCGTCTAAATATCCGCCGATCGTGTAGGGAACGACGAAGTAGCCGTCGGCCAGGCCCTGCATCAAAGCCGAGGCGCCCAGACGATTGGCTCCGTGGTCGGAGAAGTTGGCCTCGCCCAGGCAGAACAGGCCGGGGATGGTGGTCATGAGGTTGTAATCCACCCAGAGACCGCCCATCGTGTAGTGCACGGCGGGATAGATGCGCATGGGCTGAGCGTAGGGATTTTCGGCGGTGATATGCTCGTACATCTCGAAGAGGTTCCCGTACTTCTGCGAGACCTGTTCCCGGCCGATGCGCTTGATCGCGTCGGCGAAATCCAGATACACCGCCAGCCGCGTCGAGCCCACGCCGCGCCCGTCATCGGTCATTTGCTTGGCCGCGCGTGAGGCGATATCGCGCGGCACGAGGTTCCCGAAGGCGGGATATTTGCGCTCCAGATAGTAGTCGCGCTCATCTTCCGGGATGTCCCGAGGCGCGCGGTCGTCGTTTTTCTTCTTGGGCACCCACACGCGGCCGTCGTTGCGCAGGGATTCCGACATGAGGGTCAGCTTCGCCTGGTGCGTTCCGCTGACGGGGATGCAGGTCGGATGGATCTGCGTGTAGCAGGGGTTGGCGAAGGCCGCGCCGCGCTTGTAGGCGCGCCACGTCGCCGTCACGTTGCAGGAATTGGCGTTGGTGGACAGGTAGAAGACGTTCCCGTAGCCGCCGGTGCACAGCAGCACGGCGTCGCCCGAGTATTTCTCGACGGCTCCGGTCACGAGATTGCGGCAGATGATGCCGCGCGCGGCTCCGTTGACGACGACAAGGTCGAGCATCTCGCGCCGGGAGTAATGCTTGACCGTGCCCGCGCCGACTTGGCGCATGAGCGCGGAGTAGGCGCCCAGCAGAAGCTGCTGCCCCGTCTGGCCTCGCGCGTAGAACGTGCGCGAGACCTGGGACCCCCCGAAGGAGCGGTTGGACAGCGTCCCGCCGTATTCACGCGCGAAGGGCACGCCCTGGGCGACGCACTGGTCGATGATGGCGTTGGAGACCTG
>JBBTHA010000065.1:0-13966 GCA_038060535.1 Elusimicrobiota bacterium | reverse complement strand
AAGTCAGCCTATTCCTCAATAAGTTGGTGGGTGTCCCAAAGCGGAAGTCAGGTCGCCGCGCCCCGAACCGATGCCCAAACTCCAGCCCAAGACGGATCGACGGCCCTAGGCGCTTCCGCCCTCGCGGTCTAAAACCTATAATAGCGGCTTGATGACCGATTCCCTCGCCTCGCGAAGCGTCGAGCGCTGCCGGATGTGTTCCTCCGCGTCCATGCACCGGTATCTCGACATGGGCCGAACGCCCTTGGCCAACTCGTATATCGACCCCAAAGCTCCCCCTGAGCCCGAGTTCGACGAGGAACTCTGCCTTCAGTTGTGCCGCGACTGCGGCCTGTCGCAATTGACGAAAGTCGTGCACCCCGACCGGATGTTCCGCCATTACCTTTACGTCAGCGCCACGACCGCCACGATTCGCGAGCACTTCGCGGAGTTCGCCGCCACCGCCGCCAAGGCCGCCGGGGCCAAGCCCGGCGACCTGGCGCTCGACATCGCCTCCAACGACGGGACCCTGCTCGCCGCCTTCAAGACGGTCGGACTCAAGCCCCTGGGAGTCGATCCGGCTGAAAACCTGGCCAAGGAGGCCAACGCCAAGGGCTTGACCACTTGGTGCGACTACTGGTCCTTGGCTCTGGCCCGGCGTTTGGTCCGCGACCTCGGCCGCCCCAAGCTCATCACCGCCGCCAACGTCTTCGCCCACGCCGACGGCCTGCCCGACTTCGTCGCGGGCGTGGCGGCCTGCCTGGACCCGGACGGTCTGTTCGCCATCGAATGCCCCTACCTCCTCGATTTCATCGAAAAAAGCGAATTCGACACGGCCTACCATGAGCACGTCTCCTACATCGCCTTGACTCCCTTGGCCGGGCTCATGCGCTCCCACGGGCTCGAGCTCTTCGACGTGGACTATTTCCCCGACATTCACGGCGGCACCATTCGCGCTTACTGCGCCCCGGCGGGCCGCCGGTCGCCGACGCCGCGCCTGGCCGAGCGCCTCGCCCGGGAGCAGGCCTTCGGCATCAAGGATCCTAAGGTCTACGACGCCTTCGCCGCCCGGGTGCTGGAAAACCGCGGCGGCCTGCGCGGCATCATCGCGCGTCTTCGCGCCGAGGGCAAAACCGTCTGGGCCTACGGCGCCAGCGCCAAGGGCAACACCTTGATGAACTTCTTCGGCCTCGAGGCTTCCTCGGTGCCGCGAGCCATCGACGACAACCCCAAGAAATGGGGCTATCTGACTCCGGGAGCGCGCATGGAAATCGTGGGCATCGACGCGCTCAAAGGCGCGAACGTCGACTGCCTGCTGCTGCTTGCTTGGAACTTCGAGAAGGAGATCCGCCGGCGCTGCCAGGCCGCGGGCTACCGGGGCCAATTCTTGGTCCCGGTCCCCGAGGCCCGGCTCGTGTCCGCCAATTGAACATGAAAAATACGATCAAAACCGTCTGCGTGACCGGCTGCCTGGGCTTTATCGGCTCGCACTTCACCCGCGCGGCCCTCAAGCGCGGCTGGCGCGTCTGGGGCATCGACAAGAAAACCTACGCCGCCCGGCCCGAACTGCTCGAGGAGTTCCGGCTCTGGAAAACCTTCGAATTTCGCGAGGCCGACATCGCCACGCTCGACCATCTGTATGACGTCGATTTCGTCGTCAACTTCGCGGCCGAAACCCACGTCGACAACTCCATCGTCGACGCCTCGCGCTTTTTGCACTCGAATATCCTCGGCGTGCAGAATATCCTCGAGCTGATTCGCGCCAAGCGGCATTACGAGATGCCCGTCCTGCTCCAGGTGTCCACCGATGAGGTCTACGGCGACCTCAAGGACGGCGTGCACAAACCCGGCGACCCCCTCAAGCCCTCCAACCCCTACTCCGCTTCCAAGGCCTCCGCCGACATGCTCATCATGGCCTGGCACCGCACCCACGGAGTTCCTTACATCATCGTCCGCCCGACCAACAACTACGGGATCGGCCAGTATCCGGAGAAGCTCATTCCCAAGGCGGTCAAGCACCTGGCCCTGGGCAAAAAAATCCCCCTTCACGGCGACGGCACCTGCCGGCGCAACTGGCTCCACGTCCAAGACACGGCCGAGGCCCTGATCACGGTCGTCGAGAAAGGCAAGACCGCCTCCATCTACAACGTGTCCGGCAACAGCGAGCACGCCAACCGCGACGTCGTCAAGCGCGTGCTCCAATCTTACTTCGGGCGCGCCGCCGCGCTCGACGACTACGTCAAGTTCGCCTACGTGCGTCAAGGCGAGGATGTGCGCTACGGAGTCGACGACTCCGCGCTGCGCGCGCTTGGCTGGAAAAATCGGCGCGTCTTCGAGCGGGAGATCCCTAAGATCGTGCGCCACTACAAGAACAAGGTCGTTTGGTGAGCCCGCGAAAAACACTCGCCGTCATCGTGCCCTGCCACAACGAGACGGCCAACGTGGCGCCCTTCTACGAAACCGCCAAGAAGGCTCTGGAGTCCCTGCCCCTCGACTGGTCGCTGCTCTTCGTCAACGACGCGAGCACCGACGACACCTTGGACAGGATACTCGACCTGCGCAAAAGCGACCCGCGCGTGCGCGTGGCCACGCTCTCGCGCAACTTCGGCTATCACTCGGCTCTCGTCGCCGGCCTTTCCAACGCGCGGGCCGATCTCTACGCGATCATCGACGTCGACGGCGAGGACCCGCCGGAGCTGCTCGTCAAATTCCACGAGGCCATCGCAAAAGGAGCGCACACCGCCTACGGAATCCGCAGCCAAAGGCCCGAGCCCGCCCATATCGTCTTCTGCCGCTGGCTGTTCTACTGGATCAATCAGCACATCGCCGACGGGCCGATCCGACTGTGGATGGCCGAGTTCTCCATGTTCACGTCCCAGGTGCGCGAGGCGATCCTCTCCAACAAGACGACTTTCCCCTTCCTGCGCGCGGAAATGGCTTACGTCGGCCTGCGCATGGAAGGCGTGCCCTACACCCGGCAGCCCCGCCTGCGCGGGACCTCCCATTACAATTTCTGGCGCATGTCCCAATTCGCCATCGGAGGATTCCTGGCGTCCTCCACCTTTCCGCTGCGCGCCTCGCTATACCTCTCGGCCGCCTTCGCCGCCGTTTACGCCGTGTCGGTCGCAGCGCTGGGCTTGAGCCTGGTCGAAGCCGGCGCGCTGGCGGCGGCGATGGGATTCCTCTTCCTTCTCGCGACGGTGCCGATGCTGGCGCTGTATCTGGCGCGAACGTACAAGAACGTCACCGCCCGGCCCGTTTTTTTCCTGGATCCCGACCGCTCGCGCCTGAATTAGACCAACCCCGGGAATTGAAGCTCGGATACGATTAAGAGCAAGACGAGAGCCTCCTGTCGCAATATTTTTCCCCGCATGATCCTCGACGGAGGACCGACCCGAGCGGCCGGCATTGAGGCTGGGAAAAATACCCCTGGATAGACTCAAAAAGAGGGGTCATAATTAGTCCATGGGGCAGGCTCGGGCGGAGCCGCGAACATTACGCTCGGCAACCTGGTGGTCGCCGTCCGCCATATCGGCCCCTGAATCCATGAACTCCGAGCGCGAAAGTCCCGGCGCGTCTTTGAAATCGGAGGCTGAGCTCAAGCGACGTCAAGTCATAATATGAAACTCGTCATCCCGGCGATTTTCCTAGCGGCTGGAGTCCGGGCCTTCGGCGCCTCGGGCAACGAAGCTCGCTGCGCCGAATTGGGCGCAAACTGCGTCGCATCCGAACCTTTGAATACGAACATCTATACCTCGGCCAGCGGAGAGTCTTTTTGGAATCCGGCCGATACTGCGCCCTCGGACAAGCAGGCATCCAACGACGGCATCATCGGCGCGGCGGTCGCTGAACAGAGCGGATTCTCCGAAACGCCCGTCGACAGCGGCGATGCGATCACGGCCCTGCCGCCCGGACACACGATTGCCTGGGTCCTGCGCCAGCCCATCGGCGGCGGGGGACAATCCATAGCCACCAAATTTCCAACCACGAGTCCGACGGCGCTGCGCAGCTTCCGGTTTTACCGCTACTACTCGCCGGATCATGTCTGGACCGATGAAACGCACCCGTTATGCAACTCGGGCAAGCTTTTGCAGTTGGGTTTCAGAGGCACTTTTACGGGAGGGCCGCTGGTAAGCCTCGACGGCGACGTGTCGTTTTATGATGTGAAGACATCCCTCGGATGGAGCCAGAATCAACAGGATAACTGCTGCATGACCGCGCCCGGTTCACAGGGCGTCTCGATTCCCTCGCAAGCTAAACTGCGCGGGCGGTGGTGGCGCGTCGAGTTCGCCCTGCATAACGCGGCCCCCGGGGGGCCAAGCGCGTACTGGGAAATGTGGCTTAAAAACGTCACCGATAACGAGCCCGAGATCAAGGTGATGGATTCGCGCGTAGCGATGATGATCGGGCCGAACGCCTCGTTCTGGTGGCAAACGCCCATGACGGACAATCTCCATCCCTCCCCCAGTCCGATCAGCGATTTCGCGATCAATATGTTTCGCTCCAACAACGGAAGCCCATGCGACGGCTACATCGCCCACACCTCGGTGCTCTGGGCCGCATGGGATACGGACGCGGGCCAACGCATCGGGCCGGCATGCGAGGTGGAGGGAGGCTGCTCGAGCGGAAACGACACCCGCGCACCGGAGCGTCCCCGCGGGCTCAGGCTGAGGTAACATGCAAAGAAACCGCGTGGAAAATGTTCTCAAAGCGATCTTTGCCATGAGTTTTTCGTTGGCGCTCGACCGCGCGGCTTGGGCCGACATGTATTTGAACTCGGCCGAACCCCTATGCAGCGGAGACGATCCCACGGTGCTGATGTGCGATGATTTTGAGGATGGCGATTGGGTTATCAAGAACTGCGACCAGGCCAATTCCTCGGGAGGTCTGGCCCAGACCGACGGCTGGTGCGGCACGATCTATTGGAGGCCTGATCCGCAGGGGACGAATTTCGGGCGCTGCGGCGGTCTCGGCGCCGCCGGAACCGATTGCGCGATCACCAGCGACGTGAGGACCACGGCGACCAATGGCGGGCAAATGGGTTTACACGCTTTTAAGAACGATTCCACGCAGACGGACATCTACCTCCGCTGGTATCACTATCTGATGCCCGGCTTCCAGCCCGGACACGAGAAGGTGATGATGATCCATGATCAAAGCCGAGGTCAGCATCACACATTATTTTTTCCGTTCGGCAGCCGCGAGATGGACATTCAAACCGTGTATCCGGATGCTCGGCTCGCTCAAAATCAAGGAAACGGGATATCCCTTCAGAACGGCCGCTGGTATTACATCGAGATGCATTCCTGGCTGGCGTCCTGCGTCGGCTGCGCCGACGGCGGATACGAGTTATGGATCGACGATTGTGGAGCGTCGGGAACAGGCTGCACGGGTCCGGGAACCATGAGGCTGCGCTACGCGAACCAAGCCAATCGGCCGAGCGCTCAAACCGCGTTCCTGGAGATGTGGCTAGAGAACTGGGCTAATACTCCGTCAAGCGGAGAGGAACGCTATGACCAGTTCGTAATCGCCACCCGGCGCGTGGGCCCCATGTCCCCGAAAGCAGCCGACGTCGTGGCCCCGGGACGGCCCGGCAACCTCGGGCTCCGCTAGGCCCGAATAGGCTTTCGGCCGATATTGCGCACCCAGCCCCACCCGATCGTGCTCGCGGGACTCTCAAAGGGAACCTCCAGCGTCCGCTCTAAAAGAAGGATGTGTTCGTTCTCAAGCGCCGTGCGGTAAAGTCCGCCCGCGACCGAAGCGCGCCGCAGCTCCTCGACCTGGGAGGCGGTCACCGGCCGGTCGCGTTCCCCCGAAAGCGGAGAAAAATTGGCGTCGATGGCGTCTTTTTGAATCAGGAGGAATCGCGCCCGGTCGCTGTATTGAGGATACTCCCAAATCTCAGGGCGGCCCGCGATAAATCCCAGCACCCGGTTGTTGCCGAGAAAGACAAGGCTGCTCTCGACCGGCAGACGGGACACGGCTTCGATCACGGCGCGGTTGGACGCCTCTTCCTTGGCGAGGGAGCGTTCCAGGGAAGCCGCCTGATCGTCCCGTCCGGCCAGCCGGTACAACGCCGGCTTCATGTGAAGGGGCAAATGCCCGGCCTGCACGCGCGCGCCGACGGCGAAAAACGCCGCCGCCGCCGCCCAGGCCCAGCGCGCTGCGCGGGGGTCGGGTCGAATGCCGTCTCGAAGACACGACAGAAGCGCCAAGAACAGTCCGTACCAGGGCGGGCCCAAATGATGCGCGCCGCCTACGACCAAGCACTCCCCCCAATGCGGCAAGGCGGGCAGAAGCGCCAGGCTCGCGGCCCGAGCCAGGGCGCGCCGATCCGGGACCCCGAACCAAGCGGCGCTCAGGACGAAAGCGGGGATGAACGGCGACAGCGGAGCCATGGACCTCAGATTGGCCGCCAACGCGCCGGCGTCGAGCGAAAACAGCTTCTTGGCGACGACGGCCGTGGTCGTGGCCCCCGTCAGCGTCAGCTCGGCGCGCGCGGCGGGCTGCACGATGAAAAGAATCAGGGCCAAGTAGGGAACGCACAGCGCCAGGGCGCCGATGCCGTACGGCCGCCCCTCGTCCTCGACGAACAGCAGATGCAGGCCGAAGCAGACGGCGACCATGGCCGCGTCCTCCGAAACCAAGGCCAACAGGGCGATCCAGAAGAGGAACCACCCCCTCCGGCGCGCCAGAAAGGAGTCGTAGGCGGCCAGCAGAATCGGCCCGGCGAATAAAAGCATCTGAGCCATCTGGCACAGAACCGACAGCAGCCCGCCGAAGGCCAAAATCGCCGACGCGAACGCCGCTCGACGCGGAACATCAGGATGCGGCGTCCTGCGCAGGATGGAAAACGTCCACCAGGCGCCGGCCGTCAGGTTCCAGGAAAAAATCAAGGCGTAAATCCCCGCGGGCGTCGGGCGCGGGGCCCACAGCCAGGCGAAGAGGTACGGCGTGAAATTGACATGAATGACGTCGGCATGGATGAAGGCGTGGGGATTGGCCGAAAAGCCCACGGAATGGCCCGCGGCCAAGGTCGCGAACAGGGAGCTCTGGAACTCCCGGCCGTGCAGAAAGTTATGGAACATCTGATGAGTCCAAGTGAATCCAAAACCCGACCAATCGGTCAAAGTGGAGGCGAAGTTGACGAAGAAGCAGACGTAAAAAAAAGCGGCGAGAAGAATCGATGCCGCGAAAAAAACGGGGACGGCTCGAGAAGAGGTCATCGGAGGCCATATGTTACAATTTCACCCGTAATGGACGGCGCCAACTCAAAGGAATTCACTCACGGGGACCGGTCGGGCGCGTTGTGGCGCATCGTCCGGGTCGTCTGGCTGCGCGCGCGCCTCATCGGCGGCGTCTTGATCGGCAACCTCCGCCTGACCCACGCCCTCGATGAGTCGTGGCGAGACCGCTACGAACGCGCTCGCCGCGACCTGGCGGCCAACGATCCGATTTTCCGTCCGGCCGGGCAATGGACCATCATCACCCGCTTCTACGAGCTGGTCCTGCGCGCGCGCGGCCTTACGGACTTCAAGGCCACGTTCGGACGTTTTCTCTCAACGTACGAGCCCGGCAATCCCTGGATATTCGAGGCGGTCCATCACCTCTATCATCAAGCCTTGGAAAAGCGCGACGACTGGGGCCTTCTAAGCTCGTTGGAAGAGCCGGCCCTCGGCCGAGGCACCTTTATCGACTACGCCGGACAACGCATCAGCCTCGATCTCCTCCAATCCATCGACGAGCTTTACCGCCTCAAGGAAGCCGTCGGATTCGAACGCAACGATCCCGTCGTCTTCTGCGAGCTGGGGGCGGGCTACGGGCGATTGGCCGACGTCGTTCTTCGGGCCATGCCCAGAGCGACTTACCTTATATTCGACCTGCCCGAGTCCCTGCTGCTCTCCCAGCACTACCTCACGACCCTGCACCCGCAGGCCAAGGCGGCGCTGTATCCGGAATCGGACGCGGCTCTGGCTTCGGGCGATTCCATCAGGTCTCATCGCCTGATATTCGGCCTGCCCCACCAGCTCAAAAACGCCCCCCCCGACGTCGTTGACGCCTTCATCAACGTCTACTCCTTCATGGAAATGAGCCGCGAGCAGATCGACGCCTATTTCGGCCTCATCGACCGGCTGCAGGTCGGCGCGCTCTATATCAAGCAGCACAAGCGCGAGGCGAACATCTACGACTCGTCCCTGAACACGGGGGGCAACTACCCCGCGCGGCCGTCCTGGAGAGCGCTGTCGCACGGAACGTCCGCCCTCTTCGAACACGTCTTCGAGGCGGTGTGGGCGGTCAGTCCAACGGGCCCGCGTCTTCGCGCCCGCTCGACCAGCGTTCGCTGACCTCGTCCCAACGGTCGACGACGCGCGCCGGCGCTCCGGCCGCCACGCCTCGCGCCGGCACAGACTTGGTCACCACGGAATTGGCCCCGATCACGGCGTTGGCCCCGATCTCCAAATCCTTGCCGTCGGCCACGATCACGACGTTGGCTCCAATCCAAGCCCCCGCGCCGATGCGCACGCGCCCGGCCGCGGCGAGTCCCTGGTCCTTGACCGGCGTGCGCGGATCGCGGAAGGCGTGGATGTGGTCGGAGACGTACACGTTCATCCCGAACAGGACGTCGTCTTCGATGACCACCTCGCGCACCGCCGAGATCGTCGTTCGAGGGCCGATTTGAACGCGCTTGCCGATCTTGAGCACCGGCCCCGCGGGCGGCTCGGGCAACTCGATAAGCGGCACCGTCAGCCAGACCTGGCGCTGGGCCCAGGTGCCGTCGTCGATCTCGATGAACCTGGAGCCCTGCACCGTGGCCGTGCAATCGATGACGACCCCGGCGCCGCGGCGCGCGAAGGAGTGCGTCAAGGCTGAAACGATGCGCGACCACACCAGGAGACGAAAGCCGTTGAGCGCCAACTCCCGCACGGTGTAGCCCGAACGCCAAAAACGCCCGTAGTCGTTGAGCCGCGCCACGGTCCTATTATAAAGCTTGTCGCGCCTTGAGAAAAGCGGAAAATCCGGCCGGCGCGACGCGGTTCCGTGCGGGGGGTAGACCTTGGACCCAGCATGGAATGGGACCATTGCCTACGACTTCAGGTCCAATCGACCCTCCTGCTGCCGCGCATGCCGGGGCTACAATCTTGATCGTAGTCAATCTTTTAGGGGCTCAAATGAAACCAATTAAACTTTCTCGAATCGTAGCCTGCGTGTTGGCGATCTCCTTAGTCACCACGATTCCCGGCCAGCAGGCCTGGGCGCTGGTCGCCGCGAATATGCGTCCCGCCTCCGCGGGTTCGCTCAAGGGAATGCCCCAAACCCCCGTGGCCCCCGGAAACTCCAGCGTCTTGCCCGTTCCCATTCTTTCAGCGGCCAATCTCTCCGGCGCTCGCGCAACAATCATTCCCCTCTCACCGGTCGTCTCATTGCAGGCTTCGGCCAAGCCCGGACTTGCCTCCCCTGCCCTGACTCCCATCGTCCCTGGAGCCCCGGCCGCCGCTCTCAAGCAAGAACTCGGCGCCCAGGCCTCCCAGGTCCCGGTCGCGGAAGTGATGGCCGGCCGCCAGACCTTTGACGGCAGCGAAACGCCGTATGCGCAGACCTCGGAATCGAACATCTCCGTTTCACCGACGGCCGCCCCCGCGTCTGTTTTCCATCAGGGAGCATCCCAACGACTGTCTCCGTCTACCTTACTATCCGCCAAATCCGACCCCAATCAACCGGTCTCACCCGCTCCGGAGCCCGCGACGCCTTCGCAGACCGCGCTCGCCTTAAATCTCAATGCGCCCTCGGCGTCGGAATCACGAGGCTTCGTCCCGGCGGCCCAGATCGTTGCGGAACTTGAGGATCTCTTGAAGTCGAATCCAGCGCAAGGACTTAAACAGGCTCAGTCCTACCTCTTGAACGATAAAGAGAAATTAGAGGTTCGCATCGGGGCCTTATTGGCGATTGAAACCTTTCCGCTGGCTGAGACGCTTCCTATTTACCAAGGCATTTTGGAGTCCGCGGCCAAATCCGACGCACAGCAGGTCAAGGTCGAAAATAAAGAAGACAGATGGTGGTTCTTCCAAACGGAAACACTTCGACGCATCAACGCCGATGGTTGGATCCTCACGCCTTCGGAGGGATTGCTCTCCGCCGTGCGCTCGGCCTCTTCGGATTACAATCGCACGGTCCGCACGGTCGCCGCGGAAGTGTCGAGGAAATATGGGCGCGAGCCGGGTCCCGAACCTATTTTCACGGCTCCCACCCTGAATGATGTCGTGCCGGCCGAATCGGATTCCAAGCCCGCCGGAAAATTCCGGAAAATATGGGACAGCCTTTCGAAAAAAGAAGGCTCCTCTAAATCCTCGTGGTTGATCGTGTCGCTGGGGCTTGTTTTTTCAGCGATACTCGCCGCCGGGTCTTTCCTTTACTTGAGCGGGCCGGCGGAGATAAGCCAGGCGGATATCGAGCTTCAAAACCGCATCGTCGCCGAGCAAACTTTGCAGAACACCCAGCAGGCCGAACTCGACAAGGTCAGCGCAGCTCTCAAGGCCACCCAGGAACAGTTGGCCAAAGAAAAAGCCGCCGCCCGCGCCTCCAGCCCCAGCGTCCAGGAGCTCAAGGATATCGCGCAAGCAGTAGAGCGCATCGCCAAGGCCCAAGAGGCCGCGAACAACGAGCTGCGGAACATGAATGAAAGTCAAGCTCAGGCCGCCGCCGCAAAATCCGGTCCGGGCAGCTGGATCATGAGCGCCTTGACCTTCCTGCTTCCCATGGCTGCGATTTACTGGGTATTCAAGTTCATGCAGCGCAAAGGCGGCGGGGAGTCGAAGGGTTTATTCTCGTCCCAAGACAACGCCGTTCCCGTCAACGAGGTGTCGGCCGACGACATCCACGTCACTTTCAACGATATCGCGGGCGTCGACGAGTCGATGCAGGAAATCCTTGAAATCATCGACTACCTGAAGAACCCGGACCGGTACCAAAAGATGGGCATCGACATGCCCAAGGGAATACTTTTGTCGGGACCTCCCGGCACGGGCAAGACCATGATGGCCAAAGCCCTGGCCAAGGAATCCGGAGCGGAGTTCCTTGAAATCGGGGGCTCCGATTTCGCCCAAGTCTTCGTCGGAGTCGGACCCGCCCGCGTACGCGAGCTTTTCGACAGAGCCCGAAAGATTCGCGCCCTGCGAAAGAAGCCCGTGATCATCTTCGTCGATGAGATCGACGGGCTCGGGCAACAGCGCGGTTCCGGTCCAGCCAGCGGCGGCGACAGCGAGAAAAACGACACCGTCGCCACCTTCCTGAAGGAAATGGACGGATTTAAAGACATGAAAGGGATCATCGTATTGGGAGCCACGAACCGCCCCGAGGTCCTTGATGCCGCGTTTGTCCGCCCGGGGCGCTTCGACCGAAAAGTGAAGGTCAATCATCCGAGCTTCCTCGGCCGCCTGGCGATCCTGTCGCTATACGCCAGGAGAACGCCTTTGGACTCCAGCGTGGACCTCAAACAGATCGCCCGGCTCACCACCAGAAATTCCGGGGCCGACCTGAAAAACGTGGTCAATGAAGCGGGGCTGATGACGCTTCGCCGCGCCAAGGACAAGGTCAGCATGGCGGAGATGGATGAATCCGTCACCCGAGGCCTGATGGGCGGGTCCACCACTCTGAAACTCGATGAGAAAACAAAGACGCGCATCGCGTTTCATGAGGCCGGACATGTCTTAGCCTCGAAACTCAATACCCTGGAGCTGCGCGATGAAGTCAACAAACTGACGATTCTCTCTCGCGGGGAAGCCCTGGGTTTTGCCGAGTTCGAGGGAAAAGATTCGCCGCTTTACACCAGAAAGGAGCTGCTGGCGATGATTGAAAGGGGCCTCGGGGGCCTCGTCGCCGAAAAAATTGTCTTTGATGAGTGGTCTTCAGGGCCGGCCAACGACCTGGAAAAAGTCACTCAAATCGCCCGCGCCATGGTTCAGCAGTTCGGCATGGATGACGAAATGGGCCTTCTCCAAACCTCGCCCTCCGCATCAATGCCCGGGACCGCACAGCCTTTCGGCGACGCGGTGGCCAGTCAAGTCCATACGGCGGCCAAGAAAATCGTTATGGACGCCTACGCTCGAGTCTACAAGCGCTTAGCCGACAATCGGGATCGGCTCGACGCCTTGGCCAACGCGGTGCTCCTAAAAGAGACGCTGTACCGGGCCGAGATCGACAAGATCGCCTACGGCGAGCTGCCTCAGGCGGACGGCGGCTCCTCCGCGCGCTGATGCTTCGATAACCACGCTGGCGTCGAACCGGGCGCGGCGGCGAGGGCGACCCCTGGGTGCACACGGTCCCCGAACCGGAACCCCAGCGCCTTGTCGACTCTTACGCGGAATTTCGCCGAGTGTTCCTACTGGACACGCAAGTTCGTTGGCAAAGCCGGCGGCGTGGCTGCTCCCGAACTTCCCCCACCTTGAGCGATGTCGCCTAGCGACAACGAGCCAACCCCGCCTGTGCCCAGATCCGTGAAAATCTCCACGTTGTCGAAGTAGACATAATTGGTCCCATCACGGGCATCCTCCCAATTCGACGTCATATAGAACTCGCCCGCGTTGCCGACCCCGCCCCTCACGGGGCCGTAGACTTCGTTCTGTACCAGGATGTCGTCGTGCCAGACTTTTGCGGCGCCTGTGATGGTGTTGATGTAGTACTCGACTTGATGCCATGTGGAGGGACTGGCGGTGTGATCGTTGGGATGATCACCCCAGTAGAGCGCTCCACCCCTTGCTCGCTCCCCGTCTATAATGAGGTCGTTACGGAGGCCTTGGTCACCGACACCGCCCACCATGCTGAAGACATCGACATAGGTGTTTGAGTCGCCTGTCCAGTGGAAAATACGTCCAATCTTATGCACGGACCCATCGGTACTGTCATGGTTGGAATCGACGCGAACGCGATAGCGATAGAGCACTTCACTACCAATGCTGAATGTCGGACCCCTCAATGTCTGCCAGGCGGACCCGGGATCGTTGCATTGAATCATGTACGAACCCGCGTAGGGACCTTTGAGTCTATCCGCCGAGCTTGATACGACCGTGCATTTCGGACGCGTGCCATCCGCAGTCCACAGATTCGCGTTGCCAGTCTCCGCGTCGTCAAAGAAGATCCGCCCCGCAGCATACGAAATGTCCGCAAGCGCCAGCGGACACAACGCGACCAAAGCAATTATCAACCAGCCTGCGCCCTTGATCATTTTTTAGTCCGCGGGGACGGCGCCCCGAGCTAATTTCTCTTCAATCCGCAGCTCTCAGCGGAATCGCCGCGTCGAGCAATCGGTTCCATCGTCCGCGTATTCAGGGATGAGTCCGCTACAGCCCCAACGCCTTGTTGACTATCAGCTGGATGTCTGAGACATTGCACGCCCCGTCCTTGTTGACGTCTCCCGAGCCGCAGGCGGACGCCCCGGAAGCTTGGTTGACCGCGATCTGAACGTCGGCCACGTTGGTGATTCCGTCCCCGTTTAAGTCCGTTGCGCTGCTCACCGTGAGATTGGAACTCAGCGCCAAGCGAGTCCCGTAGCCGGTATTGGCGAAGAAGCGAAGATTGTACACCCCGGCGTCCATGGGTGCTGTAAACGCCAACTGCACGGGGGTCGACACGGCGGTCGCGGGCGCGGTTTGGGTCCCGTTCAAGTACTTCCAGTTGCTCTTGTAGCTGTAAGCCGAGTCGGGCGCGGTAGAGAGATACACCGCCACCCATTGGGTGGGACTTCCCGAGCCGCCGTTGACGGTCACGTTGAAGGCCGCTCCGGGGGCGGCTTGAGCGGCGCTGAGCGTCAAGGAATGTGTCGATGTCTGGGGCGCATTGACGGTCAACGTGAAGGCGGATGTTTTAGTGACGCCGCCGCCTGCGGCCGTGACCGTCAGTCCAGCCGTCCCCAAGGCCGCAGCGGCCGAGGCCGAGAGCGTCAAGGTGGCGGAGCAGTTGGGCGTGCAAGACGCCGGCGAGAAGCTGCCGGTCA
>JBBTHA010000064.1:0-5210 GCA_038060535.1 Elusimicrobiota bacterium | reverse complement strand
GACGCCTACTCTCCCGGCGGCAGAATCGGCCTGCGGCCCGATCGCGCCACGATTCCCTATTGCCAGCGGGCGCGAGAGGCGTTTCCCGGAATCGTGGTGATCGCGGGCGGCGTGGAGGCCTCCTTGCGAAGGCTGGCCCATTACGATTACTGGTCCGACTCCGTGCGCCCCTCGATCCTCCTCGATTCCAAGGCCGATATGCTCGGGTATGGAATGGGCGAGGAGACCATCGTCGAGATCGCCCGGCGGCTCAAAGCGGGAAAAACCGTCAAGGACTGCCGCGATCTGCGCGGCGTGGCCTTCGCGCTCGGCGCCCGCGAGGCGCCTCCCGCGGGAGCAGGCGTCGTCGAGCTTCCCGGTTTCGAGGCGGTCAAATCCTCGAAGGACGATTTTTTGACCATGGCGCGTATGGTTCATCGTGAGACGAGCCCCTTCAACGCCAAGACCTTGGTGCAGCGCCACGGCGCTCGCGCGGTGGTGGTCACCCCTCCCCAATTGCCCGTGGCCTCCGAGAGGATGGACTTTTACTACGGTCTGCCCTACACGCGTCGCCCGCATCCGTCCTACGCCGCCGCGATTCCGGCTTGGGAGATGATCAAGGATTCCGTCACCATCATGCGCGGCTGTTTCGGGGGCTGCACGTTCTGCTCGATCACCGCCCATCAAGGCCGCACCATTCAATCGCGCTCTGAAAGGAGCGTGTTGGAAGAGCTCAAATCGATGTCCGCCGACGAGCGGTTCAAGGGGGTGGTGTCCGATATCGGCGGCCCCACGGCCAATATGTACCGCATGCGCTGCGCCAAGCCCGAGATCGAGGCGATCTGCAGGCGCCAGTCCTGCGTCCATCCCGTCATCTGCCGATTTTTAAGGACCGATCATGGCCCGCTGGTGGAGTTGATGAAAAAAGCGCGGGAGGTCCCCGGCGTGCGCAAGGTGTTCGTGGCCTCTGGAATCCGCATGGATTTGGCGCGCCTGTCTCCCGAGTACATGAGGGATTTGGCCGCGCATCATGTCAGCGGGCGCATGAAGGTGGCCCCGGAGCACGTCGACGCCGGCGTTCTCGAGCTGATGAAAAAACCGCGGCACGATACGTTCGAGGACTTCGCCGCCAAGTTCGAGGCCGAGAGCCGCAAGTCCGGAAAGAAGCAGTTTCTCGTTCCGTACTTTATCTCCAGCCATCCGGGTTCCGACCTGCGGGCCATGATCGAGCTGGCCGTGTTTTTAAAACGAAAGGGATACAAGCCGGACCAGGTCCAAGACTTCATTCCGGGCCCTCATGATTTGGCGACGGCGATGTACTATACGGGCCGCGATCCCGAGACCGGCTTGGAGATGCCGCTGGCCAAGGGCCTTCGCGAGCGCCGCCTGCAGCGCGCCCTGCTGCAGTTCTTCAAGCCGGAGAATTATTTCTCGGTGCGCGAGGCCTTGATCCAAGCGGGCCGAAAGGATTTAATCGGGGAAGGGTGCGACGCGTTGATCGCCTCCCGGCCGCCGAAAGAGGCCGTTCTGGCGCGCCGTGCCCGGGCCGAGAGCGATTTTCATGAGCACACTCACGCCCGAGACACGCCCCAGACCCCCAAAACCGGCTATCGCCCGGGCCGCGCGAGCTGGGGGCGGCGGGAGGGAAAACGCAATGGATAAACCGCGATTGGTCCGCTTCGGCCGCCTCGACGCGATAGAGGTCCCTCATCGCGACTCCAACGCGCTGGTCGTTCTCTGTCTGCACGGCTATGGCGCCGACATGCGCGACTTGGCCCCCCTGGCGCAGGAGCTTCGAACTCGCCGGCCCCTGGCCTGGCTGTTTCCCGACGCTCCCGAGGAGCTCGACTGGGGGGGAAGGGCGTGGTTCCCCATCGACATCGCCGCCTTCGAGGAGTCCCAGCGTTCCGGAAAGCCCCGGCCGTTGTCCGTGGGCGAGCCCGCCGGCATGTCCCAGGCGCGAGCGGAGCTGCGGTCGTTCATAGGCGAGCTTGGAGTCCCATGGGGCAAGTTGATCTTGATGGGCTTCTCGCAGGGGGCCATGATGGCGGTGGATTTGGCCCTGCAGGCCGAGGAAAAGCCGGCGGGCGTCGTGATTTTGTCCGGCACGATCGTGAACGGGGCATCGACGGCGGCGTTGGCCGCGAAGAAAAAAGGGATTCCATTTTTTCAAACCCACGGATCCGTCGATCCCATACTGGGTTTCGAGCAGGCCTTGGAGCTGGAGAAAATACTGCAGGCCGCCGGGTGGACCGGCAAACTCCGCAGATTCGAAGGCGGGCACGGCATCCCGCCCGATGTTCTCGATGATCTCAAAGACTGGTTGGAGGCGATGTGAATCGGGATTGGACCCGCCAATTCTTTCGAGAGCCGGTGTTTACCCCCGGCGCCCCGGAGGCTGAGGCCGTCGCGCCCGCCGAGGCCGCCGCCGCTTGGAAAGCGCTCAGGCTCAAGCGCGGCTCCCGCGTGCTCGATCTGGCCTGCGGAACCGGCCGCCACTCTGTGCTGCTGGCGCGGCGCGGCGCGACGGTCTTGGGCGTCGACAAAACCGAGTCCTATCTGCGGCGGGCGCGGCAGGCGGCGAAATCCCTGCCGAATTGCCGTTTTGTCGAAGGCGACATGAGGCGATTGCCCTTTCGCGGAGAGTTCGACGCGGTGATCAATCTTTGGACGAGCTTCGGCTACTTCGACTCGATGGCCGAGGACCTGCAAGTTCTCAAGGGCGTGCGGCGCGCGCTGCGCCCCGGGGGTCTCTTCCTCATCGATTTGAGCGACTTCAACTGGATCAGGAAGCACGGCGCGCATCGGCGCTGGGACCGCCGCGCGGACGGGGCGTACGTGCTGCAAGACACTCAATGGAGCGAAGGCCGCGACCCGAAAATCGTCAACGCATGGATCGTTCTTAGGCCAGGAAAGCCGGAGCTGCGTTCACGGTTCGTGCTGCGCGGCTACGACAAGCCGCGGCTTTGCGCGGCGCTGCGGCGCGCGGGCCTGATCCCGGTCAAGACCTGGACCCGGCTCGCGCCGCGGGGCACCCGAGGCGAGCGCCTAGTCGTGCTCGCGCGCAAACCTTAACGCCGGCGCCTGCGTTCTCAGCTTCCTGACGGGCAAGAGCACATTGCTTCAAGGGCTGTTCCCGGACTCTCCGAGATACGATCTTCTGCTCTCCGATGAATTCGGACGCTTGGCAAGCCGCCCATCCTTGCTCAGGGAAGAGTTGCTGGCCAGCCCGCCAGGAAAGCAGCCCGTCGTTATCGATGAGGTGCAGAAAATCCCAGAGCTGCTTGATGAGGTGCAGTGGCTCATCGTCAATAAGCATATTCAATTCATCCTTTGCGGATCGAGCGCGCGCAAACTCAAACGCGGCGGGGCCAATCTTCTCGGCGGACGCGCGCTCCGTTTCGAGCTTTTTCCGCTGGTCTATCCGGAGATCCCGGATTTTGATCTTCTGCGCGCTCTCAATAATGGTCTGCTTGCGCGCCATTATCCAGCCGCGAACCCGGTGGATCTGATGCGGGCGTATGTGGGCGAATATTTGAAGGAAGAGATTGCCGCCGAGGCGTTGGCCCGGAGCATCCCGGCCTTCAGTCAATTTTTGGAGGCAGCCGCGTTCTGCAATGGGGAGGTCGTCAGCTATCAGAATGTCGCTTCCGAGTGCGGCGTGAGCGGGCCGACCGCCAAGCAGTACTTTCAAATACTGGAAGATACGCTGCTCGCTCGGTTCGTGCCGTCGTTCCAGAAACGGCCCAAGCGGCGCGTGGTCCAGGCGCCAAGATTCTATTTCTTCGACATAGGGCTCGCGAACTTTCTACTGAAGCGCGGCACGATCGTTCCTCGCAGCGAGGCCTTTGGGAAGGTCTTTGAGCACTTCATTTATCAGGAACTGGCCGCTCACAGCCATTATTCGGGGCTTCATTACCCGATCGCCTACTGGAGGACGTCCTCTCAGTTCGAAGTCGATTTCATCCTGGGAGACAATCAGATCTCCGTCGAGGTCAAAAGCAGCGAGCAGGTGGCCGCGCATCATCTTAAGGGATTGAAAGCTTTCCGCGAAGAATATAAGGTTCAGCAGGCCATAGTGGTGTCCCAGGATCCAAAGCCCAGGATCGTGGACGGCATCGCCATCATCCCTTGGGAGGATTTTCTAAAAAAACTTTGGGGCGGGCAGATTTATAAGTAGACCTGCCAAGAAGCCCGGTGGCTTCTCCGTTGCTCCGGGTGTTCTGAGATCGCGTGGGGATGGTGCGTCCCATGATCAGGAAGCCCGTATTATCCGTGTTGCTTCTCCTCTCCGCCGGGTGCGCGGCGTGGCGGGTGTGGGGCGATTTGCCCATTGCCGAGCGGGAGCGGTCGGCCATCTCCGTGCCGGCAACGCCGGCCGAACGCGTCCGCGGAGCCCTATTCTACAGCGACCTGGGTCCGGACACGGTCGACGTCTCTCGTTATCCCGCCGCGCAGCAGAGGAACTACGAGGTTTACGTCCGGGCCTGCTCTCGCTGCCACACGCTCGCGCGTTCCATCAACGCGCCGTACGTCAATCGCGCCTGGTGGGAGTTCTATATCACGAACATGCGCCTGCGCTCCCGCCTACGCGGCGAGAGGCTTGATCCCGGGGATATTCGCCCTGTTCTTGACTTCTTGGATCATGATTCCTACGAGAGGAAAGTCGCCAGCGCCGCTCAATTCGAGGTGATCAAGACAGAACTCAAACGTCGCTTCGAGAGCTCTTTGGAGGAGCGAATCGACCTCTTGCAGAAGCAGCCCTCGCCAAGAATCCTGCCCTAGCGGCCCAGGACCGGGCGCGGACCGGCCCGGGAATTCCGTCCCGAGCCGGTCCGTTTTTTCTCCTTACATACCCGCTGGTTTTTTTACGCTCTCGCTGTACGCCTTGCGCCCGGCCTCAATGGCCGTTTCCACGGTGTGAAGTCGATCGCGGCTCTTTGCGCGCTTATCTTTCAGCCACTGAGCCAGCTTCCTGCGGTTCTCCTTTCCGGAATCCGGCGCCAGAAAAACTCCCGCTGCGGCGCCCAGCGCCGTGCCCAGCAGAAAATAAGACAGCTTTGCGACGATCTTGTTGTCCTTCGCGTTGATATTTTCCATGTAACGTGACCTCCAGGTCGAATCCTCCACGGCACTCAGTCCGTCGCAACGAAGCAGCTTGAAACACGTTCTGCTCATGTCGAACGAAAGTTGATATGTCCTGTTTAGCGAAAGTTGAAATGTCCGGTTCT
>JBBTHA010000063.1:0-10428 GCA_038060535.1 Elusimicrobiota bacterium | reverse complement strand
ATATAGCGAGCCACCATGCGATGCTCGAGATCGAGAATGACGCGCGAGCGTCCGCGCAGGAACAGCCAGCCCGAGACCACGAAAATAATGCCGAACACGAAGCGCAGGCAAGGAACGAGGAGCGAATCCCGGCGCCCTAAATAAAACGAGGCGGCCACGACGGCGATGGTCAACATCATTTCGGCCAGGCCGAAGCTCGTCAAAGCGAACCCCGCCAGAGACGCGGTGGCGTCGGGCTCTTGACGGATTTCGAGGCGGGAGCGGGTCGTCTTGATCATCTCGGTGCCGGCCGCCCGCGCGGCCGTCCTGGGCAGTGTAGCCCCGCCCCCGTCGAGCGTCAAGGCCTATATCGCGATCGACGGCCGGTCCGCAGGCAGGGTCGCACCGCTCCCGGGCCAGGTTGTCCGGAGCCCGTCACCAGATCTTGACGCGATCCTTCTCGGGAAGGTACATCTTGTCGCCTTCCTTAACGCCAAAAGCCTCATAAAAAGCCGGGAGATTCGGCATCACGCCGTTGACCCGATACTCCCCGGGCGAATGCGGATCGTTTTTCACCTGCTGCTCAAGGGCCTCTTTGCGGGCCGCGATGAGCCAAACCTGAGCCCAACCCATGAAGAAGCGCTGGTCGCCCGTAAAGCCGTCGATGACCGGCGCCACGGCGCCGTTGAGCGAACGTCGGTAGGCCTCGTAGGCGACCGTCATGCCGGCCAGGTCTCCGATATTCTCGCCCAGAGTCAGTTCACCGTTAATGTGAAGTCCCGGCAGCGGCGAGTAAGCGTTGAATTGCCGCACGAGCTTGCGGGTGCGGGATTCGAATTCGCTCCGGTCCTCTGGAGTCCACCAAGACTTGAGCATGCCCTCGCCGTCGAACTTGGAGCCTTCGTCGTCGAACCCGTGCCCCATCTCATGGCCGATCACCGCGCCGATCGCGCCATAGTTGACCGCGTCATCCGCCTCGGGATTGAAGAACACTCCCTGCAGAATCGCGGCCGGGAACACGATCTCGTTCATCGTCGCGTTGTAGTAAGCGTTGACCGTCTGAGGCGTCATTGCCCACTCACCGCGGTCGACCGGACGGCCGAGCTTGGCGAGCATGCGGTCGTATTCGTGCCGATTGGAGCGCCGCACGTTGCCGACCAGGTCGTCGGCTTGAACCTCGAGGCTCGAGTATTCCCGCCACCGATCGGGGTGCCCGATTTTGGTCGCGAACTTGGCGAGCTTGTCGAGCGCTTTCTTCTTGGTCTGAGGGCCCATCCACTCCAAACCCTTGATGCGGTCCGCGTAGGCCGTGCGCAGATTCTCGATCATGCGCTCCATTCTGGCCTTGGAGGATGCGGGAAAGTTTTCCTTCACATAAATCCGGCCAATAAGTTCGCCCACCGCCCTCTCGAGCAAGTCGACGCCGCGCTTCCAGCGCGGACGCATCTCGGGCTGCCCCCGCAACACCCTCCCCTTGAAACTAAAGGCGGCTTCGACGAAGGCCTCGGTGAGGTACGACGCGGAGGCGTCGAGAATGCGAGCCTTCATGTAAAGCTTCCAGTTTTCAAGAATCGTCTTCTGGAACACCTCGGCGAAACCCTTGAAGTAGCTGGGCTGTTCGACGATGACTTCGTCTTGCGTCCGGGGAACCCCCGCTTCCCGCAAATATGACGTCCAGTCGAACCCGGGCGCCATCTCCCCGAGTCGATCGACGCGGACTTTATTGTAAGTTTTATCCGCGTCGCGGTTTTCAACCTGCGTCCATTGGCTCCTGGCCAGCTCTTCCTCCAGCGAGAAGACGGCGGCGGCCTTTTGCGCCGCGTTTTCTTCTCCCGCGAGCCTAAAAAGAGTTTCCAAATACTCGGCGTATTTCGCTCGAATCCTCGAGGAGCTCTCGTCGGTATTGAAGTAATAATCGCGATCCGGCAAGCCAAGTCCCCCTTGCCGCATCGATGCGATATAAGCCGCGGTGTTCTTGCTGTCCTGATCGACCAACAGGCCGAAGGCCGCGTTCACGCCGTCTCGCGCGGCTCGCGCGAAGAGCAAACCAAGATCAGCTTTCGTCTCAACGGCCTCGATCTCCGCCAAACTGCTCGCGATCGGTTGCAGGCCCTTAGCCTCGATCACCGCGGTGTTGACGAAGCTCTTATAGAGGTCGGCTATCTTTTGTCCCGCGCTGCCGACGACGTGCATTCCGGCGGACACTCTGTCGATGATTCCCTTGAGCGCGCGTTCGGACTTCTCGATTAATTCGTCGAAGGCGCCAAAACTGGATTTATCAGCCGGCATCTTGAAGTTTTTCAGCCATGTCCCGCCCACGAAACGGAAAAAATCATCCTGGGGCCGAACCGAGCGGTCCATGGCGGAGGTGTCGATGCCGAGGCCTGATTTTTTTCCGGCGCCCGAAAGCCGATTCGACTGCAGGAGGTCGCTGCCCCCCTCCTGAACAGGGACAACGGCGCCACCGACCCGCGACCCCTCTCCATAAAGCTCCCCAAGGGTTGTTCGAGCTTGCCCATCGGAGAGGTCACCCCCCTCCGTGAGCGTGGCCGCCGCTCTCGTGAGCGCCGCAATAGGCGCAGCAGCCTGCTTGGCAAGATGCGCCGCGGAAGCCGCGGGAACCGTCCGATTGAGGTGGACCGGGGAGACGATCGAGGCGGACGGAGCGTTGAGGGAAAGAATCCGCGCGAGGCCAGGAGAAGCGCTGGCGGAAAGGACCGGTGCGACTTTGGCGGGCGAGACCCGCGCGAAAGCAGGCGACGCATTGACGGAAACGGTCAGCGCGAACGCGGACGGACAGCTGTTTGCCGCGATGAGGATAAACACAAGACACCGTCTCAGGATTTCTGAAGGTTTCATGACACTCTCCTGAGTTATAGGATACTCGAGCGCCATCGATAATGAGTGCGCCTTTCGGCCCAGAGGCCGCAGATCATTCGACCTATGTCATTTCGATCGAATTTCATGAGAAAAATTTGTAGATTACCCAAAGTGAACGAGAGGGGAATCATGTCAATTCAACGCGCGATTTTCGCGTTCTGCATCGCGGCCGTATGCGTCGTTGCCGTGGGCTGCCACGGCTTGCGCGGACCCAAAACGGCCAGCATCACTTTGCTCTGGGACGCCGCCGCACCGGGAACGGCGGCGGGCTATTACGTGTATTATCGGACCGAAGGACAGGCCTTCGACGCCTCCCGGAAAATCGACGCCGGCGATAAGCCCAAGCTCACCATTCCCGACTTGAAGAGACACACGAAGTACTACTTCCAAATCACCGCCTATAACCAAGCGGGTGAAAGCGCGCCCTCCAACGAAACGAGCGCCACGGCTCTTTAAACCGCCCTGCGTTTGAAGGCGAAGGGCCCGAAGGCCTGCATCGTCGCCATGAGCTGAAGACGGTTGACGTTCACGCGACGAGGCAAAGTGGCCGACCAATAGATCGTCTCAGCCACGTCCGCCGGCGTCAACGCGTCGATCCCGTGGTAGGGCTGGGCGGCCTTTTGGGCGTCGCCTTTGAAGCGAACCAGGGAAAATTCCGTCTCGGCCAAACCCGGCTCGACAGTGGTGACCCGCACGTTGGAGCCGAGAAGATCGGCCCTTAAATTGAGCCCGAACTGCGTGACGAACGCCTTCGTCGCGCCGTAGACGTTCGCGCCCGGATAGGGATAGTCCCCCGCCACCGAGCCGACCAGGATCACGTGCCCCCGGTCGCGCTCGACCATGCCCGGAAGAACCGCGCGCACGGTGTAGAGCATTCCGTTGATGTTGGTGGCGACCATCGTCTCCCAATCATCGAGCTTGGCCGAAGCCGCCGGCTCCAGGCCCAGCGCCAGCCCCGCGTTGGCCACGACGACGTCGATCGCCGAAAAGCCCCGGGGCAAGGAGGCCAACGCGCGTTCGGTCCCTTTCCGGCTGCGCACGTCGAACTTGACCGTCCGGCAGCGTGCGCCCAACTCCGCGCCGAGCGCGGCAAGACGAGCGCCCCGGCGCCCCGTGGCGATCACCTGAGAACCGGCGTGGACGAATCGGCGGCAGACGGCCATGCCAAAGCCTGAGGTGGCTCCGGTGACCAAGACGGTGAGGGATTTGGGATCGATCGCGGATTTCATGGGGGCCGGGTCCATTCTACAAAACGGTTCAAGGGCGACGCCTGCGCTAAGCCGTGTTGAAGATATCGTAGCGCTTGCCGGTTTCGGCGCGGTGATCGAGATACCACCGCATGACTTGCTCTATGCCGGCTTCGAGCGAGATCTCACTCGAGAATCCGACGGCCTTGGCTCTTGACACATCCATGACGCGCCGCCGGTCGCCGACGGGCTTCGATTCATCCCAATGGATCCGCGGTTTTTTCTTCAAATGCGAGATGATGATGTCCAGCAAGACGCGGATGGAGACGCCTTCGCCGCTGCCCAGGTTGAGGATGCTGCCGGGCGCCTTCTCCACGGCCAGCAACATGCCTCGAGCCACGTCCTCGGCATGGATGAAGTCCCTCTCCGGAGAACCGTCGCCCCACACCCGCATGGGATCTTCGCCGGAGGCCGCGCGCTTGATGAGTGAGGGCACGACCATGGAGTTGATGGAGTCGAAATTGTCGTAGGGTCCGTAGACGTTGCCCGGACGCACGATGGTGACGTTCTTCCAGCCGTGCTCGATGCGGTAGGCCTCGGCCTGCAGTTCGCCCATGCGCTTGGCCCAGCCGGCGAAACGGTCGTTTTCGGAAGGGAAAGTCTTCCAGACGTCATCTTCTCGGAAGACCTCAGCCGGCGAGTAGACGCCGATGGAACTGGTGTAGAGGTAGCCTCCGACGCGGGATTGGAAGGCGGCATCCATTAAGTTCGTGTTGAACAACAGCATCGGAGTCAGCAGACTCGCCGGGCGGGTGGCGGTGATGGCGGGCGAACCCTTCACGCACAACAGATTGAAGACGAAATCCATGCCCTCGCAGGCTTTCAGGCAGTTGTCTCGTGAACGCAAGTCAAGGCGGAGGAATTCCGCGTTGGGATGCGCGCGGGAGGCGTCGTCCAAGGACGCGATGCGCACGCAAGCCCCGGCCTCGATAAGCCTGCGCGTCAATGGTATGCCGATAAGTCCCGTGCCGCCGGCGATCAAGACCTTCGCTCCTTTGAACATCAGTGATGGCCCGCCAGCTGAGCTTTTGGATCGACGGGAGTGTTCCCATAGAGATAGGCGCCCTTTTTATTGGCGTACCAGATGACTTTCCTGCACCAGTCCTCCCAGGAATCCCACGTCTCCCGGGTGCGCTCGACGCGATAACGGGACGTTTTTCGAGAGAATGCGATGGGTTTGCCGACCAAGACGGAGCGATAGAACTCTCCGATGTTGTGGCCCAGCTCCAGCTCTATATCTTCGGTCTGGAAGGGCATTTTTAAGAGGGCTCGGTTGAGCCGAACGCAATCGCCGACAACCTCCGGGGCGGGAGACCCCAGACGTCGGGAGGCCAGTAATTGATTCAAGGCCGCCTCCGCTTCCGCATAAAAAGCGTCGATTTTCCCCTCCATGACGAGCTTGATCAAAAAATACTCGTCGGCAGGCCACCAGATGGAGAGCCACTCGCTGGACCGGCAGAACTCCCGTCCCCCCTTTTGAATGTCCACGGCTTTGTCCAAAAAAAAGCCGCGGAGTTCGGTGAGGATCGGAAAATCGGCGGGACCGCCGAAGCGCCCCTCCGAAAAGTACTCGATGATGTCCCGGTATCTGAGCCCGGACAGTTCGCGAACGACGATCAGGGGAATTTGAAGCACTTTATCGAAATGGAGAAGGCCGGTCATCCAGCTGAACGCCCGGGCCTTGACCCAATCAGGCTTGGGCATGGTCTTGGTTCCCACCACGAGGTGCTGGGTTTCGCAAATCCCATCGACGGGCTCCTCGAGCTCTCCGTGGATATTGACGACCTTAGTCTCGACGATCTGCATGTCGTAGCGCTTTTGATACTCGGGGTCGCCCATTTCGGAGTTGGGAAGAACAGAAAGATTGTTGAACTGGATGCGGTTGTGCTGGCCGTTTTCAATAACCAAAGAGACCCCGTCGACGAACGATTCGTAGGTTTCCCCGGGCAATCCCAGAATCAAGTCGGTCATGGTCTGAATACCCCGCGCCGCGAAACGACGCTGAATCTCGTAATAGCTCTCGAGGCTGATGTTGTCTCGCCGGATCGCCTCCAATGTGGTCGAGTCCACCGATTGAAGGGAAACGACCACGCCCTTGTTGAGCCCGGCGTCGGAAAAAATCTTCTGCACCTGATAGGAGCGCTCGGTCGCGTTCTTGGTGTTTTGAATGGAGATGGCATGCGGGTACCCGTGCTTCAGCTTGATGTCCGCGCAATGCTTGGCCAGTTCGATATCGCGCGGCAGCATGCCGAAATTGGCGTCGGCGCAGAAAACAAATTCGACTTTGCGCCGCGCGAACCACTCGTACTCCTTGAACAAGCGGTCCATGTCCCAAGTGCTCACCTTCCCGGCGACGGCCGAGCCCCAGTCGCAGAAAGTGCATGAAAACGGGCAGCCCCGGTTGGTTTCCCACAAAGCGATCCACTTCTGGTCGGGATGAGCCGTCATCAGCGGATCGAAAACACCCGAGAGGTAGGGCGAGGGGATGACGGAAAGATCTCGAAGGCGTTCGGCCCGCGGCGAACTCTTCAAGAGTCCCTCCTTGGTCAGAGTGCTCATTGAGGGCACACCCGAGAGATCCTTCGACACCACGGCCTCAAGCAGGGAGGTGAAGACGTGTTCGCCTTCGCCGTGACAGGCGATATCGATGAATGGGTTGGCTCGAAGGAACGGCTCGACTCGATCCGGAACATGAGGACCGCCGAAAACGATCAATATTTCGGGCTTAAGGGCCTTGAGCCTTTGCGCGATCTTGATTGAAATCTGGTAGTTCCAGACGTAGCAGCTGAAACCCCCGATGTCGGCTACGGCGAGTTGATCGGCGGCTTCTTGGACGGGCAGACGGGTGTAGACCGGCGCGAGAAATCGGTATCGGCTCGGATTCTTGAGGTGCCGCAGAGCGTAAGCCTGCAGAAGACCCGTGGAGTAGGGAAAATAGTGTTGCTGGGAAAAACTGCTGTTGATTTGGACGAGCCCGACTCGAATGACTTCGCGGGAGCCGATCGCATCCTGCCAAGAACCTCGCATGGGTGGGTATGACATCATTTTTTAAACGTTGAAGGACGTTTTTTTAAGACGGACTCTATCAGGATTATCGAGGACCCATCGCACGGTTCTAGCGATTCCCTCGCTCAGACCGACGCGAGGCTCGAAGCCGAGCTCTTTGCGGGCCCTGCCGATATCGGCAACGCGAGAATGTTCCCCGGAGGGGCGGGAAGAGTCCCAAACCACCTTCGGACTTTTCCCCGTCGCCTTGAGCACGGCCTCTACGAGTTCGCGAATGGAATAGCCCTTGCCTGAGCCCAAGTTGACTGGAACGCCTCCGGCAAAGCGCTCCATGGCCAGCAAGGACCCCCGAGCGGCGTCGCGACTGTACAAAAAATCCCTGATCGCGCTTCCGTCTCCCCAAACGACGAGGGGATTTTCCCCGGAGAGGACGCGATGGATCAATGCCGGGATGACCAACGCGGTTTGGGGGTCGAAATTGTCGTGGGGGCCGTAGGTGTTGACCGGACGGACGACGGCGATTCGCTCCCAGCCATACTGCTCCCGATAGGCCTGAGCCTGCAGTTCGCCCATGCGCTTGGCCCAACCGGCGAACGCATCCGAAGGGTGCGGGGGCGCGTCCCAGGCTCGGTCCTCGATGAAAGTCGCCGCCGGAGCGTACACGCACACGCTGCTCGCGAACAGATACCGCTCGACCCCCGCCTTGCGGGACTCCTCCATCATATGGGTGTTCATCAGCAGCGGCTTAACGAAAAAATCCGCGGCACGCGTGCGTCCGACTCCCACCGAGCCTTTGACGCTGGCAAGATGGAAGACATAACGCATGCCTTTGACGACGCGAGCGCAAAAAGTTCCGCACGTCAGGTCGCCGCGCAGATACTGCACGACGGGCCGGGGGTCGACCGGCTCGTGAAAGCACGCGACGCGGACTTTCGCCCCGGCCTCGCTTAGCAAATCGACAAGCTCGCGGCCAATGACGCCGGTCCCCCCCGTCACGAGCACTTTTTCACCGGAAAACATGGGATTGTAATGGGTTCCTACGAAGGCTTAGTATAGCCTGTCCGCTCGTGTCCTACAAGATCGATGGTTTTTTTAAGCTCCCGCAGACTCCTTTCAAGACAGAGCGCCCCCGGCCGCGCGGCCGGGGGCGCTGATGAATCGACGCGGGAGTCGTTTACTTGAGCTTGGCTAGACGGGCCTCGAGCTCCTTGTAGTCGCGCTCCTTGGTGATGTCGCCTTCGACGTGCACCCAGGACACCAAACCGTCCTTGCCGATCAAGACGGTGGCCCGCTGCGACATATTTCCCCCGGGATGGAAAAGCCCGTACGCCTTGCACACCTTGCGGTGGATGTCGGACAGCAGGGTGTGCTTGATGCCCATCTTCTCCTTCCAAGCCTTATGAGACCAGACGGAGTCGACGGAGATGGCCGCGATCTCGGCGTATTGCGAGTAGCGGGAGAGGTCCTGCGAGAAGCACACGTTCTCCTTGGTGCAGGTCGGCGACCAGTCGAGAGGATAAAAGAACAGCGCGACGGGCTTCTTGCCGATGAAATTGGACAACGTCCAGTCTTTTTTTTCGCAATCCTGAAGCGTGAAGTCGGGCGCGGCGGCGGCGACGGGAATCGGCGAGGTCTCGGACGAGGGGGCGGCGATGGTCATGATGTCTCCTAGGCTTTGACGAGCTTGATTTCAAGCGGCTTGGCTGCGGCGTTGCGCAAACTGACGGCGGCCGCGACCTTTCGGGCGACGTCCCGCAACGCCTTGGCGGAAAGGCTGTCAGGGTGGGCGAGAACGATGGGCTTGCCGTCCTCGGAGGCAGTGCACACCTTGGGGTCGAGCGGGATGCCGCCGAGAAGGTCGATTCCGAAATTCTTCTTGAGCGTCGCCGCGCTGCCCTCGGAGAATATCTTGCTCTCCTTGGAGCAATGGGGACAAACGAATCCGGACATATTCTCGATAGCTCCCAGAATCGGCACGTTGAGCTTCTTGAACATCCCCACGGCCTTGCGCACGTCGGAGAGCGCGATGGATTGCGGCGTCGTGACGATCACCGCGCCGACAAGGGGAACGGTCTGACACAGCGTGAGCTGCACGTCGCCCGTGCCGGGGGGCAGATCCAAAACGAGGTAATCGAGCTCCCCCCATTTGACGTCTTTGAGGAACTGGGTGATCGCGCCGTGAAGCATCGGACCGCGCCAGATGACCGGGGCGTCGGGATCCATGAGAAAGCCCATCGACATCACCTTGACCCCGTAGTTCTGCGCGGGCTCGATTTTATCGTCCGGCCCGGCCACGGGCTTGTAGCCGCCCACGCCCATCATCTGCGGCTGGTTGGGGCCGTAGATGTCGGCGTCCATGAGCCCGACGCGGGCGCCCTCAAGAGCCAGCGCCACGGCCAAATTCGAGGCCACCGTGGACTTGCCCACGCCTCCCTTGCCCGCGGCCACCGCGATCAAGTTCTTGACGCCGGGAGGCAGGATGTTCTCCAGGCGCGCGTCTTTCTTGACGGAGGCGGTCATGTTGATCTTGACCGTCTTGACTCCGGCGACCTTTTTAACGGCCTCCTCGGCTTCGAGCTGCATCATGCCCTTGAGCGGACAGGCGGGGGTGGTGAGCACGTAATCGAAGCTCACCGCCCCCCCCTCCACGACGAGATTTTGCACCATCCCGAGCGTCACGATGTCCTTATGAAGCTCCGGCTCGATGCAGGACGATAACGCCTTCAAAACCTCGTCTTGACTGGGCATAAAACTCCTTACATGAGAAACAGCATTTCGCGGTACTTCGGAAGCGGCCATGAAGAGGCCGGCAGCAGAAGCTCGAGAGCGTCGATTTCGACTCGGATCTTGTCGAAATACGGCTTGACCTTGTCGCAGTAGGCGAAGGCCCGTTCATCGGCATCAGCCACGGCCTCGGCCTTGGCCAAAGCCTGCGTCAGCTCGGCGGCCGCGGCGAGCGCGCGCTCGACCGTCTCGCTGACGCGGCGCAGCAGCGTCATTTGAGCGGGCGCGTCGACGCCGTTGGTCGAGAGAGAGGCCAAGGTCTTCGACAGCTCGTTCTGGTAGCCGATCGTCGCCGGCACGAACAAGGTGTTCGTCATTTCAAGGACAAGCTTGGCTTCGATGTCGATGTCCTTGGCGTACTTCTCCATGAGGATGTGGTAGCGCGACTCAGTCTCTTCCTCGGTGAGGACGCCGAGCTTGGCGAACAAGGCCTCGGACCTCTTGAGCGCGAAGCCCTTGAGGGCGGCCGGGGTGGTTTTCTCGTTGGGCAGGCCGCGCTTCTTGGCCTCGACGACCCACTCCTCGGAGTAGT
>JBBTHA010000062.1:0-11713 GCA_038060535.1 Elusimicrobiota bacterium | reverse complement strand
CGGTCCGCGTCGCAATCGGGGAACTCATTGATCCAAAGAAACGCGGCGATGAGAAGCCCGAGCGGGGCGAACAGCAGGACCACCGGCCAAGAGGGGACGCCGCGCAAGACGGCGTAAGCGCCCGAACCGATGAGGGGGCCATAGGCCAGGCCGACCGCCAACTCCCCGAACCCTTGGTAGGACAAGCTCAGAGGAGGAGCGTGGTAGAAGTAAGCGAGGGCCATTCCCGCCAGCCCGAGGGGGAAAACCCAGGGCTCGTATCGCAGGACGATCCACAGTCCGCAGGCCGCCCCCAGCGCGTAGAAGACGCCGGCGATGACGGTCGTCTCTTGGCGGCTGAGAAGTCCATCGACCATGACGCGCTTGCCGCCGGAAAAAGGCGTTCGGTCTTCCGGCAAGATGCCGTGATCGGTTCCCGAGTCGAAGTCGACGATGTCTCCCGAGGCGTTTTTGGCCACCTCGATAAAAAAGATGCCGGCGACGATCCAGGCCAGGCGCTTCCAGGACAGAGGTCCCGATCGTGCCGCCGCGCAGGCCCCAAGAAAAATCGCCGACATCGAGGCCAGCGTCACCTTGGGGTCGGCGAGCCTCCATAGGCCCGCGAGGAAGTCTCTTCGATCTTGCGGGGTGCTCAAAGTCGCCGTCGCGCCGGAGAGCGGGTCCATGGGGCTCCTGACGATCTCAAATAGTGACGCCGCAACGATCCGGCTGATTCCAGGGCGGACGTTCTTGGCGTGTTTGCCGGGACCCAGCGGGTTGTGTTAACATCGGGCCCATGATGAACGGGATATGGGCCTTCATGGTCATGGCGGCTGTGTTGTGCGGAGCCTTCACTGGAAAGTTGAGCGAGGTGAGCAAAGCCTCGGTCGACAACGCCGAGACCGCCGTCAAGCTCGCCCTCGGCCTGGTCGGCATGATGTCTCTTTGGATCGGCCTCATGAAAGTCCTCGAGGAGGCCGGCCTGCTCGCCGTGCTGGCGCGCCTGATCAAGCCCGTGATGAGGCGGCTGTTTCCCGGAGTTCCCGAGGAGCATCCGGCGATGAGCATGATGATCCTCAACACCAGCGCCAACATCCTGGGGCTTTCGAACGCGGCGACGCCTTTTGGAATCAAGGCGATGGCCGAACTCGACGCTTTGAACCCCCACCGCGGAGAGGCCTCAGACGCGATGGCGCTTTTTTTGGCGATCAACACGGCGGGCGTTTGCGTATTTCCCACGACCATGATCGCCCTGCGAGCGTCTCTGAACGCCTCCTCGGCGGGCTCGATCATCCTCCCCACGCTTGTCGCCTCGATCGTCGGAACGGCGGTCGCCGTGCTCGCCGCGCTCATGCTGCAGAGGCTGGAGCTGTTCCGCTTCAAAACGAGCGCGGTCGCGCCGGCCCGTTTCGAGTCCGGCCCCTCGGCGTCCGCGGCGCCAGTCGAGCCCGCGACAGTCGACCGGCCGTGGGTCGTCGCCGTCGCGGCGGCGATGATTTGCGCGCTCGGCTTCGCCCTCCATGAAAAAGTCGCCGCGGTGGGCTGGGGCGGGGCGGTCAGGACGATGTTCTCCGATTGGAGCCTGGTCCTGCTTATCGGCGTCATCACGCTGGTCGGCTTGAAGCGGGGCGTCAAGATTTACGACGTCGTCGTCGAGGGCGGAAAGGAAGGCTTCGATATCGCGTTGAAAATCATTCCATTTCTCATCGCGATGCTCGTTGGGGTGGGCATGCTGCGCGCTTCCGGCGCCGTTGATTTGATGGTCAGGGCGCTCTCGCCCGTGACGGCTTTGATCGGCATGCCCGCCGAGGTGTTGCCGATGGCCCTGCTGCGCTCCTTGACCGGGGGCGGTTCCTTAGGCGTGGCGACCGAGATCATGAAGACGCACGGCCCTGACTCCTTGGCCGGGGTGATGGCGAGTTCGATTTACGGGAGTTCTGAAACGACGTTTTACGTGATCGCGGTTTACTTCGGTTCGGTGCAGGTCAAGAACGGGCGCCATACGCTCCTGGTCTGCCTGTTGGCCGACGCGGCCGCCGTGCTGGCGTCGGTTTGGCTGTGCCGCTGGATTGTCGCGTGAGACGCCGGGCCCGGCGAATGTGACATAATCAGTCCTTATGAAACGATCGGAGATCAAAGAGGTCTTGGAGGCGGGAAAGCCCGGCGACGAAGTGGTTGTCGCGGGGTGGATCAAGTCGGTTCGCGAATCGAAAAGCGCGGCCTTCATCCATCTCAACGACGGCTCGACGTTCGATTCCATCCAGGTCCTCGTGCCGACGGACTTCGCCGACCGCGGCTCCGTTCTCAAGCAGATCACGGGAGCCAGCCTGCGCGTCGCGGGCCGCTTGATTGCCTCCGAGGGCAAGGGCCAAGCCATCGAGATTGCTCCTTCGTCCATAGAGATTCTAGGCGAATGCGATCCCTCCTCGCCGGTTCAAAAGGCCGGCACGTCCTTCGAGTTTTTGCGCAGCGTGGCCCACATGCGCCCGCGCACCAACACTTTCGGCGCCGTGTTTCGGGTTCGCTCGGAGATGTCGTTCGCGGTGCACGAGTTCTTCCATTCGCGCGGGTTCGCGATGTGCCACTCGCCGATTTTGACGACGTCCGATTGCGAGGGGGCGGGGGCGTTGTTCCAGGTGACCACCCTCGATATCGACAAGCCCCCGCGCACCCCGCAGGGCGGGGTCAATTGGTCGAAAGATTTCTTCGCCGAGAAGTGCGGTCTGACGGTGTCCGGCCAGCTCGAGGCGGAAATCCTGGCGATGTCGTTGAGCAAGGTTTACACGTTCGGCCCGACGTTTCGCGCCGAGCTGTCGACGACTCCCCGCCACGCCTCCGAGTTTTGGATGATCGAGCCCGAGGTCGCCTTCGCCGATTTAAAAGACGATATGGACCTGGCCCAGGCCTTCGTCAAACATCTCATCGACAGCGCGTTCAAGCGCTGCGCGCGCGATCTGGCGTTCTTCAACGAGCGCGTGGAGAAGGGATTATGCGCCAAGCTGGAAGCCGTGGCCAAAGCCGAGTTCGGCGTCATTGACTACACCAAGGCCGTCGAGGTCTTGGAGAAGTCGGGTCGCGCGTGGGATCACCCGATCGCATGGGGAAAAGACCTTCAAACCGAGCATGAGCGCTACCTGAGCGAGGAGTACGCCAAGCGCCCGATTTTCGTGATCAACTATCCGCGCAGCTTCAAGCCCTTCTATATGTACTGCAACGAGGATGAGAAAACCGTGGCCTGCATGGATTTGCTGATCCCCCGGGTGGGGGAACTCATCGGCGGCTCACAGCGCGAGCACCGTCTGGAGCGTCTGGAGTCGCGCATGGCGGAATGCGGCATCGATAAGAACGCCCACTCCTGGTACGCCGACTTGCGCCGTTACGGCACGGTGCCACACGCGGGCTTCGGCCTGGGTTTTGAGCGCTTGCTGATGTATGTCACCGGCATGGAGAACATCCGCGACGTGACGCTGTGCCCGAGAGTTCCGGGCTATGCGAAGTTCTAGCGGCAGGATTTCGCGCCAGGCGTCGGCGGTGAGGTTCTTTCTGGCGCTTGCACTTCTGGCGCTTGCAAGCCGAGCGTCCGCGGGCTCCCACCCGTGGGCGGCGCGCACGCTGGCCGGCATGACGCTCGAGGACAAAGTCGGGCAGCTGCTCATGCTTTCCGTTTATGCCGGCTGGAGCAAGGGCGAAATGGAGGCGACGCGAGAGGCGATCCGCGTCTATAAGCCGGGCGGCGTGATCTTTTACGGGGCCGATGTGAAAACCCACCTCGGCCTGGCCAACGAGATGCAGGCGTTAAGCGCCGGGCCGCTTCTCGTCGCGCTCGACGCGGAGTGGGGGCTCGGCATGCGCCTGGGCGGCTCCCTCCGATTCCCGCGCAACATGACCTTGGGAGCGCTCAGCGATGACGGCCTGATACGACGCCTCGGCACGGAGATCGGCCGCGAGCTGCGCTTGGTCGGCGTGCATATGAACCTGGCTCCCGTCGTCGACGTCAATAGCAACCCGAACAACCCCGTCATCAACGAGCGTTCCTTCGGCGAGGACCCGGAGGCGGTCGCGGCGAAAGGCTCGGCCTATATGCTCGGCCTTCAGGCCGGCGGCGCTTTAGCCTGCGCCAAGCACTTCCCCGGCCACGGGGACACGGACGTCGATTCGCATCTCGACTTACCCCGCATTCCTCATCCGCGGGAGCGTTTCGAGCGTGTGGAACTGGTCCCGTTTAAAAAGCAGATCAAAGACGGCGTGGCGGCCGTCATGATCGCGCACCTGTCGGTCCCGGCCTTGGAACCCGACGTCGAGCGTCCCGTGTCCCTGTCCTCGCGCGTCGTGACCGGTCTCCTGCGTCAGGAGCTGGGATTTGAGGGCCTGGTCGTTTCGGATTCCCTGGCGATGAAGGCCGTCACCAAGGCCTATCCTGGAGGCCGCGCCATGGTCGAGGCGATTTTGGCGGGCACCGATATTCTTCTCCTGGGCAGCGATGACGGCGACATCGCCTCCGTGCTGTCGCGGGAACTGCCCGACGGCTTTGAGCGGATCGTCGACGCCGTCAAATCAGGGGCGCTGCCCGAGGCGGAACTCGACCGCCGAGTCCTGAGAATACTCCAGGCCAAGGAGGATCTCGGTCTTGACCGCGAGCGTTTCGTGTCGGTGGACGACCTTCCCGGTCGCCTGCCGACGCCTCAGGCCGTGGAGCTCAAAGCAGTTCTTTACCGCAAGGCGTTGACCCTGGTCCGAAACGAAGGGGGGCTTTTGCCCTTGAAGCCGGGAGGGCGGCTCGCCCATCTGCAGCTCGGCGCGCCCCCGCGGCTGCGCGGACTGCGCAACCTATTTCCATGGCTGAACCGCCAAGGCGGGTCCTCTCCATTCGCCCGGGCCCTGGCGCGGCGCAGGACGTTTCGGTCATATTACGCCTCGGCGCGGCCGAGCGCGGGGGAGATCCGCCGGTTGCTGGGCGCTCTCAAGGGGTACGACTCCGTCGTGGTGTCTCTGCAAGGCATGACGCGCAAGGTCGCTTCGGGTTACGGGCTGACCCAGGAAAGTCTCGAGCTGCTCGCGGCGTTGCGCGCCGGCGGCACGCCCGCGGCCCTTGTCGTTTTCGGCAACCCCTACAGTCTCGCATTGACCGGACCTCAGACGGCCGTTCTGCTCGCCTACGAGGACGATCCCGAGGCCCAAACCGCCGCGGCCGAAATCATCGCCGGCGAGAGGGCCGCGTCGGGGCGCTTGCCGGTGAGCGTGTCCCGGGACTTCCCCCGGGGGCTTGGCCTGTGAGCGGGCTTACAAGTCCAGGGGTGCGGGCGGGCAGCCAAACGTTTCCGCCAGGAAGCTTTTCTGTTTTTTGGGATCGACGTTGACGGTTTTGGTGGCGGGGCTGAGCCGGCACGTTTTCCTCCAAAACAATCCGCGAGAGAGGGTGATCGGATAAACCGAGGCCACCAGCGACACGGTCTTTCCCTGTTGGCTGATGGGCACGAGAACCAGCACCGCGTCGACGCCCGGAGGATCCTGCGTTGGAAAGGCGAGGGGGGTTCCGACCACAGTGCGAGGCGCGGAGTCTTTTGTCGGGAGGCGATCCAGCTCCGTCTGCAGCTCCGCGGCGAGTTTTAATATCTCCCCATAGCAGGGTCCGACCTGGTTGACGACGGCTTCCAGGCATTGCGGGATGTCCGCTTGAGCGGCTTGATCGACGAGAACAACCGGCGAGGCATCCTCGGCGTCGGCGGCGCCTGCGCGGCTGGGAGCAAGCCCCGCGAGGATCACGGTCAGCGCCAGCGTCTTTATTGTTGTCATGGAACCCTCCCCATACGTGGGGCGATGCTAGCGGATTTGAGCCCGCTTCCACATGGGTCTTAGGGGAACCGATCGCGGGGCAACCGGCCTATGGCCGCTGCGGGACCATCGAATGTGTGCGGACTTGCATGGCGGCGAAGAGAGTCGCCCTAGTTCAAGTCCGATTGTTATCGTGGGACGGGAATCAGGGCGTCGAACTCCGCTTTCAGAGCGTCCTTGTTTCTCTGCAGTTGTCGCTGATATTGATCTTTGTTTCCGATGCGCGGCATCGCGCCCGGGCTCTGCGACGCCCGAGCGATATCGGCCAGCGCGGCGGCTTCCTCGCCGAAATCTCCCGCCTCCCACGACTGATCATGCCGCGCCTCGTCGCTGCCCCTCAAGATGAGCGCGCCGGAAACTCCGACCGCCGCGCGGGCCTCGGCCGACACCAGATATTCGTATCTGGCGTCCATTTTATTTCCAAAAGGGGCCAGGAAATTCGTTTTTTCCTGAAAGACGGTGATGACCTTGACGTCGTCACTGGCCGCTCTGTTAAAAATCGCGTGCAGCGAATGTTCGTAGGGGCGCTGATAGGGGTCGCCGCTGAGATGGTTCAATCCCGTCTCCAATATGACGATGTCGTTATTGCGGAGTATGTCCCAGAGCTCCGTGGCTATCCAGACATTGCGCAGATGCAGGGCCTCGATGCTGTCCGCACGCACGCCTTCCGTGCCGCCGTTCTGGCCGGCATCAAGATAGCTAAAATCATCATTTTTCACGCGGCCCATGTCGACAAGGCGGACATCCACGCCATCTGCGATCCAGCTCATGAAATTTTCAAGCTTCGTCAACGGCGCTTCCGGCCAGTCCAGCGTGGCGTGAGCAAGCGCCTGGAGGCGATGGTAGCGGGCGGGATCGCTATTTTTCAAATCCCCCAGCGCCTGCAGAACACGGTTTCTCTCATCGCCCGGGAAGTAGCGGGGCACGAGATATTCCGCCAAGTTGTTCTGCTGCTCCACCGCCACCACGGGATTCCCGATCCCGGAATATTTAAAACTCTGCCGCAGGAGTTCCGGCATTCGAACGTGGGGGACGGATGTGTGTTCCTCGCCTAATATGATGACGACTTTCTTGCCGGCGGCGCGAGCCATGCGCGCTTCGGCGGTGATCCGGTGGACGGCGGGAGACAGATCCTTCGGGTTCGCGCTGAGATCGATCACTTCCGGCTCCGCGGTGGCGTTCGAAACGACGCCTCCCGTTTTGGCATGGACGCTTTCGCAGATGGCGGCTAGACCGAACGCCGCCGCCGCCGACACCGTCACGAGCAAGCGACGGGCTGAGTCTGAGTGTCTCATTCGCTACATATAGCCCAAAACCCCGACGTCCGCCTGGGTCCAAAGGGACGCACCCTGCGAGGTCTTTTGGCCCGCTAGAGAACGCGGCACCAGAGGACTTTCAAGTACTCGCCCTCGGGGTGGTCGGCGGTGAAAGGGTGGTCGGCGCCGGCGCCGCTCTTTCGGAAAATCTGGACGCGCCGTCCCGCCGAGCCGGCGGCGGTGCGCACGAATTGAAGGAACTCATCCCAGGGCAGCATGCCGGAGCAGGAGCAGGTCACGAGGATGCCGCCTTCCTCCAGAAGGGAGATCGCCAGGCGGTTTAAATCGATATATTTTTGACGGCCGAGTTTGTAGCTCTCCTCGTTGGCGATGAGTTTGTAGGGGTCGAGGATGATCAGTCCGTAGCGGCGGGCATTCTGTCCGGCCTGACGCAGATAGGGGAACGCGTCGGCGCAGACGGCGTCGATGCGGGCCTGGTTGGCGTTGGCGTTCATTTTAAGGACCGACACCGCGTCCGGGTCGAGCTCGATGGCGGTGACGCTCTCGGCCCCGCCGAGTTTTTTGGCGTACAGGGCGAAGCCGCCCGTGTAGGAGCAGACGTCGAGCACCGCCCTGCCGCGCGCGAACGGGACGATGTCGGCGCGGTTGTCGCGCTGGTCGGTGAAAAACCCTGTTTTGTAGCCGGTCGACGGATCGACGACGAAGACCACCCCGTTTTCCTTGACGCGCGTGCCGGTGCCCCTGTTGGGATCGAGCTGGAAGCCTTCCATTTTCTGCGTATGAGGGGAGGCCCGGTGAAAGAAGCGGGCGTTGGGGTAGTGCTGCTTGATCGCCCGCTCGATGCGCGCGGCCTGCTTGAACATGCCCAGCGAGTAGAATTCGAGCGCGACGCAGTCGCCGTAGCGGTCGATGACCAGGCCGGGCAGGCCGTCGCCGTTGTCATGCACGACGCGGTAGGCGTCGCTGCGCGCGTCGAGGTCGAGCACGCCGCGGCGAAAGGCGACCGCCGCGGCGATGCGCGCGTTGAAGAACGCGTCGGCATCGAACGCCCCGATGCCGCGCGTGAGCAGGCGAAGGGCGATGAGGCTGCGGGGGTTGTAGAGCGCGACGCCGTAAGGCGCGTTGGAGCGGTCGTAGACCGCGACGATGTCGCCCGGCCGAGCCTTGGCGTCGACGTCGCCGAGCATGCGCTTGTAGAGCTGATGGCCGGAGGCCGTCGAGCGCAGGCGGACCCAGGGAATCGGAAGCTCGTGGCCGGGGGGCTTTTGCGGGTCGCTCACGCCGTCATTCTAACACTTGTTCAGCCAGCTCTCGGCGGCCGCGAGCTTTTCGGGCGTGCCGACGTCGTGCCAGACCGAGGCGTCGGCGCGGAAGGCGCGGATGTCGGCGCCGGAACCCGCCAGGCGCACGTACGTCTTGGTGATCGAGAAGACGCCGCCTTCCGTGATTTTGTCGAGAAATTCCGGCGAGATCGCGTGGATGCCGTCGAAGCCCAGGCGCTGGGCCTGGGCCACGGGGCCCTTGGCCCAGGTCGTGCGCTGGGCGGCGCGGTCGTCGTGGCCGAGAAAGCGTCCTTGGGGATCGAACAGGTAGGCCCGAGCGCAGTCGCGCTCTCGCACCGACAAAGTGACGAGAGCGCCCGATTTTTTGTGCGCGTCATAGAACGCGCGCAGGTCGAGGTCGCTGAGCACGTCGGCGTTGCGCACCAAGAAGGGCTCCCGGCCGCGCAGAAGAGCCGCGGCCTTTTTTACGGCGCCCCCCGTGTCGAGCAGGAGGTCGTCCTCATGCGAGACGCAGACCTGGACGTGGTGGCGGCGGGAGAGTTCCGCGCAGAACTGGGCGACGCGCTGGGCGTGGTGATGGACGTTGACGACGAACGTCTTGACCCCGGCCTCCTTGAGATGGAGCAGGGCGCGTTCGAGCATCGGCACTCCGCCCACGGCAAGCAGGGCCTTGGGAGTCGAGTCCGTCAAAGGCTTGAGCCGCGTGCCAAGACCCGCGGCCAAGATCAAGGCCTTCATGTCTTGGGCCAATGTTTCGTTTCGCGATGCGAGACGATCGCTTGAACTCCTTGGTCGCGCAGATGCTTGGCCAAACGTTCGGCGCAGTAGACCGAGCGATGCTGGCCTCCGGTGCAGCCGAAGGCGACGAAAAGGTCGGTGAAGTTTCTGCGGCCGTAGTCGTCGACGGCCTGGTCGACCAGGGCGAAGGCCGAACGCGTCCAGCGGTCGATGGCTTCTTCCTTGGACAGATAGGCGATGACGTCGGCGTCGAGGCCGCTTTTGCACTTGAACTCGATCTTGCGCCCCGGGTTGGGCAGGCAGCGGCAGTCGAAGACGAAACCTCCGCCGTGTCCGTATTCGTCGGCGGGCATGCCGTCCTTGTACGAGAAGCTCTGGATGCGGACCTTGAGCTTGAGCTTGGCCGAGCCGAACTGCCTGAGCGTCGACGTGCCGATGAGGCGTTTGAAGACGGCGAGCAGTTCCGGAACGTCGACGGGCAGATTGGAGCCGAGCAGGATGTGTTCGATATTCCTGATCGCGTAGGGGATGCTTTGGAGGAACAGCGGTTTCTTTTCGTGGAATCCCCTCAGCCCGTAGGCGCCCATCGCCTGCATGATGCGGATAAGGGCAAAGCCCGGGAAAAAGGTCTTGAACTCGGCTGTGTCGATGGGGGCGTGCTGGGAGGCCTCGCGCACGTAATAGTCCAGGAGCTCGTCGCGCAGCTCGAAGGGGACATCGGCCTTGGCGTCGTAGAGCAGCGAGGCGATGTCATATTGCAGGGCTCCCCGCCGTCCGCCCTGGTAGTCGATGAAGGTGGGGTGTCCCTCCCTGAGCATGACGTTGCGCGATTGGAAATCCCGGAATAGGAAGAAGTCCTTGCGGGCCGCGAGCAGATAGTCCGCGAAAACGCTGAAGTCTTCCTCGAGCCTTTCCTCATGGAAGGCGACGCCGCCGAGAGTGAGAAAGTAGTACTTGAAATAGTTCAGGTCCCAAAGCATCGATTGCTTGTCGAAGCTCTTGCGCGGGTAGCACCATTGATCGTCGAGGGAACGGCCCGCGACGATTTGAATTTTCGGCAGCCAGCGCACGACCTCTCGATAGGCGGCGACCACGTTTTCGGGAAAGCCCGAGGGCGTTCGATGTTTTCCGAGGAACTGGAAAAGGGTCGTATCGCCCAGGTCTTCTTCAAGGTAGGAGGTGCCCGAGGCGTGTTCGGCGTAGATGTCGGGGACCGGTATTCCCTGTCCGCGGAAGTGTCGCGAGAATTCGATGAAGGCGCGGTTTTCCCGCGCGTCGTCGTTGAGCACGCCGATGGCGGTGGTTTGCCCCTGGCTCAAGCGGTAAATCTTGCGGCTGGAGGCGTCCGCGCGCACGGGCGCCAGCGACCGCGCAGGCACGCCGAATTTTTCCTGGAACAGCAGCCGAAGGCAATCGAGAGGATCTTGCACGCGGGCATCTTAGCGCTTCGTGACCCAGCTGACAATCCTTGCCTAACGACAGGGGGATGGTTTATGATCAAAACATGAAGACTGTGCCCGTCGCGTCCGTCGTTTTGGGGTCGTCGCGGTGACCGAGGAGGCCGACCAGCGAGAACGCGTCAGGGCGATTCTTCTATCGCTTTCGGGCGGCGTCATCATTCTTGGCCTCAAGGCGTGGGCTTACATGCTGACGGGCTCGATGGCTCTGCAGTCGGACGCCCTGGAGAGCATCGTCAACGTCGTTGCGGCCGCGTTCGGTCTGGGCGCGTTGATTTTCGCCGGGCAGCCGGCGGACCGGGAGCATCCCTACGGCCACGGAAAGATGGAGTTTTTCGCCGCGGCCTTCGAGGGCGGCTTGATTTCCCTGGCCGCGATGATCATTTTTTACGAGGCCAGCCTGGCTCTGGTTCGGGGCATCGAGCTCAAGAGGCTGGGCCTGGGGATGTTGGTCAATGTCGGGGCGGGGACTCTCAACGGAATTCTTGGCGTCTATTTGCTGCGCACCGGCCGGCGCCTGAAATCCAAGACCCTGGAAGCCGACGGGCAGCACGTCCTCTCTGATTTCTACACCACGGCAGGCGTGCTCTTGGGTCTGCTTCTGGTTCGCTGGACCGGTTTCTCGCGCATTGACCCTCTCGTCGCCATGGTCGTGGGCGTGATGTTGGCGCGGACCGGCTGGAGGCTTGTCAGGGAGGCGGCTTCAGGCCTGCTTGATGAGGAGGACCCCGCCACGATCTCGGCGATCATGCGGGGGCTCAACGCGCTATTGGCCTCAGGCGTGGAAAAAACCGGGGTGATCACCGTTCACGGCCTGCGCGCCATTCGCTCCGGCCGTTACGCGCACGTCGACGTTCATCTGGTCGTGCCCGAGTACCTGGACGTCGCCTCGGCTCATGATCGCACGGAGCGGTTCGAAAGCGAGCTGATTCGGTCCGCGGAGCTCGATGGGGAGCTGCACGTCCATCTCGATCCCTGCCGCCGCAAATACTGCGAGCGCTGCGACGACGCGGGCTGCCCCCTACGCGTTCACGCCGCCCGTCCCGCGCAACCTCTGACTCGGGAGGAAGCCACGCTCGTCGAGCCGATCGACTAGCCCGAAATCCCCAGTCAGCCCGCCTTCACCGACGAAGGCAGCCTGAACTGT
>JBBTHA010000061.1:0-20141 GCA_038060535.1 Elusimicrobiota bacterium | reverse complement strand
ACAGTTCAGGCTGCCTTCGTCGGTGAAGGCGGGCTGACTGGGGATTTCGGGTTAGGCTTCAGGCGGACTGCTTGAGAAAGATCCTCTGAGGATCCACGCTCTCGCGCAGCGTCGTCAATTCCGGCTCCGTCGGCGGCGGATTGTTCTCCACCCGCGGCGCGACCGCCAGCTTAAATCCCGTCGCGGCGACCACGTCGGCGGTCTTGACTCCGGGGTTGAGCGCGATCAGGCGCATGCGCTTGGTTCGCGGCGCGAAATCGAATAGCCCCAAATCGGTGACGACGCGGTAAGGCCCGGTCCCCCGGGGCAGGCCGGCGCGCTCGCGCCCTCGGGCCGAGCCCAAATAGCCCGGCGTGGTCAAGAAATCCAGTTTTTCGACGAAGCGCTGGCGCTCGTGCTTCATGAGAATGATGGTGCGCCAGCACAGCGAACCCACGTCGTTGCCTCCGCCCGAGCCGGGCAGCCTCACCTTGGGGCGATCGTGCGGGCCGATCACCGTGGTGTTGAGATCTCCCCAGGCGTTGATTTGAGCGCCGCCTAGAAAGCCGTCTCCGATGAGGCCGCGCTGCGCCGTTTCCATGACGTCGCATATGCCCAGGGCCGCGAAGGCGCGTTCGAACGTGCGCGATTCCCCCACCCCCAAGGGCAGTCGGTCCAGCGTGGACCCTATGCCCCCGAATTCGAACACCGGCAGCAGCTCGGGGGCGTACAGCCGCTTGGCCAAGGCCGCCGCCAGCATGGGCAGGCCCGTGCCGATAAAAACAGCCGTGCGCCCGCGCATCTGGCGCGCGGCCAGGCAGACCAGCATCTCGGTGGCGCTGTAGGCGCTCATGAGCCTTTCTCCTCGGCGAGCTTGGCCAGGTCGGACTCGCCCACGCGGCGCATGTAGGCGGCGTGATCGGGCACCCCGTACACCCACTCGTCCAAGTATCGCTTCATGCCTTCGGCACTTCGCGCGGCGGCGAGGTAGCCGCTGATATGGCCCTCATCGCGCCGGTAAAGGTAGCACGTCTCTCCGGGATGGGCGCCGAAGGGCGCGTGCACGACGGCGTCGACGAGGTAGAACGGAATGGCTGTTTTTTCCGGGCGCTTTAAAATCTCCTCGGTCTCGATGATTTGCTCGGCGGAAATGATCAGGCGCTTGGAGGCGCGCGCCATTTCCAAGGCGAACCCCGTGATGCCGTCAAGCTGGCAGTTGCCGAAGACGTCCGCGCGATGGACGTGGATCACGCCGCAGTCGAGCGCCAGCGCGGGCAGCAGCGCCAGTTCGATTCCCGTGTAAGGGTCCTTCATGCGGCGCGCGCCGCTGTGCTTGAAGGTATCGGTGCCGAGCATTGAGCGCGCGGGAAGAAAAGGAAGCCCCATGGCGGCCGCCTTCATGCGCCAGGCTAAGGCCGCGTTGGACCATTCGATCAGGCGCAGGCCGTCTTTCTCCGCGGCGCGACGCAAAACGGAAGACAGCCCGTAGGCCTCGTAACCGACGTAGGTGATGTCCATCGCTTCGACAAGGCCCGCAGCCACCAGAAAATCCACGTCCATGAGCCCCTGCCCGAGCAGGCGCAGTCGGCGCGGCCCCTGGCGGACGATCTCGCGCACCACGGAGAGAGGACAGCGCACGGTCCCGTACAGCTCGAAGCCCACGTAATCGCCCTCGCGCACGAAGCGGCGCACGGCCTCGGACTCGCTCATGACCTTGCGCGTCAAGGTCATGTCCTTGTGATCGCGCATCCAAGCGCGCAGTCCCTCTGGATCGGGAGGCTGCAGCAGCATCAGCGCGCACCGTCGATGACGCGGCGCCAGGACCGCACGGCCTCGAATTGGGAGGGACCGTCCAATCCCCCCTCGAGCAGAAGGCTTTCCCACGAGCCGCTGCTCAGATAAGCTCCCTTTCGAAACGGGTGCAGCGACGCGGCCGTCCCCTGGGCGGAGTGAAGCCAGCGTTGCGCCGTGGGCAGGGTGAAGTCGGTGATCGCCATCGCCGAGCGCAGCAAGCGCGCCGGAAGAATCGACTCGCGGCGCTCCGCGGGCAAGGCGTCGAAGAGCTCGGCGCTGGACACGTAGAAGACGTTGAGGCTCTCGCGCTCGGCATCAAGAAGCGGCAGCACGTCCCGCACGAACACGGTCGTCACGGAGGCTCCCTGAAGGATCACCGTCGCCTCCCCCTCGCAGCGGCGCATGGCGTAGACACCCTGGGCCGCCTCGGACGGCGGCGGCAGGCCCAAGGACGAGCGATCGAAAATAGGAACGGCTGGACGCGTGACGAAGGGTGCCAGCACCGCCGGGCGGGCGGACAACCCTGCCGCCAGCAGCGGCCAGACCTCCTGAGGCTCCCACGGCGTCAAAGTCACCAAAGTCCCCCCCGGGAAGTTGCCCTGAAGAATCTGCAGGCTTTGAACGTCGGCATGAGTCGGACCGTCCTCGCCGGTCATGGGCCCGGAATGGGCGTTGATCATGATCCATGTGCGCGCCAAATCCCCGGTACGATGACGGCGCGCCTCTTGCCCGATGACGTGCAAACGCGCGGCGATATGCTCCAAAGGAGCGATGAAGGCGGAATACGAGCTGGTCACCCCGACGTGCCGCCCGTAAGACGACACTCCGGCCATGAGCGCGCCCATGGCGTCCTCGCAAATGCCCCCGGCGGGAATCAGGCGCGAACCGGGATTGCGCGTGCGATGAAAAAAACCCGCGGGGAAACCCCCATTGAGCGCCGAGACGCTCGTCGAGCCGAGCAAATCGGCCGCGCAGCCCAGAAGCGCGCCCCCGCTGATCTTATTGAGGTAGCCTAGGGCCTCGCCCAAGGCGCCCCGGGAGGTGGCCGTCTTTCCGAAACTCAACCGAAGGGGTTCGGGAACGACATTGGGATCGAGAACCGCCAAGAGGGCGCTCCTCTTCGGCGCGTCGCCGCGCGAGTGTCGTTTTCGCGCGCCCAAAGCCTTGCGGCGGCCAATCAAGCGGCGCGCGGCCTCTTCGACCAGAGCGCCGTTGCCGGCCAGGGCCCGGCGCACTCCCATCAGCGTGTCGTAGAACGCTTTTTCGCGGGCTTCGCCGTCGCTGCCGCAGGCCCGCGCCAGCGTGACGCCGAAACGGCTCTCAAAGGAGCGTATCGCCTCATAGTATCCGTCGGAACAGTACGCGTGGCCTCCTCCGTGCGAGGCTCGACCTTCAATGCCGTAGCCCTTGCCCTTGACGGTCCGGTAGATGACCGCCGTGGGTCGTCCGTTATGCAAGGCGGACGCCTCTCGTTGGGCCGCCAGCACGCGCGTGAAGGAGTGCCCGTCGCCCGCGTACACGACGTTCCAGCCGTGAAGCGTAAATAACGCCCTCGGCTCCCAGGGCACGTAGTCCCCGGGCTTGCCCTCGGCGCCGCAGACACGGTCGGAATCGATCGAGGCCTGGTTCCAGTCGAGATGAACGATCAAATTCTCCAGGCCAAGAGTGGCCGCCGCCGAGAGCGCCTCCTGAGCGCGTCCCGGGGTCAAGCCCCCCTCGCCTTCGACGACGTGCACGCGCGGGGCGTCGGCGCCGAAAATATCCGCCGCGCCCAGAGCCAAGCCGACCGCCGCTCCCAGACCGACCCCGCTGGCTCCCGTGGCCACCGGAACGAAGGGCACCGCGGGCGTCGGGTGACCGTCCAAAGCGCGCGCCTTCAGGCTCATGAAATAGGGCGTGGCCTGGGTCGGGTTGCGGCGAAATCCCAACAAGTCCTCGAGCCGCAAGCGACCTTCCGTGCCAGGAAGCTCCCCGGGCGCTCCCACGCTCGCCAACTCATCGCGCAACGCCAACAGGGCGTAAAGACCCAAAGCCTTGTGACCTGCGGCGTAACAAAGAATGTCGGATTCCGGCAGGTCGGGACGCTTCAATTCGTATTCCATCGTCTCAAAGGCCAGGGCCAAGGCCAGAGGTCCCGAGGAAAGGCTTCCGCCGGGGTGGCCGGAGGTCGGGGCGAAATTGAATAAAGCCGCGCACAGCGTTCGATAGCTCAGTTCCAAGTCGCTCCAAAATTGCGGAGGGTTCTTCGCGTTTGGAGCGCGACGGTTCACGGGACGGGGACGGACGGGGTGGGACGATTTAGAGTTGGCCATAGCGGGATCAAAATCAAGCAACAGACCGGCCACGGACACTCACTACGCCCGTCACGATCGGCCTTTCCGTTGCAACGCGCCGAAGAACCAGCATGTTCGAAATACGCTTTCACGGTCGAGGCGGTCAGGGAACGGTGCTCGCCGCCAAAATATTGGCCGACGCGGTGCTGCGCCAGGGAGTCAAGCAGTGTTTGGCCATCCCCGAATTCGGCGTCGAAAGGCGCGGCGCCCCGGTCACCGCCTACGCCCGCCTCAGCGAGAAGCCGATCCTCATCCGCACGCGCATCTACGAGCCCGACGCGCTGGTCGTCTTGGACCCGACTCTCTACGCCGCCGACATCCTCAAGGGACTCAAAGCCGGAGGAACGGTCCTGACCAATTGCGAGACGGACGCTTTGGAACGCTTGAAGGCGAAATTCCCGGGCCGGACATTCGTCGACGTTCCCGCCCGGCGCATCGCCATCGAACTCAAGCTGGGCTCGCCGTCAAGCCCGGTGGTCAATACGGCCATGTGCGGCGCCGCCGCGGCGGTCTTCCAACTCTGCGATCTTGAGCCGCTGCTGCTCGCCGTGCGCGACTCCGTCCCGGCCAAAACCGAGGCGAACGTCGAGGCCGCGCGCAAGGCCTATTCCTTCGCTCACGAGAGGCGACATGCCCCTGCTTGAGGGCGATCCCCTCTCGTTTCCGCGCGTCATCGTATCCACGCGATCGATGTCGGAGAACCGCACCGGAACATGGAGGACGCTGCGCCCCGTCATCGACGCCTCGAAATGCACGGGCTGCCTGATCTGCTGGAAGTACTGCCCCGAAGCGTGCGTCACCCTCACGCAAAAAGTCCCGGTCATCGACATGAACTACTGCAAGGGCTGCGGCATCTGCGTCGAGGAGTGCCCGGCGCATTGCGTGGATTTTCCCGCCGAGGAGCCGGTATGAAGAAAGTCTTGATGGGCAACCACGCGGCGGCCGTGGCCGCGGCCCTTGCGCGCGTGCAGGTCACCGTCGGCTATCCCATCACCCCCCAAACCCAGGTCTATGAGCTGCTCGCCGAAATGAAGCTCAACGGGACACTGGCAGGAGAGTTCATCGCGGCGGAATCCGAACATTCCGTCATGGCGGCCATCTACGGCGCGGCCACGGCCGGCGCGAGAACCTTCACCGCCACGTCCTCCCAAGGCTTGGCGTACATGCACGAAATGCTGCACTGGGTCGCCGGCGCGAGACTGCCCGTGGTCATGGTCGACGTCAATCGCGCGCTCGGAGCGCCCTGGAACCTCGGCACCGATCAAACGGATTCCCTCTCACAACGCGACACCGGCTGGATCCAGATTTATTGCTCGACCAACCAGGAAATCCTGGACTCGGTTTTGATGGCCTTCAAGATCGCCGAGCGCGTCATGATCCCGACGATGGTCGTCCTCGACGGATTCACGCTCTCGCACAGCTACGAGCCCGTCGACGTCCCCGCCCAAGACGACATTGACGCGTTTCTGCCGCCCTTCAAGCCGGAACTGACGTTGGACCCCAAGCGGCCCATGACCTTCGGCGCGCTCGTGGGCCCCAAGGATTATCTCCGCTTGCGCCGGCGCATGGCCGCCGACATGGCCGAGGCCGAAAGAGCCATCGACGAGGTCGGCCGCGAGTTCGGCGAGCGCTTCGGGCGGTTTTACGGGCAGCTGGACGCGTACCGCTGCGAGGACGCCGAGACCGTCCTGGTCACCTCGGGAGCGGTCGGCTCGACGGCGCGTGCGGCCGTCGACGCCCTGCGCGAACAGGGCCTGGCCGCCGGCAATCTGCGCATGCGCTCCTTCCGGCCGTTCCCCGCGCAAGCGCTGCGCGCCTTCGTGCGTCCGGGCATGCGACTGGCCGTCATCGACCGGAACTATTCTCCCGGCGCCGGAGGCATCTTCGCCCAGGAGATCAAAGCCGCTCTCTACCCTCGATCCTCGGCCTCGGTGCACGGGTATGTCGCGGGCCTGGGAGGAGGCGATATCACCGTCGAGCTCCTCCAGGAAGTCTGGCGACGAGTCCATGACGCGGCGGCGGCCGAGCCCGAACCGGCGAGCTGGGTTGAGGACGCACGATGAAAACCTCCATTCCAAGCAATGAACTCATGAGTTCCGGGCACCTCGCCTGTCAGGGCTGCGGCGCCACGCTCTCGATGCGCTACGCGCTCAAGGGGCTGGGGGCCAACACCGTGATCGTGATCCCGGCCTGCTGCTGGACGATTCTCGCCGGGCCCGCCCCGCTGAGTTCGCTGGGACTTCCCGTCCTCCACAGTCCCTTCGCCTCCGCCGCCGCCGCGGCCTGCGGCGTCAAAGCGGGACTGCGCTCTCGCGGCGACGTCGAAACGCAAGTCGTGGCTTGGGCCGGCGACGGAGGAACCTTCGACATCGGCCTGCAGGCCCTCTCCGGCGTGGCCGACCGAAACGAGGATATTCTTTACGTCTGCTACGACAACGAGGCCTACATGAACACCGGCGTCCAGCGCAGCGGCGGCACGCCGCAAGGCGCCTGGACGATGTCCACGCCGGGCGCCTCGGGAAGCACGCGACCCAAGAAGGACCTCGACGCCATCATTCTCGCCCATCACCCGGTCTATTTCGCCACCGCCACCCCGGCTTACGCCGAGGACATGGTCCTCAAGTTCACCAAAGCCCGCGCCATCAAGGGCTTTCGCTTCATCCATATCCTCTCGCCCTGCCCTCCCGGCTGGAAAAGCGACCCGAAGGACAGCGCCCGCCTTTCGCGGTTGGCGGTCCAGACGGGACTGCTGCGTTTGTATGAGGTGGAAGACGGCCGCATGCGCTTGAATATGCCTCTGTCCAAGCGCAAGCCGGTGGAAGATTTTCTCCGCGCCCAAGGACGCTATAAGGGAATGGGCACCGCGCAAATCGCCGACCTGCAGCGCCGCGTCGATGAGGCGTGGGGCAAGGACCCCGAGAGCGAGCCATGACCCGCAAGAAGAAATGCGTCGAATGCCGCTACTGCGACATGCGCATCGACACCAAGAACGGCACCCGCCACTACTGCACGCGGCGGCGACGCGTGCTTCCCGCCAACCTCACCCCCAGAACCGCCTGTGACAAGTTCCAACCCCCCAAAAAATCCGAACATTGGGGACCGTAACCCGAACTCGAATATAACCGGGAAACGAAAAGTTAACGAATAGTTAAAAAAGCGTTACATCCGCAGCCCCTCTCTTGAAAATCCGGCAATTTCCATCTACCCTACAAGAGCAATCAAGGGGCACTTAAAATGCCGGTTTTAAACTTAGATGAATATCTCATGACGGACTCCGCGCAAGCCCAGCTTCTGAGCGTGTTCGAGACAGGAGTCAAGCGCAGCACGGAGAGGCTTGCCTCGTTGTCCGGGATGCCTTGGGATATTCACATCCTTTCTCTCGACGTCGAATCCGACGAGGTGTTTCGCGCGATTCTGGCGCGCGACACGAGGGAGTTCTTTGGAGTCTCCTTCGACGCGCCGGGTGAGAAGTATCTCGTCGTCTTCTCGCAGGAAAGCAGCCAGGCGCTGCTGGAAGCCTCGACGCCCATTTTATCCAACGGCCGCAGGCCCACCCCGGCCATGGAAGAGTCCACATTAGCGGAGATCGCCAACATCCTGATCGGCGGGCTGGAAGGAGAACTCGCGGCCCGCCAGGGAATGGGCCGGATCATCTCCGGGCCTTCGACGATGCGGGGTACGAAATCGAGGATTTACAACCAGGTCTTCGTCGACCCCGCTCCGTCGGGCCAATTGATCGTCAACGTCTTGATACACATTTCTTCGCCCCAGTTGGCGGCCGACTGCACGCTTCTGCTCAGGCTGGACTCGCTCAACGCGAATTTCCTGCTCAACACCGACCCCGACAAACGCCCAAATTTAACGTAGATCAGGGGCCTTCACGTGTGATTTAATACCACGCATGAAAGCACTCATCCTATCGTCTCTCCTCATCCTGTCGTTTTCCTCCGCGCCGCTTCGCTGCGAAACCCCGACCGATCCCAATGCTCCGCTCTCCAGGGAGGGGGCCACGGCTTTGGCGGAAAAGTTCGTCGCGGAACAAAGCTATGGCGACCTGCAGCGCAAGGCCGTCGGCGCCCGCCTGGACTCGGGCATCTGGTTCGTGGGTTTTCAAGCTGCGATCGGCACGAGCATCCATGGAATCATGGTGATGAACAACGGCAAGAAACTCAAGCGCGTCAATCAGAACCTCAAGCTGGACTGGTTGACCGAGAAGCCCGAGACCCTGGCCCCTCTCACCGCGTCCGAAGCCAAGGCCCTGGCCGAAAAATTCGCCGCCTCGTCCAAAGGACTGGCCAAAAAAGCCTCGAAAACGACGGAAAACAAGGCCAGCGCCGCGGGAGATTCCTGGAACTCGTGGTGGGTCTGGTTCGAAAAGTCCCCCGCTCCCGGGGTGAAAAAACCCTCTTACGCCATCGTCTCGGTCAACAAGGAGACGCATCAAACCAAGTGGGTGAAAAGCGACGGTAAGCCGGTTAAATAGGCGCGCTCGTTCGGACCGAGCACCCCATCGGCAGATTTGTTGCATTCACAACTTCTTCTTTCAACAGACAACAGGAGAACCCCATGTTTCGCCCTCCCCCCGAACCCTATCGAATCAAGATGATCGAGCCCATCAGCCTTTTAACTGAACCGCTCAGGCGCCGAAGCTTGATCGCCGCCGGCTATAACACCTTTCTGCTCAGGAGCGCCGACGTCTACATCGACCTGCTCACCGACTCGGGCACCAACGCCATGAGCGACGCGCAGTGGAGCGCCATGATGATGGGCGATGAAGCCTACGCCGGCAGCCGCAGCTTCGAACGCCTTCAGCAGGCCGTCAGCGACGTGTATGGATTTGCGCACATGGTCCCCACCCATCAGGGGCGCGGGGCCGAGCATTTGCTCTCGTCGGCCTGGATCAAACGCGGACAAATCGTGGCCGGCAACATGTACTTTACGACCACTCGCGCCCATATCGAGTTGGCCGGCGGCGTGTTTCAAGACGTCATCGTCGACGAGGCGCATGACCCGCGCTCTGAGGCCCCGTTCAAGGGCAACGTGGACGTGGAGAAGCTCACCGCGCTCATCGACCGCCACGGGGCCGGGAAAATGGCTTACGTCGCCGTCGGCGCGCCCGTCAATATGGCGGGAGGCCAGCCCGTCAGCCTGGCCAATCTGCGCGCCGTCAGCGCCTTGTGCCGCAAACGCGGAGTGCGGCTGGTCCTCGACGGAGCCCGCGCGGTGGAAAACGCGCACATGATCGTCACGCGCGAGCCGGCTTTCCGGAAATGGAGCGTGGCCCGCGTCCTCAAGGACATGTGCTCGCTCGTCGACGCCGTGACGGTCAGCGCCAAAAAAGACGCCTACGTCAATATCGGGGGATTCCTGGCGACGCACGACAAGGACCTCTACGACGAGGCCTCGAACCTCTGCGTTCTCTTCGAGGGCCTGCACACCTACGGCGGCTTGGCGGGACGCGATCTGGAGGCTCTCGCCGTCGGAATCCGGGAAATGGTCCAAGACGACTGGATCGCCCATCGCGTCGCGCAGGTCGAATACCTGGGCCGATGTCTCGAGTCCCTGGGCGTTCCCGTGGTCAAGCCGTTCGGGGGGCACGCCGTCTTCGTCGACGCCGCCGCGTTCTTGCCCCACGTCGCCCAGAACGAGCTGCCCTCGCAAGCCCTGGCCGCCTGGATCTACCAAGCCACCGGAGTGCGCGCCATGGAACGAGGCATCGTCTCCGCGGGGCGCGACGAAAAAGGCCGCAACCACGCGCCCTCCCTCGAACTCGTTCGTCTGACGCTGCCCCGGCGCGTGTACACGCAAACTCACCTCGACTACGTGGCCGAGGGAATCGGCCGGCTGCATCGCCGAAACGCCGAGCTTCCCGGCCTTGTCTTCACTCATGAGCCGCCGCGTTTGCGCTTTTTCCAATCGCGCTTCAAACCGGCGCCGATCAAGGTCCGCGCGTGACGCGAGCCAAGGACGATTTGTCTTGGTACGCCCGCAAGGCCGCCAGCGCGCTGGTGCCCCTGCCGGGCATGGAACCCGAGCCGGAGCGGATCGAGCGGTTGCGCGGCCTTCTCAACAAGCTGCGCGCAGCCGGAATCAAGGGAGATTTCGGCACGATGACGCTTTATACCCGCCGCCTGCCTCCGGGATGCCGCTCCTGCCTGTCGGGCCAGGGCAGCAACCTCTACGTCACGGGGCTGTGCACGCGCGATTGTTTCTTTTGCTTCAACCAGAAGCCGCGCAAAGACGAGACCGTCGTCCACGGCATTCCCGTCGATGTCCCCAGCGAAGCCCCCGAGATCGTCGCGCGCTACGGCTTGCGCAGCGTCGGCCTGTCCGGGGGCGAACCCCTGCTCCGGCCCCAACGCGTGCTTGCCCTGCTCGAAGCGCTTAAGGGGATGCCGCATCCTCCGCGCGTAGACCTTTATACCAATGGAGATCTGGCCGACGACGACGTTCTGCGGCGCCTGAAAGACGCCGGGCTTGACGCCATCCGCTTCGACTTGGCCGCCCGTGATTACGACGCCGAGCCGGTGCGCCGCGCCATGCGGATTTTCAAGGAAGTGGCGGTGGAAATTCCCGTCGTTCCCGAACATAAGGACCGCCTGCAAAAAATGGTTCTCGAGCTGGACGAACTCAAGGTCCCCTTCCTCAACATTCACGAACTCTTTCTGTGCGCCGAAAACAGCTCGCGCGTCGTCGAAGACGGTCAAGTTCCCCTCAAGGACCAATCCAAGCACCTGCTTTGGCGCCCCACCGCCGACAGCGCTGCGGCGGCCCTTGAGCTTCTCCTTTTCGCCATGGAACGAACTCACACGCTCTCCGTGTATTACTGTTCGTGCGGCACCCAGGAACGAATCGCCGCCAATGGCCTCAAACGTCGCAGCAAGCGCAAGCCCCGTCTTGTGGCCCCGACGTAGAATGCGTTAAACTCCCCGTCTGACACGGCGCGCAAGGAGCGGCCTCAATGGGACAGAATCTAAAAGCGGCGAAAGAAAAATCGGCTTATGTCTTGGGACTGATCGGGAAAAAGAAGCTGTCGCCCGCCGAGCGCAAAAAAGTCATCGCGGAATCGGTCAAATACTGGACCGATCATGTCAACGAAGGGTTTCTTAAATACCGCAAGTCGGTCAGCACCGACTACACCGCCGTGGAATGGGAAGACGACGGCGCGGTCTTTCGCGACGTCAACGGCAAGGAATTCATCGATATGCTCGGCGGCTTCGGCGTTTACGTCACCGGCCACCGGCACCCCAAGGTCCTTAAGGCGGTTTTCGACCAGCTCGGCCGCCAAGGAATTCATTCCCAGGAGCTCATCGATCCGCTCAGGACCTACCTCGCTCACCTCGTTTCGTTGATCACGCCGGGAGAGCTCTCCTACGCGTTTTTGACCAACTCCGGGACCGAGTCGATCGAGGGCTGTCTCAAGATGGCCATCCTCACCACGGGACGCCATAAATTCATCGGCGCCATCGGCGGCTTTCACGGCAAAAGCATGGGCTCGCTGGGCGGCACCTCCAAGGCCGTTTTCCGGGAACCGTTTTTGCCCCTGCAAAACTGGTCCCATGTGCCCTACGGCAACATCGACGCCCTCAAGGTGATGATGGAGTCGTGCGATTTCTCCGGGGATCGGGTCGCCGCCGTCGTCCTCGAGCCGATACTGGGAGAGGGCGGCATCGTCGTCGCCCCCCCCGGCTACCTGGCGGCCGCGCGCGAGCTCTGCGACACATACGGATCCATGCTGATCTTGGATGAAATCCAATCGGGAATGGGGCGCACGGGAAAAATGTTCGCTTGCGAGCATGACGGCGTCGTCCCCGACTTGATGGCGCTAGGCAAGGGCTTTGGCGGCGGCGTCATGCCCATCGGCGCCTGCGTGGGCACCCCGAAAACCTGGGAACGCTACATCGACAATCCCTTCCTGCACACCACGACCTTCGGCGGAAATCCTCCGGCCTGCGCCGCGGCGATCGCCACGATCAACGTGCTGCTCGACGAGGACCTTCCGCGCCAGGCCGCCGAGAAAGGCGCCTACATGCTCAAAGCCCTCAACACCCTGGCCGCGAAATACCCCCGGGTTCTCACCTCGGCCCGCGGCCGCGGCCTCATGCTCGGCATGGAATTTGCCGACCACGACCTCGGCTACAACGTCGCCAAGAGGTTGTTTGCGCGCAACATCCTCATCAGCGGCACCTACATCAACGCGCGCGTTCTGCGCCTGGAGCCGGCCCTGACCATCAGCCGCAAGCAGCTCGATGTCTTCCTCGGCGCGCTGGAAGATTCCCTCAAGGGCGTTTACGCGCAGCGCCGATTCTAACCCCCCGCGACGGCTGATGGAAGGCGATCAATTTGTATAATCCCCTCATGCCCAAAGCCCAAGCCCGCCACATCCTCGTCCCCAGCCAAACCGAGTGCGAAAGCCTCAAGAAGCAGATCGAAGCCGGCGCCGACTTCGCCGAGATCGCCAAGAAGCACTCCCAATGCCCTTCCGGCCGCCAAGGAGGCGCGCTCGGTGAATTCGGCCCCGGGCAAATGGTCGCCGAGTTCGACACGGTTGTCTTTAGCGCCGAGATCGGCAAAGTCCATGGTCCGGTCAAGACCCAGTTCGGCTACCATCTCATCGAAATCACCCGGCGCGCTTAAGACTCGTTCTTGCACGTTCGATGACTTGATTTTGAAACAGGCGGGGGCTATACTCCTGACGCTTGCTCAATACCCCCTCATTAATAAGCCTTATATTGGCATTGTGCGCCAGTTCCACGTTCGCTCAGGCGCCCTCCGGTCCGCGCATCGCCTCGTCTAAGGACATCGAAACGAAAGTCGCGCTGGAAAGCGTGATGGAAAAGCGCCTTGAGGCGGTGCTGCGCAAAGTCCTCGCCAATCCAGACGTGTTCGTCGTCGCCAATGCGGAGCTTCTCGGCGAGCCGGAGCGGCCCGAGGTGGAGGTCCTGCCCGGAGTCAACGTCAAGAAAACCCCCTCCACGCCCGCGCCCATGGAGATGCCGACGTCGCTCGTCAAGAGGATCGCGGTCACGGTGTTCGTCCCCCAGTCGATGACCCAAGAAAAAGTGGACCTGGCGCGCGCCACCTCCGAGCGCATGGTGGGACTCAAACCGGAAAGAGGCGATGTCCTCAACGTGGAAAAAATCGGAGCCCCGCCCGCCCCGGCCCCCCGCCTCAATCCCTATATCGACATGTTTCTTCAGCCTCGGGTTGTCATCTTGGCGGCCTGGCTGCTGGCCGCGTGCTGGGGCCTGCTTCTGCTGATGAGGCGTTTTTTTGATCCTTTCCTGGGAGTCCTGCGCGACGGAGTGCAGCATATACAGAAGGCCTTGGGAGAACGCGCGGCGCCGACGGCAAACGAGCCCGCGGCGGCGGCGTTCGAGGCCCTCGCGCCCCCCGAAGCCGCCCCGAGGGCGGCCCAAGACATCGACGTCCGCAAGCATCCGTTTTCTTTCATCCAGGAACACGACATGCCCGCGCTGGATTTGCTTCTCATCGAGCAGACGGAGCAGGCCAGTGCCGTCATCGTGCAGTACCTGCCCCCGCCCCTGGCTTCGCGCTGCCTTGCGGCCATGACGCCGGCCAAGCGCGAGAAGGTCATCGCCAACTTGAGCCGCTCGGGGCTGCTCGACGCAGGCGAGGTCAAAAAGCTCGAGGACGCCATCCTGGCCAAGATCGACTACATGATGGGCGGAGAGGAAAAGCTGGTCACGATCCTCGATCAAGCCCCCATCTCCATTCAAACCTCGATTCTCTCGACCCTGCGCCAGCAGGATCCCGAACTCGCCCGGCGTTTGGACAAAAGGATCGTCGTCATCGAGGATATCGGCCTTCTCGACGAGGCGGGGCTGGCCGTGCTCAGCCGCCAAGCCAGCGTTCGCAGCATGGCCGTCGTCCTCAAGTCCTCGGCCGCGCTGCGCGAGAAAGTCCTGCCGAAATTCAAGAGCGGCCTGGGAGAATGGCTCGCGCAAGAGACGACTTTGATGGGAGAACTCCCCGAGCACATCAAGGAGCAGGAAATGCGCGGAGTGCTCCAAGCCCTCGTCAAGCTGGTCAAGGAGGGCAAAATCGTGCTCAAGAAGGGGACCGCGACCCCGACGGCGTCGGCCGCCGTTCCCGCCGCGCCTCCCAAGGCGGTGAAAGTCTCCCCCAACGGCGGCAGCTAAGATGGATTTAATGACCATCATCGGCGTCATCGTCGGCTGCGGCGTGGTCTATTTCGTCCTCAGCACCGGCCACATGATCCAGTTTCTTCTCAACCCGGAAGCCATCATCTTGATCTTCGGCGGCACGCTGGGCTCGGTGCTCATCAGTTATCCCTGGTCGGCCATCCGCCACGTTCCCAGCGGCCTGCTCATGATGCTGCGCCCCCCCCGAAGGCCCACGCCCCAAACCCTGATCCAGGTTTTCGTGCAGCTGGCCGAGTCATCCCTGAGAGAGGGCACGACCACCCTGAGTGCTGCGATCGCCCATGCCCCCCACCCCTTTCTCGCCGACGGCCTGCACATGCTCATCGACGGCCTCGACGCGGAGGTCATGCGCGATCGTTTCGAGCGAGACATCCTCTCGACCCGCCAACGGCACATTCAGCTCAGCGGCATTTTCCGCGCCGCGGGAACCTTCGCGCCTATTTTCGGCCTGCTGGGAACGCTCATCGGAGTCGTCCAAGTCCTGCGCAACATCACCAATCCCACCGCCATGGGCGCGTCCATGGCCGTCGCCATGACGGCGTCCTTCTATGGGATTTTCTCCGCCAATTTCCTGTTTTTGCCCATCGCGACCAAACTCAATTTCTACTCGGAAGAAGAGATGCTCAACCGCGAGATCATCGCCAAGGGCATCCTGTCGCTCTACCATAAGGAAGCCCCGTGGCTGATCGCGCGCAAGCTCGAGGGGTATATGTCGTTTTATCTTCGGCGCGATGGGGCCAAGAAATATCGCGCGCCCTCATGATCCCCTTTCTTCATCGCCTGCCCGCGGCCACGATGGAAGAAAGCCCCCTGTGGCTGATCGTGCTGGCCGACATGATGACCAACCTCATGCTGTTTTTTTTGGTCATGTTCGCCTTGGCCCAACAGGCCCCCGGCGCCAAGGAAGAGATGGTGCGAAGCTTCGACGCCTCCCAGGTCGTCGAGGCCCGGCCCCGGCCCGAGGACGCGGGGATGCGCCTGGCCGTGGAGGAAATGCGGGCCGCGGACGCCCTCAAAGCGCTGTTTGCCGACACCGACGTCGCGGAAAATCTCATCCGAGTCCGCTTGCAGAATCAAATCCTGTTCCCGGTCGCCCAGGCTTCCCTGTCGGGGCAGGCCCATGAGCCCATCGCCAAGCTCGCCCGCGTGCTCAAGGAGATGTCCAACACCGTCGTCATCGAAGGCCACACGGACACGACCCCGCTGAGCAAATCCGCCTACCACAGCAACTGGGAGCTGTCCGTGGCCAGGTCCAACTCCGTCATCGAAACTTTGGTCGAGGAAGGCGTGCCGGCCGAAAGGCTGGTGGCCTCCGGCTACGGGGAGTTTCGCCCCGCCGCGCCCAATGACTCGAGAGCGGGAAGGGCCCGCAACCGGCGCGTGGAGGTCATCATCCTGCGCGGCAAGGAACACCGCGATGAATGAGGACACCACGCAGCTGTGGATGATCCCCTACGCCGACTTGATGTCGACTTTGGTGCTGTTGTTCATGTCGCTGTTCGCCTACTCGTACGGCGAACGCCCTCCGGAGTACGACCGCGCATTGGCCCATATGGAAAAACAGCTGACCCGCGGGAAACAGGCCGACACCCGCTTCGAGGAAACGGAGCTGGCGGTCAAGATCAAGGAGGAAATGGGCCGCCTGCGCTTAAGCGAGTTCGGGGTCCGCGTCACCGCGCGCCGCGTGCGCCTGACTTTGCCCAACCCCGTTCTCTTCGCCGAGGGCTCGGCGCGCCTGTCCCCTGAAGCGGGAGACATCCTCGAGCCCCTGGCGCGTCTTTTCTCGCAAGGCGACAACCCCATACTCGTCGAGGGGCATACCGACGACGTCCGCATCGTCGGCGGCCGTTTTCGCACCAACTGGGAGCTGTCGGCGGCCCGCTCGTTTTCCGTCATCGAATTCCTGATCAAGCAAGGCCTTCAGCCGGAGCGCTTCCAGGCGCGAGGCTACGGCCCGTACCGTCCCGTCGCCTCGAACGCGACGCGCGAGGGCAAATCGCGCAATCGCCGCATCGAGATCAGCTTGATACGCGAGGCGAAGACCATTTGACAGCGCGACCGCTGTGCGTTTCTTTGTGCCTGTGCGGCCTCTTGGCGCTCGACGCCGGGAGCCAGGGGGAAGAACCGGCCGCGAACTCCCGAATGAACACCCAGGCCGTCAAGCAGTACTACCAGGACGCGCTGGACGCGTATGCCCGAGGAGACTACCGCGGGGCCATCATCAAATGGACGGTGATTCTCAAGGAAGACCCCGAGCAAAAAAGCGCTCAATCCATGATCCTCGAGGCCCGAACGAAGCTCGCGCAGGTCACCAAGGCGCGGCGCCAGAAAACGGCCGATCTGATCGCCGCGGGCTTATACCGCAAGGCCTCGCTTGAGATGCAGGTGCTTCTCGACCAAGATCCCGGGGATCCGCAGCTGGAAATGCTCCGAGAGCGCCTGCAGCGCGTCATCGCCGTTTATCCCCACTTGAGGATCAAGGACAAGGCCGCTCGCGCCGCCGTCCTCGGGCTTAAGGGCTACCTGAGCCTTCCCCCCGACTTAAAGCTCGCGCACAACGGACTGCGCTTTGCCTGCGAGATATCCCCGACAAACGAAGGGTATAAAAAGGCCCTCGCCCTCCTGCTCAAGGACTATCCCGCCCTGACGCGAGAGGACGCCGTGACCCCCGGCATGACGCTGTTGGAATACAAAAGGTTCGTCGCTTTGCACCATATCTACGACGGCAAATACCACTTGGCCGTTGGAACGCTCAACGAAATACTGGTGTTCGAGCCCGACGATCTGCTCGCGCTCAAGCGCCTGGGCTCGGCGTATTACTCGCTGGGCAGGAAGGAGGAAGCGCGCGTCGCCTGGTCGACGGCTCTCAAGAAAGCGCCCGGAGACAAAACGCTCAAGCGCTTCATGGCCAAGCTCGAGAAGAAAGACGACGCGAACGCGACCAAGCCTAGAACGAAGGAGAAAGCCGCCTCGACGCGGTGATTCTTTTGCCCGTGTTGCCGCCCCCGATTGGCCTGAAGTTCGACTCGTTGTTTGAGCTTGCCCCCCTCTCAGGACTTATTAAAGGTCGTGTCTTTCTCGATCTCAGGATTGCCTTCGGGCGTGACGGCGAGTTTCTAGCCGGCGTCTTGCACGCCCAACTGCTCCGCCACCTTGACGCTCTCCGCCTCGGCCTCGGCGGCCATGGAGACGGCCGGGCTGACGGTGACGGCCGCGGGAGCAAGGATTTCCAGGACTTCCGCCTTCACGTTGACGATGCAGGCCGGCAACGTAACCGACTTAAACGGCGACGGGATCACCAACGTGGCCGACGTGCAGCTTGTCGTCAATAGATCGCTGGGCTTGTAGCCCGACTTGCTCCTGCGGTAAGGCTGTATACCCAATTTTTACCGAAACCTTGCCCAATTATTGCCGACCGGAAATAAGAGTACATCGAAGTGGGGCTACACTCTTTGGATGCGAACCCATCGCTTAACCGATTCTTCATTTAAACCGCTGGCGACAGCGCTCCTGATGGCCTTTGCCGCGCAGACGGTTCACTCGGCCACCTACTACGTTGCGACCACTGGCAATGACGGCGCTTCGGGATCGAGCGCCGCGCCCTGGCGGACGGTGGCCTATGCAGCGGAGAGGATGGTCGGGGGCGATACGACCTACGTGAAGGGCGGGGTGTACAATGAGACGAGAGGTGTTCGTTTCAGTAGAAGCGGCACCGCATCGGCCCCGATAAAATTACTCAACGTCCCCGGTGAATCGCCCGTCGTTGATTTCGGCGTCACCGACAGCAACCGCGTAACCTATATGATGCTGCTTCAAAATGCCGCCGGCCACAACAGAGAAATCGGCTGGATCACCATCGAAGGATTCGAAATACGCCGAGGGTATGTCGGAATAAAATTATACAGCGCGCACGATATCACCATCCGCCGGAACTGGATTCATGACGCTCTTACTCAGGGTATTCTCGGCAATGGAAAGAACGTTGTCGTCGACCGCAACAGGATCAACCGCAACGGAAACTTTATCGCTTGCGCCAGAGGAGATTTAACCAGTAGCGGAACCTCTATGTGCAACCAGGATCACGGCATATACACACATGGCACGAACTGGGCGATTACGAACAACCTGATCTACAACAACCTTGCCTTTGGCCTCCAGGTGGCTGCTTCATACACTTACAAGCCAGAAGCCTACGCCAGCGAGGAGTATACGGGGGCAAGGGGGTGGATCATTGCCAATAACACCTTTGCTTATAATGACAACCGGGCAGGAATCACCTTGTGGGGGCCTGCCGTGAACCCCAGAATCGAGAACAACATTTTTTATGAAAATTGCGTCCAAAACCCGTCCAAATGCGGCTATGTGCAAGGCGTTAACATAAGCGACACCGTCAGAGGGGCAAGCTTTAAAAACAACATTTTTTATGCAAGCGGTTCCGGTGCCCTTCTCCCGTACACCGCCGACAGGACCGAAGGCCTTCACTACACGCAATCCGGAAATCTCATCAACACAAGCAACCCAGCGTTCGTCAACGGCGGCAACAACGCCCTGCCGACCTCGCCCGACTTCAGGCTCACCGCGCAAAGCCCGGCCATCAACAAGGGACTCAATCTTTACGGGGACGGAGTGAGGACGGATCTCATTGGCGTCGCCCGCCCCCAAAGCGGAGCCTTCGAGATCGGGGCCTACGAGTACGGCGGGACCACCCCCCCTCCGCCGTCCTTTGACTTCGCCCTCGCCAACGGCGGCAACAAGTCGGTGACCCGAGGCGGCTCGGTGGCCAACAGCGTGAGTGCGTCCTTGGTCTCGGGAACGGCGCAGGCGGTGTCTTTCTCGATCACAGGCCTGCCCGCAGGGGTGACGGCGAGCTTCTCGCCCACCTCCTGTGCGCCGGCCTGCACCACGACCTTGAACTTGAGCGCCTCCGCCACGGCGGCATTAGGCAGCGCCTCCTTGACCGTGACGGCCGCGGGAGCGGGGATTTCCCGGACTTCCGCCTTCACGTTGACGACGACGGCTGGCAACGCAACCGACTTGAACGGAGACGGGATCACCAACATAGCCGACGTTCAGATCGCGGTCAATCAGGCCTTGGGCGCGTTGGCCTGCGGTTCGGGAGACGTCAACAAGGACGGGGTGTGCAACGTCTCGGACATTCAGCTGGTCATCAACAAAGCTTTGGGCCTGTAGGAAGCGTCAAATGAGCAGAATAAAACGTCTATCGGTCGCGTGTTCGCTTTTGGCGGCTCTGTTTGCCGCGCAAGCACTCCACGCCGCGACCTATTACGTCGCGACCACGGGCAATGACGCCAATCCCGGGACCGGCGCCGTTCCCTGGAAGACCGTGGCCAAGGCCGTCAACTTCATGGTTGCCGGAGACACCACCTATGTCCGGGGCGGGGTGTATGCCGAGGGCGTGATTCGATTCAACAAATCCGGCACTCAGGCAGCTCCGATCAAGCTCCTCAATTACCCAGGGGAATTCCCAATCATCGATTTTGTCAACGGCCAAGCCCCCACCTATGACCGAATACTGATCCAGCACGCCAGTGGGTATAATCACGCCATTGGCTGGATTACGATTGAAGGATTCGAGATACGGGACGGATTTGAAGGGATCAAGTATTATAACCTGCATGATTCCGTGATTCGACGCAACTGGATTCACGATAACGTCAACCAAGGGGTTATTGGACCTGGCAGCACAAGGGTGCTGATTACCCAGAACAGGATCAACCATAACGGACCGTTTGCGACAAACCCAACGAGCACTCAGGCACATGGTCTTTATCTGCACGGCTCTGCCCTCACGATCACGAATAATGTGATCTATGACAATCTTGGCTAT
>JBBTHA010000060.1:0-5427 GCA_038060535.1 Elusimicrobiota bacterium | reverse complement strand
GTCCCGCCGCTGGCTTCCTCGAAGAGGCCGCGTTTGTTTCGCTCCGCTCCGGTGAAAGCTCCGCGCACGTGGCCGAAAAGCTCGCTTTCGAGCAAACCCTCGGGGAGCGCGCCGCAATTGATCGCCACGAAGGCGCCGTTTCGACGGGGGCTTTTCTCGTGCACCGCGCGGGCGATCAGCTCCTTGCCCGTGCCGGATTCGCCCAAAATCAGGACCGTGGCGTCGGTCGCCGCGACTTTCGAGACGAGTTCGAGGACCTTGTTCATCCGCGGGCCCGAATACACGATGCCCTCGAAACTGTACTTGCCGCGCACGGCTTCGCGCAGGCGCTCGACTTCATGAACGAGGCTGCGGTGCTCGAGCGCCTTGTCGAGGACCAGCCCCAGTTCCTCGGCTTCGACGGGTTTGGTCAGGTAGTCGTACGCTCCGGCTTTCATGGCGGCGACGGCGGTGTCGATGGAGCCGTGGCCGGTCATGACGAGCACTTCGGTGCGAGGGTCGCGCGCTTTGGCGCGCTTGAGAACCTCCAGCCCGTCGAGGTCTCCGAGCTTGAGATCGGTGACGACGGCGTCGTACTCCCCAGCGGCGAGCTTGCGCGTGGCTTCCTCTCCGGATTTGGCGGTTTCCACTTCGTGGCCGCGGCGCTTGAGCTCCATGGACATGAGGGTCCCTAAAGACAAATCGTCTTCGACGAGGAGGATGCGAGTTTTATCCATGTTAGTCCTCTAAGTGCGGGAGCTCCACGGTGAAGGTGGTTCCGTGAGCTAGGCGCGTTGCAACATTGATGCGTCCGCCGTGGGCCTTGACGATGCGATCGGCGATGGCCATGCCAAGGCCCGTGCCTTGTTGCTTGGTCGTGCGGAATGGTTTGAACAAATCCGCGCGAATGGACTGCGGGATTCCCGGGCCGTCATCGGAAACCGAGAACCATCCCGAACCGGAGCCCCGGCCGGAGCGCACGGTCACGGTTCCCTTGCCCGCGAGGACTTGAATCGCGTTGAGGAGCATGTTCCAGATCACTTGCCGAAGTTGGTCGGCGTCGAAGGGAAACGGTTCGAGGCTTTGGCTGAGCTCGAGCGACAGGAGCGTGCCGCCGGTCAGCTCCCGGTTGGCGAAAGCCATTTCGCAGACGTCCTTCAAAGCGGCGTTGAGGTCGTTGGGTTCGCGGTTCAGGGGCCGCGGACGAGCGTACGAAAGAAAGTTGCTCAGGGCCTCGTTGAGGCGCTTGCTCTCATGGCGCAGGACTCGAGTGACGGTTTCCCGGTCGTCGCGGCCCAGGCTTTCGTCGGCCAGTTGTTGGGCGGCCATGACGATGGACCCCAAGGGATTGCGGATTTCGTGGGCGACGACGGTGGCCATCTCGCCGATGGTCGCGAGCGTCTCGGCTTGGGCGACGCGCTCTTCCAGCGCCCGCGTTTTGGTCAAGTCGACGCCGTTGGAGATATAGCCCAGGATCTCGCCGGCGGCGTCGCGCACGGCCGTGATGGTCAAAACCATGGGGATTTCTCGTCCGTCCTTGGTCCGGTTGATGATCTCGCCGCGCCAATAACCCTTGAGCGGGTCGAGAATGCCCCGCCACATGCGCTTGTAGAGCTCTTCGGTCGAGCGGCTGGAACGAAGAATCGCGGGCGTTTTTCCCAGGACGTCCTCGCGGGTGTAGCCGTAATGGGCGGTGAAGGAATCGTTGATGTCTAAGATCATGCCCTCTGGGTCGCAGTAAAACATGACGTCGTTGGAACGGCGAAAGCCCGCGAGAAGGACGTTCTCGAGGCTGAGGTCTTTCCCCGGACCGGGGCGTGAGGCGCGATCGCTTTCGTGGGCAGAGTGTTCCATTTTGTAGCAAATTCAGGGCGGAAAGTGAGGTGGCTGGAATATTGCTACGATATGCGTAGGAACAGACTGGCCATGCGGGGAGCGCAATGAAACAGAGGCAGGGGCTGGCTTTGCAGACGCGGCAACGCTTGACCGTGATGGGACGGTTGCGCATGGCCGATTGGATACAGATGGCCGAGCCCGATTTCGCCCGCGAAGTCGAGAAGCTGGAAAAAGACCCGCTGTTCCAAAAGTTATACTTTGGCGACGCCAGCATCCCGGGCGCGGTGCGTCGCCAGCGCTGGCCGGGAGGGCGGCTTTCGGGCTCTTTTTACGAGATCGATGAACGCACGGCGACCGGAGGAGGCGAACGCGTCGGCGTCGAGGAGTTCGCCCAGGCGCGGGGCTCGGCTCTGGCCGCGATCAAGCGCATGGGGCAAAGGGACTTCGAGCGCTACTTCCTTCATGGAGAGGACGCTCTCACGCTGGAGGAGATCGGGCGTCGAACCGGGGTTTCGACCGAAGATGTGCGTTCCATCCATGAATTGGTCGTGGAGTTGGGGGCTCGTTCCGAGTTCGAGGGAACGGTCCTCGCCCCCAATGCCGCTCCCGGACGTCAAACCGCCTGCTTGGCCCAGATCACTCTCCAAGGCGGCGAACCCAATTTCGAGTTTTTCGCGCCGTATTGGGCCCGCGGACTTTACCAGGTCCGTTATGACCTCATCGAGCGTTGGAAGTCGGGCGGCCTCAACTCCGGAGAACGCCGGCACCTGCCGGCGCTGCTCAAGCGTTTAGAGACCGTCAACCTTCGCCAGAGCACGCTGTTTCGGTTATTGGAGACGGTCGCGCGTTTCCAGTTGGACTATCTGGCCGACGGGCGTCCCGAGAGCATTCGTCCGATGAGCCTGCGCCAGCTGGCCAAACGGATGGATTTGGCGCCGAGCACCGTCAGTCGCGCGTTTTCTCGGCGTTCCGTTCGGCTGCCCTCAGGGGAGGAGTTTCCTCTGATAGCCTTCGTCCCAGGACGCCGCCGGGTCTTGCGCGAGTTGTTGGGCCAGTGGCTCGCCCAGAACGTGTCGGTCTCCGACGCGGCGCTCGCCGCCCGCCTTAAACTCGAGCGCGGCATCGCGGTCTCGCGCCGCACGGTCAACGCCGTGCGCCATGAGCTGCGGGCCGTCAAACAGCGCTGACGGCCCGGCGGAATTGGTATTATGTCGCAATGACCGACGCCGATACGCCTGCGATCGTTTCCGTGACCGCGCGGGAATCCGCCGAGTTTCAGGCCAACGTTGTTCACCACCGGGCCCTGCTGCAAGACTTGCAGGCGCGTTTGGACAGGATACGGGCGGGGGGATCTGCGAAATCGGTGGAACTCCATCGCTCGCGCGGCAAGCTGACGGCGCGCGAGAGGGTCGACCGGCTCGTCGATCACGGCGCTTTTTTTCTCGAGCTCTCGGCGATGGCCGCGATGGGTTTGTATGACGACGAGGTCCCGGCCGCGGGAATGGTGTCGGGTTTGGGCGTGATCAGCGGCCGCCTGTGCGTCATCGTGGCCAACGACGCCACGGTCAAGGGCGGAACCTACTACGCGGAGACGATCAAGAAGCATTTGCGCGCCCAAGAGATCGCGATTGAAAATCGTCTGCCTTGCGTCTACCTCGTGGACTCGGGGGGGGTTTTTCTTCCCAAGCAAGCCGAGGTGTTCCCGGACAAGGAGCATTTCGGACGCATCTTCTACAATCAGGCCGTGATGTCATCCCTCGATATCCCCCAGATCGCGGTGGTCATGGGGATGTGCACGGCGGGAGGCGCTTACGTGCCGGCCATGGCCGATGAGTGCGTGATCGTGCGCAACCAGGGAACGATTTATTTGGGCGGACCTCCCCTGGTCAAGGCCGCCACCGGCGAGGAATCCACGGCCGAGGAGCTCGGCGGCGCCGATATGCACAGCCGGGTGTCCGGAGTCACGGATCATCTGGCCGACAACGACGAGCACGCGCTGCAGATCACGCGCTCGATCGTCGCCAACCTCAACGCGCCGCTTTTCGATCCAGGATCGGGGGAGGCGCCTCTGTATCCGGCCGACGACTTGTACGGCCTGATGAATCGCGACTTGCGCCGTCCCTGCGATCCGCGCGAGATCATCGCCCGCCTCGTCGACGGCTCCCGTTTCCACGAGTTCAAGGCTCTTTATGGGACGACTTTGACCTGCGGGTTCTCCAAGATTTTCGGGCGTCCGGTCGGCATTCTGGCCAACCGGGGCATCTTATTTTCGGAGGCGGCGGTGAAAGGCGCGCATTTCATCGAGTTGTGCGACCAGCGCGAAGTCCCCCTTCTCTTCCTCCAGAACATCACGGGGTTCATGGTCGGCAAGGATTTCGAGCAGGGGGGCATTATCAAGCACGGGGCCAAGCTCGTCCAGGCGGTTTCGACGGCGCGCGTGCCCAAGGTGACCGTGATCGTCGGATCGTCCAACGGCGCCGGCAACTACGCGATGTGCGGCAGGGCCTACGGGGCGCGTTTTCTCTTCACGTGGCCCAACGCGCGCATCTCGGTGATGGGGGCCGATCAAGCCGCGACCGTGATGACGATCATCAAGCGCGAGCAGCTCAAGCGCCAAAATCTGGAGCTATCCCCCCAAGAGGAAGCGAAGATCCAGCAGCCGATTCGGGCGCAATACGAGGCGGAGGGCCATCCTTATTTCGGCACGGCCCGTCTGTGGGATGACGGCATCATCGCGCCCGCCGACACCAGGCAAGTCGTGGCCATGGCGCTTGCCGCCGCATTTCACGCGCCGATCGGCCCCTTGCGCCGTCCGGTCTTCCGAATGTGATGGACTTCGGACACATTCGCGTCGAAGCGGGCCCCCTGACCCGAGTCACGCTGGCTCGTCCCGCGGTCCGCAACGCGATGAGCGACGTCACGCTTCGCGAATTGGCCTCGGCTTTCCGCATGGTTGCCGCCGACGCCTCCATCCGGCTCGTCGTCGTCTCCGGTGAAGGCCGTGATTTTTGCTCGGGCGCCGACATCGCCTGGATGAAAAAATCGGGGGGGCTGCCTCCGCAGGAGGGGAAGGCGGACGCGCGCCTGTTGGCGCAGGCGCTCCAGGCGGTCGATGAATGTCCAGTTCCCGTCGTGGTCGCGGCGCAGGGAAACGTGTTCGGGGGAGGGCTCGGTCTGGTCGCGGCCTGCGACATCGCCCTGCTTGCCGATGACGCCAAGATGTCTTTTTCCGAATGTCGCCTGGGGATTTTGCCTGCCGTCATTTCATGCTGGGTCCTGCCGAAAATCGGCGCGGCCAACGCCCGGCGCTATTATTTGACCGGAGAGGTGTTCACGGCCGCCGACGCGGTGAACATGGGGCTTGCGCATGAGTCCGTCCCGAGCACGGAACTGCCGGGCGCGGCCCAGGCGGTGGCCGCGAACATCCTCAAATGCGGTCCCAATGCCGTGCGGGCGGTCAAAGAGCTGCTGCCCAAGCTCGCGTCCTTGGAAATGCCGCGGCGGGTTGATTTGACCGTCGAGACCCTGGTTCGGCTTCGCTCGAGCGCCGAAGGCCATGAAGGCCTCGCCGCTTTCCTCGAGAAACGAGCGCCCTCGTGGATCCGGTAAAGC
>JBBTHA010000059.1:0-13057 GCA_038060535.1 Elusimicrobiota bacterium | reverse complement strand
CCTGACCGAAACAAGCAGGATTCCAGCGAGACGGTGCTTCGTTTTTCAGGGAGTCTCGCGAAAACGACGTGAGAGGCGTTCGGATCGTCCCTTGGCGGGATGTCGCGAGCGGACGGCCGACCCCGCTCAGCCGCCGCGAGCGCCAAGCGAGGGTCAAACCCGAGCGATCCCGACAAGGGGCGAGCCGAACGCGGCTCCCTCATCCGCAGAGAGACCACTGAGGATTTCGGGATCATCGTCATCAGCCTAATGAGGCGGGCGTTTCTTGGGGGACGAGAAAGGCGTCGTCGTCATGCGCCCGAAGTAGTTGATGAAAGCGCTCCCCACGGCCTTGGAGACGGACGCCTCGTCGACGGCGGCTCCCGAGACCAGGGCCATCGTTGTCATGACGTCGGACTCCAAGCGGCAGGGTTCGATGAGCTTGAAGGGCGCTAGCGAGTTGTTCATGTTGAGGGCGAAGCCGTGGTAGGAGATCGAGCCTCTCACGGCGACGGCGATGGAGGCGATTTTCTTTTTTCCGACCCAGAGTCCCGTAAAGCCCGCGATTTTTTTGACCCGAATCCCGAAGGGCGCGATCGCCTCGGCGAGCACGGCTTCCAGGGCGGACAGATACGAGCGCGGCTTGAGTCCCAAGGCTCGTAGGTCGAGTATGGGGTAGCCGACAAGCTGTCCGGGTCCATGCCAGGTCAGGTCCCCCCCCCGTTCGACGACCCGCACGGGAGTGGGGAGCCCCTTGGCGACGGTTTGCTTGCTGGAGCGGCCGATCGTGTAGACGTCGCGGTGCTGGCAGAGGAGCAAGATGTCGGGCACCGCGTTCTCGCCGCGTTCGAAGACAAGCTTGCGCTGCAGGGTCCAGACCTCATCGTAGTCCTTGAGCCCGAGGTCGCGGACCAGCATCAGCTCACGAGAAGACGGGGGCTTCGCGTTTGATGCGCAGCATGTGAACGGGATGGCCCAAAGCGCTCTCGCAGGCCTCGGCGAAGGCCTCGCACAGCGTGGGATGGGGATGTATGGTCTGGGCCACCTGCTCGAGAGTGGCGCCGACCGACACCGCTAAACAGGCCTCGCCGATCAGGTCCGAGGCGTTCGGGCCCACGAATCCGGCCCCGAGAATGCGGTGATTGGCTTTGTCGGCGACGACTTTGCAAAAGCCCTCGGTCTCGCGCACGGCCATGGCCCGGCCGGACGCCGCGAAGGGGAATTTGCCGATGTCGACGGCGATGCCCGCGGCTTTCGACTCGCTTTCCGTCATCCCGACCCAGGAAATCTCGGGGTCGGTAAAGACCGCCCAGGGAACGTGGCCTTTGACTTCCAGGGCCTTGCCGGCGATCGATTGCGCCGCCAGGACGGCCTCGCGGCTCGCCTTGTGAGCCAGGTAAGGAGGCCCGATGACGTCGCCGATGGCGTAAATGTTGGAGGCCGAGGAGAGCATCTCCGTGTCGACGACGATGTGCCCGCGCTTGTCGAGCTCGACGCCGGCGCTCTCGAGGTTGAGCCCCTGCGTGCGCGGAGCGCGGCCGACGGCGAGGAGAATCTTGTCGCAGACGATCGCCTTGGCGCCCTCGGGAGTGTCCACCGTCATTTCCAGGCGCTTGCCTTTCTTTTTCCAGGCCGTCGCTTTTGACGAAAGATAAACCTCGACCCCGAGTTTGGAGAGGGTTCGGGTCACCGGAACGACCAGGTCTTTTTCGATGACAGGAAGCAGGGAGGGCGTGAATTCGACGACGCTGACTTTCGTTCCGAGTTTGGCGAAAATCGTGCCGATTTCAAGGCCGATGACCCCGCCGCCGATGACGATCAAACTGTCCGGGACCGAGGAGAGGTCGAGGGCTTCCTTGGAACCCAGGATGTCGGTCCCGTCGATGGAGAAGCCGGGAATGGGGAAAGGCTCGGAGCCCGTCGCGATGACGGCTTGGTCGAATTCGACCGTCTCGGTGCCTCCCGAGGCCAGCTCGATGACGGCCGTGTGCGTGCCGCTCAGATGAGCCGCGCCGAAAATCGTGTCGACCTTGTTTCCTTTGACGAGCACTCCGATGTTCTTGACTAAGCCGCCGATCATATGGTCCTTCCAGGAGACGACCTTGGCCCAGTCGATCTTGTGAAGAGGATCGTCGAAGCCGTCGGTTTTCGATTTTTTCGACTTGTAGGGGTGCGAGGCGGCATGGATGAGGGCTTTGGAGGGGATGCAGCCGTAATTGAGGCACTCTCCCCCGAGCTTGTCGCGGTCGATGAGCAGGACTTTTTTGCCGAATTGGCCGAGCTTGATGGCGGCCACGTAGCCGCCGGGCCCGCCGCCGATCACCAGAACGTCCGTTTTAATGGCCATGAGGTCTCCCTAGAGAAGGGTTTGAGGATTTTCCAGATGGTTGATGAGGGTATTCATGAAATTCGCCGCGTCGGCTCCGTCGACGACGCGGTGGTCGAATGAAAGCACCAGGTTCATCATCTCCCGCGCAACGATCTTGCCTTCGCGCACCACGGGGCGCGGCTGCATTTTCATCAGTCCCAGGATCGCGACTTCGGGGTGGTTGACGATGGGCGTGGCGAAGAGGCCCCCGATCGGCCCGATGTTGGTGATCGTGAAGGTGCCGTCTTGAAGGGCGGCGACGTCGATTTTATTGGCGCGGACTTTTTCGGCCAGAGAGGCGATTTCGGAGGCGAGACTCCAAAGATCCTTGTCCTGGGCGCCTTTGATATTGGGCACCACCAACCCTTGGGAAGCGGCGACGGCGATGCCGATGTTGCGCCGGCGCTTGAGCACGATCTGCGACGCGGCCTCGTCGAGTGAGGCGTTGAACGCCGGAAATTGGTCCAGCGCCTTGATCAGCGCGCGGATGACGAAGGGAAGGAACGTGAGCTTGACGCCGCGCTTGGACGCCGAGCTTTTCATCGCCGTTCGCTGCAGTTGGACCGCGGTCATGTCGCACTCGTCCATGTGGGTCACATGAGCGACGGTGCGTTTGGAGTGCTGCATTTTCTCGGCGATTTTGCGCCGGATGCCGGCGAAAGGAATCACGGAGTCCTCGCTGTGTCGCGGGGCTGCCGGTGAGGCGGCGGCGATCGGCCGCGGCGCCGGCCGGGCCGCGCGCACGTCGATTTCGGATACGCGCCCTCCGGGGCCCGTTCCCGCGACCAGAGAGAGATCGACATTCAACTCCGCCGCCAGAGATTTGACCGCGGGGGTCGCACGGACGGTCCCCGAGGTTCTGGGAGCGGTCACATCCGCCGCCAGAACGCGGCCTTGAGGACCGCTTCCGGAGATGAGGCCGATGTCGATTCCTCGTTCCTTGGCCATGCGGCGGACCATGGGCGTGGCCAGGACCCCCGAGGCGGGGCGCGCCGCGCGGGCGGGCGCGGGCTCGGGTCGGGGCGAAGCCGACGAGGCAATCCTCCCGGGGGTCGGGGCGGACGAAGACCCCGCCGAGGGCGAGATCGCCAGCGTCACCAGGGGGCCGTGCACCTTCACCTTTTGCCCCGGCTGGGCGTGCAGGCGGACGATCGTTCCCGTCTTCGGTGATGGGATCTCGACTTCCGCCTTGTCGGTCAATACGGCGGCGAGGGGTTCGTTTTCAACGACGCGCGCGCCTTCCTTGACGAGCCATTTCACAAGCTCGCCTTCGACGAGTCCCTCGCCGATATCGGGCAGATTGAAAACGAACGTCTCCGCCGCTTGGGGAGCCGTCCCCGGCTCGGAGGGAGCGTCTGCGAGCGCCAACTCGGCCAAGGGGGCGTGCACCTTTATTTTTTCCCCGGGCTTTCCGTGGAGCTTGACGATCGTGCCGCTTTTGGGACTTGGGATCTCGACTTCCGCCTTGTCGGTCAGGACCGAGACCAGGGGCTGGTTCTCGGCGACGCGGTCGCCCACCTTGACGAACCATTTGACGATTTCCCCCTCGACGAGACCCTCGCCGATGTCGGGCAGCTTGAATTCGAAGTTCATTGGTCCTCTGCGTGCGGTTTCAAAGAATTAAAAGTTCAGCGTTTTACGCGCGGCCAGAACGATCCGATCCGCGTCGGGGATGTAATAGGGCTCGAGTCGAAACAGCGGCATGCGGATGTCCCAGCCTCCCACGCGGGCGACGGGAGCCAGAAGCTTGAGCAGCGCCCGCTCGCCGATCAAGGCCGAGAGTTCCGCCGCCCAGGAGCCGGTGTTGGGAGCCTCGTGAGCGATGACGCATCTGCCCGTTTTTTCCACCGAGCCCAGGACGGCGTCGATATCGAGCGGAGTCAGGGTGCGCAGATCGATGATTTCAATGGAGGCTCCGTCTTCCCGCTCCAAACGTTCGGCGGCCCGTTCGCAGGTCACGGTCATCGCCCCCCATGTCAGCAGCGTGAGGTCGCGGCCTTCTTTGACGACGCGCGCCTTGCCGATCTCCAGGGTGTAGTATCCCGTGGGGACTTCGCCCTTGGCCGAGCGGTAGAGCAGTTTCGGCTCGAAGAATACGACGGGATCGGGATCTTCGATGGCGGCCAGCAGCAGGCCTTTGGCGTCGTAGGGCGTCGAGGGGATGACGACTTTGATTCCCGGGGTATGGCAGAAATACGCCTCCGGGCTCTCGGAATGGTGTTCGGGGGCGTGGATCAGTCCTCCGTGGGGCGCGCGCAGAACGAGAGGGACGCTCAGGCGTCCCCGGGAACGGCTGCGGATGCGTCCCAGGTGGCAGACGACCTGATCGAAGACCGAGGGCAAGAAGCCGTCGAACTGGATTTCGGCGACCGGCCGCATGCCGGAGACCGCCAGCCCGATGGCCGAGCCCATGATCCCGATCTCGGCCAGCGGGGTGTCGACGACGCGGCGCTCGCCGTATTTGGCCCACAGGCCCTCGGTGGCGCGAAAGACCCCCCCGTTGCGGCCGACATCCTCGCCCAGAAGCATGACGCGCGAATCCTTGGCCAGGGCTTGGTCCAACGCCTGGTTGACGGCCGAAACGAGGTTGAGGACTTGCGTGGCGGCGGGTTTGGAGGCAATCGTCATGGAAATCGGCCCTCGGCCGCGGGAAGCTCCGTGAGAATTCGCGCGCCCCCCTTGAACTTCAGCAGCTCCTCGAGCTCGGCGCGCTGCTCGATGAGAGCGCGCGGCGCCGTCGCGTAGTTGTCGGCGAACATGTTCAACGGATTGGGGGCCGGGTGCTCTTCATACGCCTTGACCTCGACGTCGATCCAGGTCCGCGTTTGCTCGGCGAGGGCCGCTTCCTTGGCGGCGTCCCAGAGCGCGCGCGCCGTCAGGAATGTTCTCATGCGCGCGAGTGGGTCCTTCCGGCGCCAAGTCTCGACGTCTTTTTCGTTGCGATAGCGCGTCGCGTCGTCGGCCGTCGTGTGGTGGCCCATGCGATAGGTTTCGCACTCGATCAAGGTCGGTCCTCCGCCTTTTCGGGCCCGTGCGACCGCCGACGCCGTCGCCGCGTAAACGGCGAGGGCGTCATTGCCGTCGACTTGGATGCCGGCGACGCCATAGCCCCAGGCCTTTTGCGCCAGCGTTGGGGAGGCGGCCTGGCGCGAGCGCGGCACCGAGATCGCCCAGCCGTTGTTCTCGATGATGTAGATGGCCGGAAGCTTGAACTGGCCGGCGAACGTCAGCGCCTCGTGGAGGTCGCCTTTGGAGGAGGTGCCGTCGCCGCAATAGGTCAGGGCCACGCCGCCTTGGCCTTTGAATGCCTGCCCCCAAGCCAGTCCCGCGACCTGGGTCAGATGCGTCCCGACCGGAATCGAGAAAATCATGTCGTTGTTGCCTTCGGGAAAGCGCGTGCCGCGATCGTCGCCGGCCCAATAGAGCAGCGCGTAGCGCATGCTCATGCCGCGGGCGAAATAAACGCCGCCTCCGCGATAGGTGGGCACGACCCAATCCGAGGGCTGCAGGCACAGAGGAGGCACGCATTGAGTGGCCTCCTGGCCGGTGATCATGGGGTAGGTCCCGAGGCGTCCCGAGCGCTGCAGAAGAACGGCGCGCTCGTCGAATTTCCGTATCTGAAACATCAATCGGTACATCGTCAGCAGAAGCGCGTTGGACACCTTGGGCATCAGCTTCTTGTCGAGGCGTCCGTCCGCCGAGAGAATCTCCAGGCGCTTGACGTCGCAGGAGGCGACCGTTTTAAGAGGCATGTCCTTCCAGCTGGCCTTTGACGAACAGCTCGGCCGCGCGATACGACGAGCGAACGAAGGGGCCGGCGGCGACGTATCGAAAACCCTGCCGCCGGGCGGCGGCGCCGAGGCTTTGGAACTCGGCCGGCGTGTAAAATGCGCGCACCGCGAGGTGGTGAGGCGAGCTGGAGGGCCGCAGATACTGGCCCAAGGTCAAGATATCGACGCCCACGCCGCGCAGGTCCTTGAAGCAGGCGGTGAGTTCCTCCGGGGTTTCACCCAGACCCAACATCACCGAGGATTTGGTCAACGCGCTCGGCCGCGCGGCCTTGGCATGGGCCAGGACCTCAAGGGATTGCCGGTATCCGGCCTTGGCGTCTCGGACGGTCGGACTGAGGCGTTCGACGCACTCGATATTGTGCGCCACGACATCCGGTTCGGCCGACAGCACCGTCTCCAGGAGGCCGCGGTCTGCGCGGAAATCCTGGAGGAGGATTTCGACCTTCATGTTCGGACAGGCGGATTTTATCTCGCGAAGGCACGCGGCCAAGTGCCCCGCGCCTTGATCGGGCAAATCGTCCCGGCAGACGGTGGTCAGCACGGCGTAGCCGAGCCCCATTTCCTTGAGGGTCAGCGCCAATTGAGCCGGCTCCCGGGGGTCGGGGGGCGCGGCTTTGAGGGCCGTGCCCACCGAGCAGAAGCGGCAGCCGCGGGTACAGGTGTCGCCCATGACCATGAACGTCGCCGTCCCCCCGGCCCAGCATTCGCCCATATTCGGGCAGCGGGCTTGTTCGCACACGGTGGCCAGGCCGCGCGATCGAGAGGCCTCCCTCAATCTCGCGACGACCGGTCCGGTCGGCAAAGAGACTTTCAACCAGGGCGGAAGGGACGTTCCCTTGGCGGCCGAGATCATGCTCAGTGCAGGCCCTGATCGGCGAGCCATCGTTCGGCTTCGAGGGCCGCCTTGCATCCGGCCCCGGCGGCGGTGATCGCCTGGCGGTAGCGGTGGTCCATGACGTCTCCCGCGGCGAACACGCCTTCGACCGAAGTCCGGGTGCGATCGTCGGAGACGATGTAGCCGTTTTCATCCGTTTTGAGCTGGCCGCCGAGGAAGGCGGTCGTCGGCTGATGGCCTATGGCCATGAAGACGCCGTCGCAGCGAACGGACGACAGGGCGTTGGTCTTGAGATTCTTGAGCTTCACTCCATCGACGTGCCCGTTGCCGGTGATTTCCGTGACGGCGCTGTCCAGGATGAAGGAAATCTTGGGATTGTTCTTCGCGCGTTCCTGCATGATCTTGGAGGCGCGCAGGCCTTCGCGCCGGTGAACAACGATGACCTTGGAGGCGAACTTGGTCAGGAAATTGGCTTCCTCCATCGCGGTGTCTCCCCCGCCCACGACGACCACGTCTTTGTTCTTGAAAAAGAACGCGTCGCACGTGGCGCAGGCCGAGACGCCGTGGCCCAGCAGGCGTTTTTCGCTTTCCAGGCCCAGCCACTTGGCGTTGGCGCCCGTGGCGACGATCAAGGCTTGGGCGGCGGCGGCGGTGCCTTCGCTCGTCTCCACATGGAAGGGGCGGCGGGAGAGGTCGACTTTGACGACGTATTCGTTGATTATTTTCACACCCAAGCGCTGGACCTGCTTTTGCATGCGCTCCATCAACTCCGGGCCTTGAATGGGCTCGGGAAAGCCCGGGAAGTTCTCGACTTCCGAAGTGATCATAAGCTGGCCGCCCATGGCCACGCCCCCGAACACCAGGGGATCCATGTTCGCGCGGGCGGCGTAAATCGCGGCGGTATAGGCGGCCGCGCCAGATCCGATGACGACGATTTTCTTTGATTGAACCATAGTGAAGCGAATTATAACATTTCACTTCGGGGACGGGCTCGTCTCTCGGTTCCAATTATCATAAGCTATTCCCATGCCCGACATGCTTTGGCTCAATGGGATCGAATGCCGCGCGCGCGTGGGCGTTCCAGCCCGCGAACGCGCGCACCGGCAAAAAATCCTGGTGGATGTCGGCATGGAAATCGACGCGCGAAAGGCCGCCGAACGCGATGACATTCGCCTGAGCGTGGACTATTCGACCGTGGAGAGGACCGTCAGATCCGAGGCCGAGACGGGCGAGCGCGTTCTCATCGAGACGTTGGCCGAAAGACTGGCCGCGGCCGTCCTTCGGGGCCAAGGCGGGGTGCGGGCGGTGAACGTGCGGGTGCGAAAAACTCCCGCCGTGATGCCGAGGACGCGGGAAGTCTGCGTCGCCATTTACCGGACGTGCGATTCGGTCGGGGGAGCGGAGCGATGACGCAAAAGAACATCAAAAAAAACCTGCTCATCGTGGACGACGATCCGAAGATCCTGTCCGTTTTAGAGGGGGCCTTGTCTCACCCCGAGCTCTCCTTGTTCAGGGCGGCGGACGCCTTGAAGGCTTTCTTGCTGGTGCGAAATCTCTCCCCCTTTCTGATCATTAGCGATGTCAAGATGTCCGGCTACGGCGACGGGACGAGGCTCTTGAAGCTGCTGCGCGAGGATCCGCGCATTCCTCAAGTGCCTATTCTTTTCATCACGGGCATGCCCATCGAGCAGGCGCGCGAGATGCTGCCGCTGGGCGATAAGACCGTCGGCTTGATGTCCAAGCCGCTCGATTTGCCGAAGCTTCGCGATTATGTCTGGTCCACGGCCGGGATAAAGGCCCCGGCGCCATGATTATCCGAAAACTGTTTCGTTTCGAGGCCGCGCATATCGTGCGCAATTGCTTCTCGGATCGATGCAAGCGTTCCATCCACGGGCACAGTTTTCGCTGCGAGCTCCTGCTGACCTCCGACCGGCTCGACAAGGGGCAGATGGTCTACGACTTCGGGCTTCTCAAGGGCGGCATCCGCGATTTCATCGACGGCTTCGATCATTCGTCCCTGTTTTGGCAGAACGAACGGCCGAGCTACATCGAGATGATGAAAGCCCAGTCCCGACGCTGGGTCCAATTGCCGGTGTCTCCCACCGCCGAGCAGCTGTCTCGCGTGTTTTTCGTCGGAGCGGCGGCTCTTCTCGACGCGACGGCCAAGACCAACGGCGACGAGACCGCTCGGATCCATTCGGTCATCGTGCATGAGACCGAAACCGGAAGCGCCCAGTGCGGCCGGGAAGACGCCTATGACGCGGGCATGGGCGAAATCAACTTGAAGAAGGTGATTTTCTCGCCCCAGGTCAAAAAAGAATGGCGCGATCCGAAGATGTGGGACAGGCTGACGCGCTCAGGCAACCGCGCGCCCGCCGTCGATCGTTAGTTCGGCGCCGGTGCTGAAATCGGCCGATTCGACGAGATAAAGGCAGCCGCGCGCGACGGCTTCCGGGGTGCCCATGCGCTTGAGCAAAGTCGCTTCGGCCAGTTTCTTTCTCTCGGGCTCCCCCATGGACTGCGGCGCAAGGACCGGTCCGGGAAGCAGCGCGTTGACGCGCACTTCGGGGGCGAGCGCTTTTGCCAGGGCCGTCGTCGCGCTCAGCAGCGCCGCTTTGGAGGCGCAATACGGGGCGTATTCGCCGTAGGGGCGGCGTGCCGACCAGTCGGCGATGTTGACGACGGCTCCCTCACCCGAGCGTTTCAGCCAGGGAGCGCAGGCCTGGGCCAGGAAAAAAGGCGCCCGGGCGTTGACGATCATCTGGCGGTCCCATTCGTCGACGCTCGCCAGGGCGAAGGGGGTGCGCTCGTAAAGCGAGGCGGAGTTGATCAAGACGTCGATTCCTCCCAGGCGTCGCGCCACGGCGTCGGCTAATTTTTGAGGAGCGGCTGCGTCGAGAAGGTTCGCCCGGAACACGTCGGCGTCGGCGCCGGACAAGGATTTCACGCCCTGCAGAACCTCGCGCGCTTGCTGCGCCGACGTGTGGTAATGCACGGCGATTTTCGCTCCTTTGGCCGCGAAGCCCAAGGCGATGACGCGGCCCACGCGCCGCGCCGCGCCGGTGATCAAGACGACCTTGCCTTGAAGAATCATCGCTTGTCCTGGGAGGTGCCGGCCGCCCCCAGGCCAGAGGACATCATGCGCATCGTCAACTCCTGAATCTTGAGCATTTGCTCGCGCTGTTCATCGGGCGTCACGCGATGTCCCGAGGCCACGGTCTTCTTGAGCTTGTCGATCATCTTGGTCAGCTCGGCGAAATCCGCCCTTTGCCTGGGGGTCATGTCGCGACCTGCGACGGAGTTTTTGATGATGGGACCCAGAGAGTCCAGCATGGCGACGACGCTTCGGTTCATGTCGGCCCCTTCGGCGACGGCGCGCTGCAGCTGCTCATTTTGGTCGGCGATTTCCGTCGGAGAGGCGTCCGAGGGCGATCGCAGAAGGTCCAAGCCGGAACGGCCGTCGGCGGAGCCGTTGGACGAGGCGTTAGGAAGCTGCGCAATATCGAGGTCGATGGCGCGTAGGCCGCCGCCGAGTTCGTTCGCGGCTTCGGCGAGCGCGGCCGCGGGCACGCTTCGATGGAGACGTTCGGTGGCCGCCATTTGAACGGCGACGGCCGCGGCCGCCAAGAGCGCGCAGACCGCGCGGGCCGGCCATGCGCCGGCTGCAAAGAGGGCATGAAGGCCGCAGGAGGCGATCTGGGCCGCCAAGAGCGCGGGCACGATCAAGGAGTGCGAGAACCAGGCGCTGATCCCCAGGACGGGTGCCGCCAGCGCGACGAACGCCGCCAGCAGCAAGGCGCGGTCGAAATGTCCGGCGGCACCCAGCATGCGGCCCAAGCCGTGAAGCAGGGCCGCTGCCAGCAGCCACAGCCCCATCCAGAGGACGAGGCCGCACAGGGCAGTCGCGGCGAGCTGCCATGGGGAGGCGCCCGTCCATAACGCCGGCTGGGTTGGGAGCAGACGAGCGAGATTGAGAAGGAAAAAAGACGCGCCCCAGCTGAGGGCAAGCAGAAAAAGGAACGACCTGCGGGGAGGAGGGCGCAGGCCCAGCGCGGCGAAGGTTCCCGGCGCGTCGACCAGGGCTCTCATCGAGTACCGAAACAGTTCCGCCAGAGAGGGAGGCGTCTGCGAATTCATAGTCCTTGCCAGTATAGCCGAAAATCGTAGAATAAGGCCAGGTTCAAATATGCGACTCAGTCTGCGTTTTGCGATGTTGAGCGGTCTCAGCGGCGGCCTGGTCGTCGCGGCGGTGGTGATCTTGGGCGCGCGTTCCGCTCGCCGTGAAGCCTACCTCCATGCCGAGCGGCTCGGCTCGGTGACCTTGACCGCGGTGCGCGCTTTGGTCCAATCCGAGGCTCGCCAGGGACGCTTGACCGGCCTGGGCAGGCATTTCGAGGACCTCGTCAGGGAGTCTCGCATCGCGACCATCGTCGTGCGCGATCGCAAGGGCAAGCGCCTGGTCGGGCGCTCGGACGACCCGAATCTCACCGGCCGCGCTCCCCGCCCCGGAAGGGCTTTGGCTGAAGTCGACGACGGCATCTATGACGTCGAGGGGCCCGTGGATTTGGGACCGCGCGGGAAAGGAACGGTGGTTGTGGGCTTTCGCACCACGGACCTCGAGAGGCGTCTTGATGAGATCGGAGCCCACGGGGTGCAGGCCGCGGTGTCGGCTTTTCTGGCGATAACGCTCATCGCGTGGTTCATAGGATTATTCGCCGGCGAGCGCTTGGAGCGTCTGGTCGGCCGTTTGGAGGCGATGGTCGCCGATCCCCAGGGCTTTCGTCCCTTAGGCGGCGAGGGCGGCGGCGACGAGGTCTCGCGCTTGAGCGCGGCGTTTAACCGCATGGGCATGAGCTTGCGCGCCGAGACCCGGCGCCGGCGCATCCTCGAGGAGGAAAAACGCGAGCTGTCGGCGATGCTCGTTCATGACCTGAAAACGCCCATGACGGTCATACGCTCCGGGATCGCCCTGCTCGCCGACACCGCGGAAAACGACGGCCAGAGAGACAACAAACGGACTTTTGAATTGCTGGAGATGTCGACGGCCCGTCTTCAGCGCATGGTCGAAGACGTGCTGCAGCTCGCGAAATTGGAGGAGTCCCAGTCCGAGGCGTTTAGCGAAACGGTGGATATCGGCGCCCTGGCCCGGGATTGCGCCAGAGATTTTGGTTTGATCGCCGCCGATCGAAAGCAAAGGCTTGAATTGTCCTTGCCCGAGCGGGAGCTGCGGCCGGTCTTGGGCGACGGCGCGCTGCTGCGGCGCGTGCTCGATAACCTGGTCCACAACGCGGTCGAGCATACGCCCGCCGGGGAACGGGTTCTTATCAGCGCGATCGAACAAGAGGGCCTCATTCTTGTCGAGGTCAGCGACTCCGGTCCGGGCGTCCCGCCCGACGCCCGCGAGCACATCTTCCGGAAATTCTTCCAAAAAGACGTCAAAAGGCATGTCGGCAACGTGGGCTTGGGGCTGGCGCTGTGCGAGAAGGTGGTCTTGCGTCACGGCGGCATCATCGGCATCGATGACGCCAAGCCTAAAGGCGCGCGGTTCTACTTCACGCTGCCCGCCGCGCCCGCGACAAAAGACGCTTAACCGAGCGCATCGGCAGGCCGACGACGTTGTCTCGATCCCCGACGACGCTCGCCACGAGGGGATCGTTTCGATCTTGGATGGCGTAGGCTCCGGCTTTGTCCATGTGTTTTCCCGCCAAGCGCTTAAGCCGTCGGCCGTCGAGTGCGCGCGCGCGCACTCGTGAGACGGCTAAATCGGTGTACACCCTTTTGCCGCAGACCAGCGCGGTGCCGGTCAAAACGCGCTGCCAGCGTCCTGACTGCAGTTCGAGCATGCGCACGGCGTCTTCTGGGTCGCGAGGCTTTCCGAGTATCTGGCCGCGGCAGACGACGACCGTGTCCGCGCCGAGCACGAGGCAGCCGGGATGGCGGCGGGCGACGTCGAGCGCTTTGAGCCGCGCGAGCTTGACGACCAGGCGCCGAGGGTCGCGTTGGCGGATATTTTCGTCGATTCCGCTGGGGTCGACGGTGAAGCGCACGCCGCCGCAATGGCAAGAAGCATTGATCATCCGAGCG
>JBBTHA010000058.1:0-5762 GCA_038060535.1 Elusimicrobiota bacterium | reverse complement strand
TCATGCCGGCCACCGTCGGCATGAGCACGTTGTTGTAGCTCTTATAAAGCTCGACGACCGCCGGGTCGCCGCCCTCGAGCATCTTCTTGGGATCAACGATGAACTTGATGAGCCACTCCTTGCCGCGGCGTTTGGAGACGTCCTTGAGGTCCGGGCCCGTCAACCGGCCCCCGCCGATGGTGTGGCAATTCGCGCAGTTCTGGGCGAAATCCTGGGGATCCAAGGCCGAGGCGCGGCTATGGAGGCCGACTATCGCCGCGAGAAGGAGGCCGACGGCGCCGGCGCGCGTCACTGTTCGTTGTCTCATATCGGAGCTGGGCGAAATCCCTATTTTGGACTGTTGAGTCCTAATTCTATCGTCACCAAGTTCGCATTTACGCAACATTTCAGCTAAGCCCGCTCACAAAAACCAGTTGACCCCGCCTCGCTGGAGGTTGTATCCTTCCGGCCAGAACGACGGTCCGGCTTTCATCGGTCAACGGGTCAATATGAAAAAGACACTCTTCTGCGTCCTGTTGGCGTCTCTGGCCTCCTGCCGGCGCCCGCCGGAGAGTGAGCGGCCGACTCAGGAGATGTGCACTCGAGAGGCGAAGCTGTGCCCGGACGGTTCCGTGGTGGGCCGAGTCGGACCGCATTGCGAGTTCGCCCCCTGCCCAGCTAAAACCCGCTGACGAAGTCGGTCAGCCGAAATCCTGGGCCCGGCCCGGAGAATCTCGTAGAGGACGGTCGCTTCGAGGACGCGTGTCACTGGCGTCCAGGCGGCGCAATTATAGCCGAGACGCCGTGGTCAGGAGGTAAATTTTCGGTAAAAAAACGGCGCGAAAAAGGCCCAATTTCACTAGGACCTTCTACCCGGTCAACCTAGGCCTAACGGCTCACGACAACATCGGGTTTTAGTCGTAAGATTAAGGTCATGCACGTCCATCCTCGTCCGAGAAATCCGTTTCTTCCTCCCCCCCCGGACAGAGTCTCGTTGGCCGGGGCCTTGTTGTCGGAGTTGGAGCGGCTCGCGGAGTTCTACCCCGATGCCTCGCCCGATGCCACGCGCCACATCCCGTGCGATTGGGGCGCGCGCGTGATCGCGGGCACTTACGAAGGGAAGCGGGCGTATAAAATCGTGGCGACCCGCGCCCCGTCGGTCGCGGCGCTGGTTGTCGAGGCGGGACACGCCAAGGATTGGGAGCAAGCCAGGCGACTCTGCTCCGCGCTGCCCGGACGCAGCGGCTGGCGGCTGCCCAAATCCATCGAAGTCGTCTACATGGGCGTTTACGGCATCCTCAAGGCGTTTGACTTTGTGCCCGGAGTTCAATTTGGGCTATTGTGGGCGAGCGGAGAGACCGCGCACACCAACGCGCAGATGTTTCGTGGAACGTCCAATTTTATTTCAATGAACCTCGCCACCCAGACGCGCCGCATGGTCAGTCTCGAAGAGCAGATGCGGCGGCACCTCGACCTTTTACGCGAGTTCACCGAGCGCGGCGCCGACGACGGGGACCTGATAGAAGCGCGGAGAATCCAGAGTGTTATCGACACCCTGCGAGCGGGGATACCCGTCTACAGCCTTATCGGGAATCTGTACCCCTTCAATCGCGGAGCCGAGCGCCGCGTGACCCGGCCCAGGCCTACGGAAGATTGAGACGGCCGGCGCGCCGCGCTAAAACCTGTAGCGCATCAGGGCGTTGACGGTATTTTCTTGGAAATGCGAGCGAAAGTCGCCGCTGTAATCGAGCCTCACGCTGGCCTGAGGATTCAGTATCAAGAGGAAGCCGGTTCCGAGCAAAGTCCCGTCGCGGGCGAAATCGCCCGTTGTGACGGATAAAGTCTGGCCGCCGGCGTTGACCAGCCGCGCGTCGATGGGACGGCGTTGGTTGTCGAATTGATGGCGCCAGCCCGCGCTGACGTAGGGTTTCCACGTGAAGACCTCTCCCGTGAAGGTGTCCGAGTAGCGCAGGCCGAGGCTGGACTGCAGCGATTGGGCGGTTTGGGCTCCGACGGCCAGGTCGAGGGAGTCCGCTCCGGTTTCGGTGAAGCGATCGATCATCAGGCGGTCGTAGGCGAGTCCGGCGAAAGGCGAGTAAGTCCCCCAGAAGTGGGTTTTTAGATCGAAGCTGGCCCCGACATTGGCGTTGAGCTCACGGCCTCGCGGTGCGGCCGTCGCTGTCCGGGAGATGCCGCTGAAGGTGATGTCTCGCCGGGTTTTATAAAAATCGGCGGCGCCGCCGAGGTAGAGGCTGGCGCGGGCCCGTTCGGAGAATGCCGTGCCGAAAACGCCCAGGCGAGCGCTGTTGCCGTCGACCGTGCCGGCGGCCGGGGCATAAATCGAAGCATGGCCCCGGAGATAGCCGATCGCGGCGCCGACGGCGGTATGATCGCCGGTGCGGTAGTCCGCGCCCGCGGTCAAACCTCCCGTGGTGAAGGAGTAGCCGGGCTGGCTGCCCGAGGCGCCGTTGGCTTCCGTCAGCCTTCCGGTCCCGCCCACAGCCGAGGCGAAAAAGCCCCAGGGAGAGGTGCCGCGTTCATCGGCGGCGCGCAGATCGAGAGAGGAGAGGTCGTTGCCGGCATAAGCCAGCAGTATCCCGGGGTAGGGCGCGGGCTTGTTGACGGTGTAGTGGGTCATGCGTGCGCGCCGCGAGGAGCCGTCGGCGATGGCGATCATGCGCTGACCGACGACGGAGGCCTGAGCTCCCGCGGCCGCCATGTCAAGGCCGCGGATCGACGCCAAGGAAATCGGGCTGATTTGATCGAGCGCGGCGCGCAGCTGGGGAGCGTCGAGCGTGTAGAGATTGCCCAGAACGGCGGCGACGTCTCCCGTGGGAGCTGAGCGAAGGGGTTCGAGAGCTCCCGCCACCGAGCCTTGGTTCGGGGTGACGACGCTCTCAGCCAAGGGGACCAGGCGCGCGCGAAGTGTCACGCTGTTGGCGTTGTAGATGGGGTCGAAGGCGACGGCGGCTGGCGAAACGATATTTGAAAACGTTCCCGTTCTCGATCCGTAAGTGATCGGGGTCAAAAGGTCGCCTTCCAGCACGATTCGGGGAGTCAGGTTGACTCGCAGAGACCCGGCGAGGGCGGCGTTTCCGGTGACGGCGAGGCTGGTGACGGCGGGACGTATGGTCATCTGGAGGCCTCCGGCTCCGCCCAAGGACGCCACGGTTTGGACGCGGTCGATGAGGCTGAAGGTTCCCCCTGAGTTGACCGTCAGCGCTCCGGCCGCGGCCAAGGCGTTGTCGACGCCCAAGGCTAAAGTCCCTTGGTTGACGATCGTGCCCCCGGTGTAGGAGTTGACGGAGGCCAAGGTCAATACGCCCGAGCCGGTCTTGGTCAGGGGTCCCGCTCCGCTGATCGTTCCCGAAACGGTGGAGTCGGCGCTGAGCGTGTCGATGACTCCGCCGCCGGCGCCGAGACTGACGGGGTTGGTCAGGGTCAGGGCGGCGTTGGTTTGCAGCGTTGCGTTGTTGAGCGTGAGCGAGCCCGTTCCCAACCCCGCGCTCTTGTTGATGCGCAACACGCCGTTGGCGCCGACGAGGGTCCCTCCCGTGAAGGTATTGTTTCCCGTCAGAAACAGGGTTCCCGAGCTGACGAGGTTCAACGATCCCGCGCCCGAAACGACGCCGGAGAGCGTCGTCGTGTTGCCGAGGATGTTGAACGAGCCGTTGGCGGCCAGAGAGATGTTGTTGGCCAGGAGGATGTTTGCCGCGTTGGTTTCTAGAGAGCCGGCCGCGTTGAAGGTCAGGGCGCCGGTGCCCAGGGCAAAATCGTTGTTGATGTTGAGCTTCCCGGTGTTGAGAACGCTTCCGCCGCCATAGGTGTTGGCTCCGGTCAGCGACACAGTGCCGTTTCCGAGAGTCGTCAGAGCTCCCCCGCCGCTGATTCCTCCGGAAAACGAGGAGTTAAGGTTCTGGGTGTCGATGACGGCGCCGCTTCCGTTGAGGACGACGGTGCGCGAAGAGGAGATGCCCGTCGTCGTTTGCAGTGTCCCGCCGTTGAAGACCAGCCCTCCCGAGGCCGCGCCCAGGTTGTTGTCATTGGAGACGCTCAAAATCCCGGAGTCTAAAACCGTGCCGCCCGAGTAGGTGTTGACGTTGGAGAGAGTGAGTTTCCCCGCGCCCGCGGAATCAGTCAAGCGCAGACGTCCCGCCGAGGAGCCGTCGGCGAACACTCCGGAGAAGGTCGAGGTCAAGCCGTTGACGTCGATGGTTCCCCCGCCGCTGAGGGTGACGGCGCGGGCGTCGACAAGCCCCCCCAGGGTCTTGAGCGTTCCTCCCGCGAACGTCAGAGCGCCCGCCGGGGCGCCTAAATTATTTTCCGCGGCGACGCTGAGTGTGCCCGCGCTCAAGGTCGTGCCTCCGGCGTAGGTGTTGACCCCGCTGAGGGTGAGCGTCCCGTTTCCCGCCTTGGTCAGCGCGCCTGCGCTCAAAATCCCGGAAAAAGAGGAGTCGTTGCCCGCGGTGTCGATGGTGCCGCCTGAGGCTCCCAGGGTCATGTCCCGGGAAAACGTCAAGGCCGAGTTGGTGCGAAGCGTGCCGCCGTCGAGAGTCACCGCGCCAGAGCCAAGCGCGCTGAGGTCGTCGATGCCCAGCGTGCCGGCGTTGACCGTCGTTCCCCCGCTGTAGGAGTTGGCGCGAGTCAGATTCCAGACGCCGCCGCCGGTCTTGACCAAGGAGCCTCCGGCTCCGCCGTCGGAGATCGTTCCGGCGAAGGTCGAGCTGGTGTTGTCTGCGCCGCTGGTCAGTTGCGCCGCTGCCAGGCGCACGGTGCTGTTGGCGTCGGCCGTCAGCGAGCCGATCGTCTGGTTAAAGCCGGCGAGATTGAGGTCGGCGCGGCCGAGGCCGCTGTTGAGCACGACGGCCCCCGAACCGAAAACGTTGGCGGCGGCCGCCTGAAGGCTGACGCCCAGCGCGCCGTTGACGGTAAGCCCCCCGGAAAACGTGTTGGCGCCGGCCAAGGTGATCGTTCCGCCGCCGATCGAATCGGTGATGCCCAAGGAGCCCGCTGCGCCGATGACTCCCGAAAACGTCGAGCCGGCCTGGGCGGCGTCGATCGTCCCGCCCTGCGAGCCGAGGGTGAGGGCGCGCGCGCTGGTGACGGCGGCCGACGTCCGCAAGGTCCCCCCGTTGAGGAGCAGCCCTCCGGCGGCGTTGCCCAAAGCCGAGTCGCCGTTGACGGACAACGTTCCTGCGGACAGGCTCGTTCCCCCCGTGTAGGTGTTGACCCCGCTGAGGTTGAGGGTGCCGGCGCCTGTTTTGGCCAGGGAGCCCGCGCCGTCGATGACGGCGGAGATGGACCAGGCGTTGGCCAGGGAGGAGTTCTTAAAGGAAACGTCGCCGCCGAGGGTCAGGGAGTTGGGAGAGCCCGCGATGGTCACCGCCGTCGCCGCGCTGGACACGTCGAGGGTCGAGCCGTCGGCGATGGTGCCCAGGTCGCCCGACAGCGACAGCGTCCCCCCCGCCTCCGCGGCCCATAAGAGCGTGTCGGATCCGGCAGTCGAGTGCGAGCGGCTCACGGCGGAGCGCAAGCTGCCTTCGCCTGAATCGGCGGAGTTCGTGATGAGGAGCGTGTCGGCATGACCTTGCCGCGCCAGGAAGGCGAGAAGGAAGAGGATCGCTGACGCGCGCTTGACGGGCAGGGTGGAGACGGTCATGATGGGAGTCGGGTCAAGGAGCGGTATTAAACGAAATTGGAGGGCCAATGTCTTCATCCAGGGCACGGCGGGGTGCAGAACCGCCATCTCGCTTGATTTTTAGTTTCTGTATTTCATAATATAC
>JBBTHA010000057.1:0-16349 GCA_038060535.1 Elusimicrobiota bacterium | reverse complement strand
GCAGAAGTAAAGCTCCCCGTTCTTCGAAAAGGCCATGGGAACCGGTCCTTTTAGGCTCGAACGGTGGGATCGAAAGGTGAAAGAGTTCGTCTTGACCCGGCACGACAACTATTGGCGCGGACCGGCGAAGCTGCGCAACGTGGTGATCAAAGGCGTCAACGAATTCGGCACGCGCAAGCTGATGCTGCAGGCGGGCGATGCGGACGCGATCTACGCCGACCGGCCCCTGCTGACCCAGCTTCAAGGCATCCCGGGTGTTCAAATCATCGACGATTTGCCCACGATGGAAATGAATCCCGTCGTTTTCTTCACCTATAAGATCAACCCGGCGGGAAACGGCTTCCTCGGGTCGGGACGACTCGACGGCGGCGGCATTCCCGATGATTTCTTCGCTGACAAAGACGTGCGCAAGGGCTTTGCCTACGCCTTCGACTACAAGAATTTCATTTCCGACGTCATGCGCGGAAAAGGCGTGCAAGCCACGGGTCCCATTCCCGACAACCTGACGGGCCACAACCCCAAGGGCAAGACGTATCAGCTGGACCTCAAGCAATCGCAAGAGCACTTCAAGAAGGCGTTCAACGGCCGCCTGTGGCAGACGGGATTCAAGTTCACGATCGTCTATAATTCGGGAAATCTCTCCCGGCAGACCGTTTGCCAGATTCTCAAGCGAAACGTCGAATCGCTCAACCCCAAATTCAAAATCGACGTGCGGGCCGTCGAATGGCCGACGTTCCTCGACGCCTACCGCTCCTCAAAGCTTCCCATTTTCGTGATGGGTTGGAACGCCGATTATCCGGATCCCCACAACTTCGCCTTCCCCATGCTCCATTCGAAAGGCGACTACCCCATGACGCAAAAATTCCAGAATCCCGAATTCGACCGTCTCATCGAGGAAGCGAACCAGGAGACCAGCCCCGGCAAACGCGCGGCGATTTATGAGAAGCTCCAGGACCTCGCCTACGAGGAAACCCCGCAGCTCTACATCGTCGATACGGTCCGCTACCGCACCCAACGCTCCTGGGTGAAGGGCTGGTACCACAACCCCATTTTCCCGGATTCTCCCTACGGAAGCTACTTCTATTCCCTCTGGAAGCAATAGCATGCTCGCCTTCGCCTTGAAGCGCCTTTTGTTTCTTCCGCTGGTGATGTTTGGCGTCACCGCGCTGCTCTTCTCCTGCCTGCAGTTCCTCTCCGCGGAAATGCGCGCGTCCTTGTACGTCAAAGACCCCCGGCAACTCTCCCAGCTGGAGGCGGTGATCGAAAAATACGGACTTCGCAAGCCGATGCCGGTCCAATACGGACTCTGGCTCAAGCAAGTCGCGCGGGGCGACCTGGGTTATTCGGAGACGGCTAAAATGCCGGTCAGCGAGGCGATCGCCGCGTTTTTCCCGGCGACCTTCGAGCTGACGATCCTGTCCTTCTTCCCGATTCTCTTCGTCGGGGTTTATTTCGGAGTTCTGTCCGCCGTCCATAAGGAAAAACTCATAGACCATCTCTCCCGCTTCGTCGCGATCACCGGCTACTCGCTGCCGAGCTTCGTCCTCGGCCTCGTCTTGCTGATGATCTTCTACGGCCGTCTGCATTGGTTTCCGCCTGGCCGCTACTCGCTGGAAACGGACATGCTCGTCCACTCCACGGCGTTCCGCCACTGGACGGGACTGCTCACGCTGGACTGCCTGATCAACGCCCAATGGTCGGCGTTCGTCGACGTGGTCAAACACATGATCCTTCCGGCCGCGACGCTGCTCTACATCTCGGTCGCGCTCCTTTTGCGCATCACCCGCTCGTCTATGCTCGAGGAGCTCTCCAAGGATTATGTGCGCACCGCCCGCGCCAAGGGCCTGCATGAACGCGCCGTCGTCTACAAACACGCCCTCGCCAACGCCCTCATTCCCGTCGTGACCCTGTCGAGCCTCCTGTTCATCGGCCTGCTCGGCGGAGTCGTCATCACCGAAACCGTCTTCGATTTTCCGGGCATCGGCCGCTGGGGCGTGCAGGCCGCCCAGCAGCTCGACATACCCGGAGTCCTGGGCGCGACCTTGTTGTCGTCGTTCCTCTTCGTGTCGGCTAATTTAATCTCCGACTTGCTCTACGCGGTCTGCGACCCCCGTATCAGGGTGGGCGGAGACTGAGCCATGGAGCGCGCCTGGAAAACGTTGAGGCGCCGCCCCATGTCGCTGCTCGGCGTTTCGCTGATCGCCTTTTTTCTTTCCGTCGCGGCGTTGGCTCCGGTGCTGGCTCCCGCGCCGGCCGGCTCGCGGGACCCTTACTCCATCCCCCAAGACGGCTTTAGTCCCGACCCCGTGCCCCCTTCGCGCGCTCATCCTTTCGGAACCACGGAACAGCAATTCGACCTCTACTACGGCATGGTCTGGGGCACCCGCACCGCTTTTCGAGTCGCGCTTCAAGTCGTGGGAGTGTCGGTGGCCCTGGGCGTGCTCTTGGGCGGCGCCGCCGGGTTCTATGGGGGATGGGCGGATGAAATCCTGATGCGCTTGACCGACATCGTCCTGGCCTTTCCCGACATCGTGCTGGCGGTGGTCATCGTGACCGTTCGCGGCCCGGGCCTCGACAATGTGATGTTCGCGGTCACGGCCGTGTCATGGCCGTCCTATGCCCGCTTGATGCGCGGCGACGTTCTCTCCGTGAAGGAACGGGATTTCGTGACCGCCTCAAGGGCCCTGGGCGCAAGCAACGCCCGCCTCCTGCTGAGACACATCGTTCCCAACTCGATCTACCCCGTCTTGATCGTCGCCTCCCTCTCCATGGGGCGCATCGTGATCACGGCCGCGGCGTTGTCGTTTCTCGGCCTTGGCTCGCCGATCGGCCACGCGGACTGGGGACAATTGATCGCTCTGTCGCGCAATTGGATTCTGGGTTCGTCTGGAGACCCGTTCGCTTACTGGCATACCGTCTTCATACCCGGAACGACCATTTTCTTGTTCGTGCTTGGCTGGAATCTCCTTGGAGACGCCGTCAGAGACATCCTGGATCCCCGACAACAATAACATCACCTATGCCCACACTCAACGCCCTTCTCGACCGCTCAGCGCAGGAAGGAGGCGAAAAAACAGCATTCGCCTCTGGAGACAGAGAGATCTCATTTTTCGATTTTCGCCGGCAAGTCCTCTCGATTGGCGAAGGGCTGCGCCGCGCCGGCGTGGCCAAGGGCGACCGAGTGGCCATCGTCCACCGCAACGCTCCCGAATTCGTCATCTCCTATTTCGCGCTCAACCGGCTCGGCGCCATCGCCGTTCCCATCAACTTCATGGTCCAAAAAGCGCCGGAGCTGGCCTACATGCTCAACGATTGCGGCGCCGTCGGCGCCGTCGCGCAATCCGACTTTCTGCCCGGCCTGACGGAGGCCGCGACCCAATGTCCGGCGCTCAAAAACATCTGGGTCACCGATCTCTCGACTCCCCCCTCGGGCATCGTGTCTTCCTTCGCAAACCTGCACACCCCCGTTTTCCCCGACCATCCCGCTGACGCGGCCGTCGAGTCGGACGTCGCCGCCATTCTCTACACCTCGGGAACCACGGGCCACCCCAAAGGCGTCATGTTGACTCACCGAAACTTGGTCACGAACTGCGAGGCCTCGCTCCAACACTTGAAACTCCACCGTTCCGACGTCTCCCTGTGCATTCTGCCGATGTTTCATAGCTTCGCCTGGACCGCCCTCGTGCTCGTCTCCTTGCGCCTGACCCTGACCTGCGTGATTTTTCCGGCCATCGCTCCGGCCAAGCCTTGGCTGAGGGTCATGGGCAGGCGCGCGGTGACCTTGTTTGCCGCCGTGCCTCAAGTCTACGCCGCGCTCGCCCGCGAGTCCAAGGATTGGAAAGTACGGCTCTTTCTGCGCCTCTGGGCCTTTCGCAAGGTACGAGTCGCGGTCTCGGGAGCCGCTCCCCTGGCACCGGCTGTCGCCGAGGCCTTCCGCAGCGCTCTGGGGGTGGACATCATCGAAGGCTGGGGCTTGACGGAAACGAGCCCCGTGGCCACCATCAATCCTCCCGATGCCGCGCGTTTTGGCACGGTAGGAATTCTCATACGCGGCGTGAGCGCCAAGATCGTCGATGAAACCGAAAAAACGCTTCCCGTGGGAGCGGAGGGAGAAGTCTGCCTGCAAGGCGATAACATCATGAAGGGCTATTGGAACAATCCCGAGGCGACGCGGGCGGCCTTCACCAAGGACGGCTGGTTCATGACCGGAGACATCGGCGTTCTTGACAACGACGGCTACCTGTCTATCCGCGACCGCAGAAAAGACATGATCATCGTCAAAGGACTCAAGGTGTTCTCGGCCCAGGTCGAAGCGGTCATCGGCGAACATCCCGACATCGAGGAGTCCGCGATCATCGGAATCCCCGACGATCTGGGCGACGAGGTCATCAAGGCCTTCGTCGTGCTTAAAAAAGGCGCGTCGCTGGAGAAGTCGGCCCTCATGAATTTCTTTCGTGAGCGCCTCGACGCCTACAAAAGGCCGCGCGACGTGGAATTCGTCGACTCCCTTCCTAAAAACGCGCTTCAAAAAGTGCTCAAACGCGAACTGCGGGAGCGCGAGCTGCGTCGGCGCGCCGGCGCCCCGAAAGGCTGATGGGCCCCGGGCGAGCCCGCCTCAACGGCGAAATCCGCGGCGCCCTGAGGCAAGCGCGAGCGGCCGCCGCCCAACAGGTCTGGCTCGTCGGGGGAGCCCCGCGAGACGCGCTCCTGGGCCGGCCCATCCTCGACCTCGATCTCGCCTGCGCCGATGCCCGGATCCTCGCCGCGCGACTGGCGCGCTCCTTTCGGGGAACGCTGGTCGTCCTCGATGAAGCGAATTCCGTTTATCGAATCGCCCTGCCTCCAAAGCCGGGAAAAACCCTCAGGCAAATCGACGTGGCCGGACTGCAGGGCAAAACGATCCTCGAGGATTTAGGGCGGCGCGATTTTACGATCAACGCGCTAGCCTTCGAACTCGGCAAGACCATTCCGGCCTCGATTGCGTCGACGTCGTTTCTGGACCCGCGCAAGGGGCTTGGAGATCTGGCGGCGGGCTTGGTTCGAGCGGACGTCGAAGACAATTTGACGGATGATCCTCTGAGACTTTTGCGGGCCGTCCGTTTAGCGGCCCAATTGGGGTTCGATATCGAAGCCGGGACCCTGAAGGCCATCTATCGCCATCGCCGCCGAGTGCGCGAGCCCGCTCCCGAGCGCATCCACGCCGAGCTTTTTTCTCTCTTGGGGGTGTCCGGTTCCTCGCGCTGGATCCGCCTCTTGGACGAGTGCGGCCTTCTCACGGAAATTTTCGAGGAGCTCGAGCCCTCCCGGCGCTGCGCCGAGAACTACTACGGCCCCGGCGGGGTGATGACGCACTCCTTGAACGTGTGCGCGCGCCTGGATTATCTGCTCGACAATCTGGGCGCGGTCTTCCCTTCCTCGGGGAGGGATCTTGAAAAGCACATCGCCTCGCGAGGAGGCCCCGCGTTTCGCGCCTTGCTTCTTCTGTCGGCCCTGCTCCATGACGTCTCCAAACCCGAGACCGCGCGACGCGTCGACGATCGCCTGCGCTTCTTCGAGCATGACACTCGCGGGGCCGCGGTCACGGAAAAAATACTGCGTCGGCTGCGCTTATCGCGCGAACACATCGAAACCGCATCGGCCATCGTGCGCCACCACCTGCGCCCGGGCCACCTCGCCTCGGGCGGCCCCTTGAGCGAACGGGCGGTCTATCGCTTCTTTCGCGATCTCGGACAGAACGCCCCCGGGCTTCTTCTCGTCTGCTGGGCTGATCATGCCAGCTACATGCCGCACGAGCGTCTTCAACGCCTGCTCAAGACGGCCTGCGCCGATTACGGTCGCTCGGACTTATCCCGCTTCAAGCCGGAGGACACCCGCAAAACCTTGCGCCATCTTCAGCTCGTCGCGCAGCTCCTGCGCCGCTGGCAAGAGCTGGAGGCGACGCCAACGCCCAAACAGCTTGTCGACGGCCGCGACGTCATGAAACGGCTCAAGATCCCGCCGGGGCCGAAAGTGGGGGACATTCTTGAGCGCGTGCGCGAAGCCCAGGCCGAGGGCAGCATCCGCAGCCGTGAAGACGCGCTCGCCCTCATCTCCCTCCTGAAATAATCGGCGCTCCGGCCCCGATCGATGCGCATGGATTTGGTATCCTTGCCTCGATGGGTGGATTGAGAGCCTTCGCTGCGGAACTGACGGGAACCTTCGCTTTGACGCTCGCCGGGGCCGGAGCGCTGTGTCTTGACGTGGCGACCGGAGGCCGTTTAGGCCCGCTGGGAGCGTCCATGGCCTACGCCGCCGCCGCGGCCGCCGTCGTCCATTCGTTTCCCTCGGCCGTCGGGCGCTTCAATCCCGCCCTGACTCTGGCCGAATTGGCCGTGCACCGCGTCGCCGTGCTGCGCGGCGTCTTCGCGCTCGCGGCCCAACTGTTGGGCGCGACCTGCGCGGGATTGTTTTTGCAGGCCGTGCTCTTGGGAGCGCGCCCCGAGCTGCGGGCAGCACCCGCCTTCTTGGGCGCTTGCTCGCCCGTCGCCGTGGGCTACCGCGCCGCCACCCTCATCGAGGCGATCGCCACCTTCTTTCTGGCCTGCGCCGTCTTCGCGGCCGATCAACGCCGCGCCCGCCGCATGGCTCCCCTATCGATCGGCGCGGCCACTCTGTTCGGCTCGCTTATCGCCGGACCGCTGACCGGGGGAGCGATGAATCCCGCCCGCGCCTTCGGCCCCGCGCTCGTCGCCGGCCATTGGTCCATGCACTACGTCTACTGGGTCGGCCCGCTCGCCGGAGCGGTCGCCGCCGCGCTCGCCGCGCCGTTTCTTATCTTGGAGGAGAGACATTCATGATCACCGTCACGACCCTAACGCTCAAGGATTTCAAGTCGGCCCCCCATGATCTCGCCGTTTTCCTTTACGAGGACGCCGGTCTTGCCGGCGCCAAATCCCTGACGGGCGCGGCGAAAGCGACGCTCAGCGCGAAGCTCAAGGAGGAAGGCTTCAAAGGGGGGGCCAAGGAGTTCGCGCGCGTCGACCTCGAATATCTCGGCAAACACCGGCGCGTCTACGCCGTCGGTCTGGGAAAAAAGAAAGGTGCCGGCTCCGAAACGTTTCGCCGCGCCGCCGGCGCGCTGTTGGGCGCTCTCCGGTCCAAGAGGGAAAAGGTCGCGCTTCTCTGCTCGGAACACCCGCAGGCGCTGGCCGAAGGCCTGCTTCTGGCTTCCTACAAATTCGAGGAATACAAGAAAGCCGACCCCGACACGTTGACCCAGGCCGCGCTCTTGGCGCAAGACGCCGGCTCGCGCGCCTCCGTCGAAAAAGCCTGCGCCAAAGCGGCTCTTTACGCGGAAGCCGTGGCCTTCGCCCGGGATATGGTCAATCGCGCGCCCTCCGATAAAACGCCGACGAGCCTCGGGGACATCGCCAAGTCCTTCAAGAGCTCCGACCTCAGCGTCAATATCATCGACAAGACGCGGGCCGCGGACATGGGCATGGGCTCTTTTCTCGGCGTGGCCCGGGGGTCCTCGGAGCCCCCGATCATGGCCCATCTGGTGTACAAGCCCAAGGACGCCAAAAAGAAAGTCGCCCTCGTGGGCAAAGGCGTCACCTTCGATTCCGGAGGCTTGTCGCTCAAGCCCCGCAATCGATGGAGGACATGAAATGCGACATGGCCGGCGCCGCGGCGGTCCTCTCCGTCTTCAAAATCATCACCCGTCTCAAGCCGAAAGTCGAGGTGCACGGCATCATCGCGGCCACCTACAACATGCCCGGCCCCGACGCCTATAAGCCGGGCGACGTGCTCAAGGCCATGAACGGCAAGACCATCGAGGTGTGGAACACCGACGCGGAGGGACGCCTCATTCTCGCCGACGCGCTGTGCTTGGCCGCCCAGCAGCAGCCCCAAGCCATCGTCGACCTGGCCACGCTCACCGGCGCCGTCGTCATCGCCCTGGGCTCGAAGGTCGCGGGCCTCATGGGCAACGACGCCAAGCTCGCCGGGCAGATCAAGGCGGCGGGCAAGCGCGCCGACGAGCATTTTTGCGAACTTCCCCTGGTCGAGGATTACAAGGAAAACATCAAGGGCAACATCGCCGAGCTCCTGAACATCTCCAAGGCGCGGGGGGAAGCCGGCTCCATCATCGGAGGATTGTTCCTCCAGGAATTCGTCGACGCAAAGCCCTGGGTCCACCTCGACATCGCCGGCACGGCCTTCACATCCAGCGACTCGGCGACTTACGCCCCGAAGGGAGCCACGGGGTCTCCCGTGCGCACGCTCTTGGAATGGCTGGCGGGTCTATGAGCCGCATCGAGTCGCATTTTCGAGACATTCTCGGCGACCTGGGCGAGGACCCCAAGCGCGAGGGCCTCAAGCTCACTCCCAGGCGCGTGGCCAAATCCCTTCAGGAATTGACGAGCGGCTATCGCGCGGACATCGACACGATGATCAACAACGCGCTGTTTACCGAATCCTACAACGAGATGGTGCTGGTGCGCGACATCACCTTCTACTCGTTGTGCGAGCACCATATGCTGCCTTTTTTCGGCCGGGCGCATGTGGCCTACCTGCCCAAAAATAAAATCATCGGCCTTTCGAAAATCCCGAAATTGGTCGACATTTTCGCCAAGCGCCTGCAGGTCCAGGAACGCCTCACCCTTCAAATCGCCTCCACCCTGCAGGACAAGCTTAAGCCCCGCGGCGTGGCCGTCGTCATCGAAGCGCGGCACCTGTGCATGGAGATGCGGGGAGCCGAAAGCCAGCTCTCTCCCACGACGACGTCGTGCATGCTCGGCCTGTTCAAAAGCGACGCGCGCACCAGGAAGGAATTCCTGGAGCTCGTCAAATGCCGCCCGGTCTAGCCCCTACGCGGCCGAAGACAGGGTGCGGTGCGAGCCGTCGCAGTAGGGCTTATTTTTCGACTCGCGGCAGCCGCACCAGGCCGTCTTTTTGGCCTCGCTCAGCTCCACGATGACGGGTGATTTCCCGGTGTTCTTGCGCGCGTGGGAGCCGTCGGAATAAGGCTGCTTCTCGGACTCTCCGCAGGCGCACCAGGCCTTGCGTCCGGGCTTTTCCTCAACGATGTACGGCCGATTCTGTATGCCTGACATGACGCCCCCTTAGACCGACTGCCCGACGAACGTCGAGTGCACGTAAGCGGCTTTGATCATGGCAAAGCCCAGCAGCGCGGCGATCAGCAAAGCGCCGTAGCTAAAGGCCATGTTCGCGTGGCTGGCGCCGAGCATGCCCACCAGCATGGGAGCCGACAAGTAGGTGTTGATGCGCGAGACCAGCGCGGCGCGCGCGCGCACCGGCGCCGCGGCGTCGCCGGTCACTTGTCCAGACAACAGTTTTTTCTGCGCGGGCCAGATGATGAACCAGACGTTGAACCACATGATCGAGCCGAACGTCATGCCCCACATGATCCAGCGCGCCCGATCCGAAAGGCCTCCCTCAATGCCGCGCAGCAGCATGTTCGCCCCAAAGCCGATGTCGGGCGTATGGAAAAAAATCAGGCCGAACAGGATCAGCCCGCTGAGAAAAGTCGCCATCGCGCCCCAACGAAACCACCACAGAGCGCGCGGCATCAACTTCGGGTTGACCGCTTTCTTGCCCGCGTCGTCGAGCAGGCCTTGGAGGGGGACATTGACGAAGTTGAAAAAGTAAAGATGGCCGACCCAGATGATCCCCGCGAACACATGCGTCCAACGGAACAGAAACTCAAGCTTGTTCATCGCTTCCTCCTTGCGAGCATAGAATCCTGACTAAATATATCGGATTTCAGCCTCTTTCGTCAATCGCGAAAACTTGACGCCCTCCGCCAATGAGGATACAATGAACCCGAAGCCCTTAGACGCGGGTGTAGTTCAATGGTAGAACGAGAGCTTCCCAAGCTCAAAGCGCCGATTTAGCGCTACCCGCTTTTCTCCTCTAACACCTTCAAAAACAAGCGCTTTTCGCCAATCCTATCTTTGTCGGTATTTGTCGATTTTTGCCGGTTTTAGGCGAAAACTCGACACAAAACTCGACACTCTCGTGCGACCCCAAAAACTTGCTAGTCGACGTCTTCCTCGCTTCGAAGAATCTTTTTCTGTAAGGCGGTAATCAAATTGCCATCTGATTCCTTCTGCGCGCGGCGCAGGAAAGCACGCCCCCCTGAGCTGGACCGGCTAGTTTTAAGCATCAGACGGAATGTCCCTTCGTCATTTGCGGCTTTGAAAAGCAAGCTTGCCGGCCATTGATTGGACTCGATCGCATCAATCAATCCTCTTCGTAGTCGTTCGCACTTGTCCCAGTCTCGCCATGAAAGACTCGGAAGCATGCGGTCCAAGGGCCGCCATGCTTGATAGCTCACTCTGCTTTCAGCCAAAGCATGATGCACGAGAGTGAAAGTCGCGACTACGAGCTTTTCGCCGCCGTCCGCAGTCTTTAGTCCACGGGCAAGCAGCATCGCAGCGACATCGGCGCCGATCGTGTCCGCCAGGCGTCCGAAACCCGCTGAAAGAATTTCAAAAAGAAGGGCGATCGGCAGCTTCCCAATCTGCTCGTGACCAATCGCGTACAACGCCAGCGCAGCAACTTCCGGACGCAACGTGCGTTGGTGAAGCATGTTCAACGCGATCTCGTGATGTTTGCCTAGAGCTTTAATGAACTCGGTCGAAACGTCATCCGTGATGTCACCGCCCTTCGCGAACCATTCGAGTACCGCACTCGCTATCGGCGACCCGTAGCGTTCAAGCATATGAGATGCCGCATCGAAACGCCCTGACTCCAATGCTGCATGAACGATCCCGGGGAGATTGTCATGAGTTGTCCGCTCGACAGCATCCAGCACATCCGTGACACGCAGTTTGGAGAGCTTCCACAGGCGCGGCGACTGGGCGAGCGCAGCGTCCCGCCGCAGAAGCGCCAATACGAGCGCGCTATTCCGCTCGGCCAGGGCCCACAACTCGGAATCAGGCATGGCCTCCATCAGCCCCGAAAGAATCTCATCCCCAAGCTCATTGCCTTCGCCATTCAAAAGGTCGCGCGCCAACTCCCGAGCGGCATGTCCTTCACTCTTCCAAAGAGCTCTGCCTCGTTCGCGCAAATGAAGGTCCGAAGAATCAAAGGCTCCCGTGGTGGAGCAGCGGCTGAGCGCCTGAAGGAGCGCGGCATCAGTGATGTCCGTTTGAAGAACTTTGGAAAGCACCCGCGTCTCTCCAAGAAGAGTTCGTTTTCCAGCGATACCTTCCTTGGGCGAGGGCCACGCCGCGGCAACAGCCTTGACGATCGCCTGAACGGATTCGGACGCATTCCGGTGCTCATCGATAGCCATCAGAGGCGCAATCATCGGCAGTATGTGCCGGTCTCCAATATCGAGATCGAGGGATCGGATGAGGGCCCCCATTCGACCCGAGACTTTCTGCGCCATTTCCCGCGCCAACGACCGCACCCACTCCGGGTGCATCTGTGACCCATCGAGCTCGAGCACGAATGCTTCCGCTTTGTCGCGGTCGACTTGGCGGCGTACTTCCGGGGCAATCACTTGGAAAACAAGATTCTCGCCCTTGAACTTCCGAATCGACATGGAGCCCGTGCAAAAGCTGAATGCAAAACGCGCACGCAGTCCCAGCTGAGACCAGAAAGCCATAACAAGATCCTCATATTCTGAGGGTTTACTGCTCGCAATCATCAAAGGCAGGGATGAAGTGTAGAACGCGTCGAGTATACCTTCAGCATTGCTCGAAGAAATAGGGGCGGCGTTTCGCGGGGCCGCAGAGTTCTCTAAACACGAAGGCTTTCCGTAGAATTCAAGAAGTTCAAGGTCTGCGGTCTGCGGGCGATGGAACAGCGCGCGTAATTCCCCAAGGTCTCGCAGCTTCGCGAGTTCACTCCGCTTGATTAACAGCACGTGCGTCCAGACGCAGCCGGGACGCGGCATCTCCGGCGCATACCAGGTCCGCGCGAACGCGTAGGCATCATCCGCGGGAAGGGGGACGCCCGTCAGGTAGGATTCGAATCCAGGCACAAGTGACGGGCCGGACATGTCCGTGAACACGAGTAGAGACGCGCGCGACTCAGGCCGCAGGTCGGCGGAACTCGCAAGCAATTCGTGCCCGCGCCTATAGCCATAAAGCGCGTGGTCGACCGATACCCGCGTCAATTGGTCTGTGTCTTTAGTAGCCATGAAATGGGTCTGGTGATATCGTGCGAAATCTCGCGATCGTCTGCCACCTGAATTCGCTCGGAGGGCTTCGCGGCCGCCATGAGCCGGTCGACCGCATTGAGCTCGCCGCCCTGAGCGCTCACCCCGAAGACCTTGAACGGAAGTTCGTCTACGTTGCTGCGAAGAAACTGCCCAAGCAGCGGGAGGGTCGCATCAAGCCACTCTGCCGGGGTCTTGCCTTGCGCGGCCACGAGATCCCATGCCGAGACGACGATGCCCACGCTGAAGGGGCCGGGCGTCCGGGCACGATGGAATTGAAGGAGCTCGACGATGTTCACCTGGGTCGGGATGTCGTCGTGAGTCCAGGCCTTTGCGGCACCGGCACCTTCGGCGGTTCCCTCCGGGGCGATAGCGGCCGCCAGCGGGGCAGCCTCTTCGATGCGCACGGGCTCCGTCACCTCGTCCGGGTGGATGAATACAAGAGCCCCGGCGACTCCCGCGGCGAGCTGCGCGTACTCTGGGGTCCATGCGCGGTCCCGCAGTTGCGTCCGGAACGTCTCTCCGGAGACATCCGGCAGGGCCAGATTCGCCTCGGCGCCGTCGGCTGCCGCGCGCAGACGCATCTGAATAACGCTGATCTGCCCCTGAGCGGTCCTCCCAAGCGCCTCGCAGGCGATCCATTTCTCGCGCAGTTTGCCGATATACTCGCGGTTGCCTTCTACATTGACGAGCTGGAGGGCGCTGCCGATCTCCTTGGACTCCACGACGTGCCAGAGGGCGGCCAGGAACGTCGTCTTGCCCATGTCGGGCAGTCCGATGACCAGGAAGCGTCGAGCTTCGTTATCCGCCATGCGCGGGGCTCCGGGGAAAGCAGTCGTACATGCGCGAGCTTTCGCGAAGGGGTGGGGCGATCTGGAGCGGCGCGAGTTCGTCACGCTCCACCCAGGAAGCAAGCAGTTCTTCAATTCCGGCCGCGCTGGCCAAGGGTTTGACCGAGGTCCGCCTGAATTCGAGCCGGCGCAGGCGCGACTCGAAGTTCGCGCGAAAATCCCGCTCGATCTCGGCCGTCAATTCGGCCTCGGTCTCACCCTCGGGGTTCACGAGTTGATCGGACTTGGTGAAGAGCACTTGCGCGTGCGACGATCCATCCAGCATCCCCGCGTCGAGCATGCTGCGCAGGAGCGCCCGAGCGTCAGCCACGATCCCGGGGCGCGTCCGCCGCTTTGAAAGGCCGCTCCCATCGAGGCAAAATACGACGACATCGGCTCTACGGAGGATGGTGAGCTTCCGGCATTCGTCGGTCGAGTCGCGAGCGATGCGGAACGCCTCACCTGACGGGTCGCTCATGAGCAGGTGAGTCTTCTTTCCGTTTCCGTCTGCCAAATGGAGATGGAGGAGTTTGAGCGCCTCGTCGAGCTTTGTTCGCTCGGTATCCGCTTCCGCCCGCTCGGAGGCGATGCGGGAGAGATGGCAACGCAACTCCATGACCGGCAGGGTCTCGGAGCCGGCGAAGGAGTACCCCCGTATCAGCCCTTTGCCGAAGAGTTCGTAGATGGATGAGAGCAACGTCGTTTTTCCGCTTCCGACCGGCCCCGCCAGCATGATCACCCGTGCCAGTTTCGCCCGCGTGATCGATAGCGCGGTCGTCCCACTGAGTTCGTATCCAGGGGACATAGGGATGGGCTTCGGCGTGGGGGGCGCCGCCGCTGGCTTCTCCGCCGTCGTTTCTTCCGTCTTAGGCATCGGACGTGCCGTCCACATACTGGAGGAGAAGTGCCTCTCGGAAGCACTGGATGGCAAGCTCAAGGCCGTCAATCTTCTGCGAGATCGGAAGACCCGTCGCGCCTTCCGTCGGCTTGACCCAGCTCTTTCCGTCCTGCACTTCGAGCGAGCGCTTGATCACCATGCGAACAGGACAGAAATCGAGCATCCACTCCGGCGTCTTGGCGCGCGCCGCCTCGCGCCATTGGGTCGACGACGCGTTGACGGCTTCCGCCAAGTTGTGCTTCGACTGCTTCGCGTTGCCGTTCAAGACGCGTCCCAACAAGCTGGGAAATGCCACGGGCCCGGGACGAGCTTCCACTAGGGCCGCCAGCTCGTGTCCGGCAATGAGCGGCAGCGCCGCCGATTCGACTTTCTCGAAGGGCAACTTCAACTCCCGGCTGTAGCCGCCGAACAGCCACCAGAGCACGTTGGCCTCCTCCTGGAGCAGGCGCTGTCGGGCGTTAGACGCCTCCAGCTTCTCATTGAGACGATCGAGAAATGCCGCCATGGGCTTTTCCATGTGCGTGCCGGTGTTGGCTCCCGTGCACACTTTCTTCAGTTCTGCCGCCGCGCCCGCCAAGTCAATCGCGTCCTGCATGTCCGCGAAGCGGTTGGCGCTTCGTTCCACGAGCATGGCCTCGCAAATTTCGAAGATCCGAGGAACGATCAAGTTCTTGCGGCGGCGGCGGAAGCTGCCGGATGTGACGGCCAAAGCGACCATCTCCGACGTGCCCCGGTCCTGCTCCGCGTTCTCGAAGCAGGCGACGCACGCCGCGCCCGCGAGAACGCGCAGCTCGACCTCGTTGCCGATCGCGGGGAACGTCGCATCGGCCTTACGGATCGCATCGGCGAACTTGTCGATGACGACCTTCTCCATCGCGATGCCGAGGAACAGACGTACCAGGGCCAGGAGCTCTTTTTCTTCGGCTTTGCCGACGAACTTATCGATGGCTTTCCAGCGGGCTTCGAGCGTTTCGCCCTTGGGTTCCAGCGAGGCCGTCCTGTACCAGTCCGCGAATTCTTTATGCACGCTATCCTCCGACTTCGATTCTGTAGGGGTTCGGGGCGACCTTGCCGTCTCGCGCGCCGACCGCATCCCAAAGGCCGGCGAGCAGCCCCCGGCTCTTCGCCGTCTTGAAGGCCTCTGTGAAAAAGACCGTGTCGATGGTGGCCGCGGCCCGCGCAGGCAGGAGGCCCAGCGCATGGCATATCTCAATCCTGTTGTGGAGCGGCAGGTCCAGGAACCTGAACGCGAGGGATCGGGAGTGGTCCATGCGTACCGTCGGGACCACGATCGGCAGCTCCTCGACGGCCGTGCCGCCGGAGTTCTCGGCCGCCGCGACGACTATTGGTTGGACAGCGGGTTCTTGCTCTGCGCGACGCTGTCTGGGCGACAAGTTGAACTCATAAACGGCCGCTTGTCCGCCGCCACCCGCGGCCGCGACGAAACGATGCCCGGCATCACTCCACACGCGCGCGTACACCTCGACGCGAAGCTTCCTGTCGGGAGCTTCGGTCACTTCGAACGTCAGAAGGTTATAGCGCGGCATCCATGCAGCTTCCTGCCTTTCGGGATGGACGGCTCCGGCAGTGATGTGGAGGCTGTTCTCGACCCTGTACACCTCCTGGCTGTGCTTGTGTCCGAATAGTTGTACGCGGGCCAAGGCGCGGAGCTTGGTTTGGACGACATCCTGATCGAGCAGCCATGAGGGCGGATGGTGGCAGACCGTCAAATACTCGACGTCGTCCAGCCGGGGGAGATTAAGTTGAGCTTCGCCGAGAGCCAGCTTGTTGTCGCCAGTGCTGTCTCTCTCATCGGAGAGCCAGGTCGAGGTCAGGCCGACCAAGCGAAGCGTTGAGCCGTCATTGAGAACGATGTCGTGCTGCCAGGAAAGCTTGTCGGGGGCGATCTCACAGCCAAATTTCGCGGCGAAGTCGTTGTAGTGCGCCATGGCTTTCAGCAGCGCGGGACCCATGATGGGGTCTTGGGCTTTCTTTCGTAGCTGCTCGTTCACTTCGGCCTGACCGTTTTTCCGGACCAACGCATGGAAATCCTTTAGAGCCTCGCTGGTGTTGATGACGTCGCGGTCCACATCGTGGTTGCCAGGCACGACCCAGACGCATTCCGGGGCGCATCCGATGATCGACGTGACCTTACCCAACCAGAGCTGGGCCGTCGTGTATTGTTCGGCTTTTCCTGAGTGAGCGACATCGCCGGACACTACTACGCCCCGCATGACCCCGTGCGCAGCGCGTAACTCCACCAAGTCTCTCTCGACTTCGTTGCGCAGCGGCAGATCCAGATCGAACTGGCCGTGGTGGCCGGGCTTCCCGAAGTGGATGTCCGAAAGATGGACGAGAATCGTCTTATTTCCCATGGAATTCTTATGAACATTGAGTCTAGCATTTTTGTCATTCTCCGACGATAGATTTCCCAAAATTCGGATGAAAGACC
>JBBTHA010000056.1:0-13770 GCA_038060535.1 Elusimicrobiota bacterium | reverse complement strand
CTCGCTCAGCCCGCGGCCGTGTCAACTTCGATTGCGAAGCCGGTTCCGGCGTCGACGGCGACCGAGCCCGTCGATGCGCTTGACGTCCCGTCCTTGGCCAAACCGCAGACGTCGACGTCATCGGCTGCGGTCGCAGCGGCGGCTTCCATTGCGCCATCGCCCGAGACGATCGCGCCGAAAATCGAACTCCCGCCGCAGCGCGCTCTCCGACGAGACCCCATGCTCTCTCCTAATGACATGCTTCGCCTTAGGGAGGACGAGAATCTTAAGCAGACCGCCACAAAGCGCCTGGAAAATGAACGCCGAAGGAAGGATGTCCGCAGCAAGAGCTGGACTCCTGAGTCGTCGGTCGAGCTGCAGGGCATCGTGAGCAGCCCCGAGGGTGGTTCAAAGGCCATTGTAAACAACGAAGTCGTCGGTGTCGGGCAGCGCATTGGCCAAGTGAAAGTGATCAAGATTTCGGCGTCGAGCGTGACGTTTCAGTATAAAACCCAAAAGTTTATCAAGAGCGTTAAATGAAGCCGGCCGCAGGAGGCATTATGATTCGTTTCCGCGCACGCCTTTTTGAAATCGCGAGAGCCGCGTTCGCAGCGTTGACTGTCGTCTCCTTAGCGGCGACGGCTCCTGCCGAGGCATGGGCTCAACGTCGACGCGCCCAACCGACGGAGGAGTCTGTGCAGCCGCCTCCTCAGCAGCCCGGCGGAGCCCCGATCGATGAGACGGAGTCTTCCGAGACTGCAGCCGCCGCAGCGCCCCCGGCCGATGCGGGGGGAGCGAAGCCTTCAGAAGAGGAAACTCTTATTACCCCGAAGGCTCTTCAAGGCGTGCAGATCGGAGCGACGGCGCCGGCGCGTTCAGGCGGAGCCGGCCCACAAACGCCCCTCGATGCGCGCGTGACAGTGCGGGTCAAGGGCGCGCCTTTGGCGACCTTCCTCGACACAATTTCCGCCCAAGCCAAAGTGAATTTCATCATTACCGAGGGTTTGGAGGCTCGGCGGGTCACCGCGTTCCTTCAAAATGTGACCGTCCGCGAAGCGCTGCAGGTTTTGCTGGAAATCAAGGGCTTGACCTACCAACAGATCGGACGCAGCAACACCTATGTGGTCACTCCCCGTTCGCGCCAAGTCGAAAATAAGATCACTCGTATTTACTCTCTGAATTACGTGCCGTTGATTCCCTTGGACGGAGAAACGGCCGCCGCGAAGTCGGCTTATTCCCAGGCGTCAAGCGGGTCGAGCATGAACACCGGCATGCCCGGTGTGGGCGGTTCCCCATCAAGCTCGGGATCTTCAAGAAGCGAGTCGGCTCCGCCTGACGTGGCTGTCATCAACGTGGTGACCAGCGTCTTGACCAAGGGCGGACATGTCGTCATCGAACCTCGCACCAATTCCATGATCGTCACCGACATCCCCGAAGTTTTTCCCCAGGTCGAACAGATCATCGCCGAATTGGATAAGAAGGCCCCGCAGGTCATGATCGAGGCCCAGATCATTGAAATGGACACCAGTCAGACCGGGGAACTGGGATTTGAGTGGGGCGGCCCCAACGGGGAACTCGGTAGCTTTACGGCGGGCATGCGCGACACGACTTTCCCCTTGAATTTGCCTCCCAAATTGAGCGGGGCTCGTTTTTTTGATCCTCTCACGCCCAATATCGGGGTGATCAGCTCGATCAACAGCTCGGCGAGTTCCGCCTCCGAAGGAATCATCAGCGGCACCTATTTGAAGACGAGCGTCCTCGACTTGACCTCTTTAAAAATCGCCTTGCGAGCGTTGGTGTCCAATTCGAAGGCGCGATTTCTGGGCAGGCCCAAGATCCTGGCTCTCAACAACAAGAGTTCGGTCATTCAGATCAGCGCTCAAGAAGCGGTGGGATTTAAAGTCACGCAATCGGGCACTGGAAGCGGGCAATCTCTTACGGTTTCGGGAGTTGAACGTCTTGATACGGGCTTAACGCTGCGAGTGACGCCTCAAGTCAACAAGGAAGGTTTTATCACGATGCTTGTTCAGCCTTCCTTCACGGACATTCAGGAGGCGGCGATTTCAAACTCCGCCAACCGGGTGTTCAATCCGATCCTGCGTGCCGCCTCGACTTTGGTTCGCGTTAAAAACGGCCAGACGTTGGTCATGGGCGGTCTTCTGCGGAGCACGTCGACCCAAGTGGTACGCAAGGTTCCGCTCTTGGGCGATATCCCTATCATCAAATATTTTTTCACCAGCACCTCTACAAGAAAGAGCAACTCGAATTTGATCATTTTAATTACCCCGACCGTCGTCAACGATTAAAGCCCAGCGGCCGCGGGGGGGTTGACAATGATCAATTGGAGGCTATACTTGATCGACTGGGGAGGCCTCAAGGCGCATGGCAAGTCTAGCTGAAATATTCGTTGCGAACGGGGTTTTGACCCCTGAACAGCGTGATAAGGCTCTCAAAGCGGCGAGCCAAAACAAGTGCTCTTTTAGCGAAGCCGCTGTCAAGCTCGCCTATTGCACGGAAGAAGACATCGCCACGGTGCTTTCCCGCGAGAAGGCGATCCCTTATGCGTCGCGCGAAAATAAAATTCTCAAGTCCGAGAAAGGGCAAAATCTGGATAAGATCGTTCCAGAAGGCTACGCGCGCGAAAACGGCGTTCTGCCCCTCTTTCTTGAAGACAGCGTACTTGCCGTCGCCTTGAGCGATCCGGACAACGTGCTTCTTCGCGATAACCTCAAGCTGTTGACCGGCCATGAAATCCAGCCGTTTATAGCCACGAAAACGCAAATCCTAAGGGCGATCGACGAATTCTACCTGGGTGCGAGCGCCATCGATAAGACCCTGAGTGCCAATAAGGGCGCAGATGAGATCGAGGATGTTCCTGACATCAATGACGAGCGTCTGAATTTGGACCAGGTGATCACCGATGCCAGCGGCACCCAGGCGGTGATGCTCATCAATGCCATTCTCAAGCAATCCATTCAGGAGCGGGCCTCCGACATCCACATCGAGAAATACGATGACCGAATCGGACTTCGTTTTCGCATTGACGGCGTCCTTTATGACCGCAGCCCCCCGCCCAAACACTTGCAAAATTCGTTGGTGTCGCGCATCAAGATTCTGTCCAAGCTTGATATCGCCGAGCGTCGTCTGCCGCAGGACGGCCAGTTCTCGATCAAGGTTCAGAATAGGGTCATCGATTTGCGCGTGTCGATCTGTCCGTGCGTCTTCGGAGAGAAGGTGGTCATGCGGTTGCTCGACAAGGGGGCGGTCGATCTTGATATCAACAAAGTCGGCCTCGACCCCAAACAGCGCGATGATATCCTTGAGGCGGCGAACAAGCCGCACGGCCTGTTTTTCATGACGGGCCCCACGGGCTCGGGAAAAACGACGACGCTGGGCGCGATCCTCAATACCATCAAGAGCTCGGATATCAACATCATGACGATCGAAGATCCTGTGGAATTGAAGATCGAAGGGATCAATCAGGTGCAAGTGCGGGCCAACATCGGCCTGACCTTCGCTTCGGCCTTGCGTTCGTTCTTGCGTCAAGACCCGGACGTCATTCTGGTCGGAGAGGTTCGCGACCAAGAAACCGCCCAGACATGTCTGCGCGCCGCCCTGACCGGTCACCTCGTGATTTCCACGCTGCATACCAACGATGCGCTCTCGTGCGTCGCCCGTCTCATCGACATGGGTATAGAGCCGTTCATGCTCGCCAATTCGCTGCAGCTGGCCGCGGCGCAGAGGTTGGTGCGTCTGTTGTGCCCTTTCTGCAAGAAACCCGCGAAAGTCCCCCCGGACCTCGCCGCTCAGGTCGTCAGGGAGGCGCTTCTCGCCGAGACGCCTGATCCGGCTTCGATCACGTTTTTCGAGGCTCGCGGGTGCGACAAGTGTTCCCGGACCGGTTACTCCGGCCGGAAAGCGATTTATGAAGTGTACAAATTGAACGCATTTATGCGGGAGATCATCTATCGTTACGGCGCGGATGTCGGCAAACTTAAGAAGGCGGCGGAAGAAGCGGGGATGTGGACGATGAGGGCCAGCGGTTTTCGAAAAGTTATCGCGGGACTTACGACCATCGACGAAGTAATGTCGGTGACCGTCCTGGATTGACAGTTCACGGCCTGCCTGTTACACTGAATCGACAATGGGGCGATACTCCTATACCGTTCAAGACAGCAAGGGAGAGACCTCTTCGGGGGCGATCGAGGCCTCGGATGAGAATGAGGCGATCAACACTCTCCAAGCCAAAGGCTGCTTCATCCTTTCGATTTCCGCTGAAAGAACAGCAGGAGTATTTGGCGGCAAAGGCCAATCGGGCGGCGGAACCCCGGCCTTGCGCGACTTGGAATTTTTCGCGGAACAGTTGGCGACCCTTCTTAACGGCGGCGTCCCGTTGGTTCGAGCCTTGTCGCTTCTCGGGGAAAACTCGAGTTCCAAGGCTCTTCAGCACGCTTTAGGCCACATCACCAAGGAGGTCGCCAGCGGCACGGCCTTGTACAAGGCGCTGGAAAAACATCCTAAGGCGTTTGATACGCTGTGGGTGTCTCTTGTTCAGGCGGGAGAGATGGGTGGACAATTGCCCAAAGTTCTCAAGCAGATTGGCGCCTACATTCATTCTCAAGCGGAAATTCAGGGTAAGCTCATCACGGCCTTGGCGTATCCTGGCGTGTTGCTGACGGTCTCCCTCGGTGTTTTGGCGTTTTTCATCATCAAGATCGTTCCGGTGTTCGCGGATATTTTCGCGAGCTTCAACGTCAAACTCCCTCCCCTGACGGCGTTGATCATCATGGTTTCGAATATCCTGGTGCACCATCTTCTGGGACTTATCATCACCATAGTGGCCATTTGGTTCGCCTGGAACGCCTATACGTCGACCGAATCTGGCCAGGAGACGAAATGGCAGCTCATTTTCGGCATGCCGTTGTTTGGCGGTTTCGTTCGCAACATGATGGTCGAACGTCTATTGACGACGATGTCTACGCTCATCGAGTCCGGCGTAAGCATTTTGAACGCGATCACGGTGTTGGAGGGGGTCTTTGCCAACAACATCATCTTCAAACGCGTGTTGACATCCGTCAAAAGCGACGTCGCCGGAGGAAAATCCATTTCACAGGCCTTCAAGAAAACAGGCGCTTTGCCGACGCTGGTCACCGAAATGATGTTCATGGGCGAGGAGTCCGGCAAGCTGCCCGACATGCTGGTGACGCTCTCGGCATTCTACAAGGAACAAATCGATCAATTTACACGACGCTTTAACGCGATTATCGAGCCGATCATGGTCGTTTTTATCGGAGCGCTGGTCGGCGTCATCGTTCTTGCGGTTTTTATGCCGATCTTCAAGCTCTCAAATATTGGTGGGAGGTGAGGAACATGAAGAAAGACCGGGGCGGATATACTCTTGTCGAGTTGCTGATTGTCATTATGATCATTGGGATTCTCTCGGCCTACGGCGTACCCCAATATTTACGCAGCGTCGAGACCAGCAAAGCCGACGATGCCGTGGCGCTGGTTAATATGCTCGGGACGACGAACCGGATGTTCGCTTTGGATCACAACTCGACCTTCGCCGTCGGCCAGTTTCCCAACAGCAGCTGTGGCGCCGGTGTTTGTCCCCAGACCCCTCCCTACGGCGCGTGTGCGCTCGTTTATTGCCGTTATCTCGCCGATATGGATTTCTCCGTGAAATCCTACGATGGCTGGGTTTGCGGCGGGGGGGCGTGCGGGCTTGGCGGAGGTGTCTCTGCCGTTCGGCGCAAGGCGGGTTCCGTCTCTCCATACAGCGGCTGGGGCTATACGATGAGTATGGCAGGCAGGGTCACCGCCTACGGGGGGGCTCCTCCGCCGGCTTATTGATTCCGCTCAAGTCTTGAGTTTGCGTTGATGCGCGGCAAAGAACAAAAAGCCGCCGGCGGCCCAAATCAATTCTCGCGCGTGGCGGATGATCGCCAGCGTAAAGCCGGCGCTTGGCGCAAGACCTAATCCCGAGAAAATAACGGCTTTGCCGGCCTCTTGGGTCCCGATCTTTGCGGGAACCATAAACATCATGGCGTCGATGACGTTGGAAAGAAATTCAATCGTCAAGGCTTGGCGGCCGGAGAGATCCAAGCCCATTAAATTCGCGATCAGCCAAATCTCGGCGGCGCCCCAGGCGTAGCCCAGAATGAAGCAGAGGGTGGAAAGAACCAGGCGCGCTGGATGGCGGCGCAGAAATTCACGCAGCCTCCGGCGGGGTCCGACGGTGGAGGCGACGGCGGCGGGAAAGCGTCGGCTGAGCCAATCGGGCGGCTCTGCCGTCAGCGCCCAAACAACCAGGGCCACTCCTCCGATAATAACGCCCATACTGAGCGTGGCCCACCAGGCCTGGCGTCCTTGAAAGCTGTAACTGCGATCATGCAGCAGCCAGGCAAGTCCCACCAAGACGAATAAGGCCTGCCCCCAGGCTTGCGCGGCTTTGGCGATGATGACGCTGGTGACCATGGCATCGTAAGGGACGCATTCTCCCATCATCGCCGGGCGAACGAATTCTCCAGCGATATTGCCGCTGGGAGTCAGGTAATTGACGCCGTCGCCCGCGATTCGAACCTTGACGAGCCGCCAAAACGAGACGCGAGCCGCGTCGGCGCGTGTAAACGCGAAACGCCAGCCCAAGGCGTTGACCATATGGTCGAGTATCTGGAACGGCAGAACGAGCGCGAAGCCCCAGCCGAAACGCCTCAATTGGTCCCAAACCAGTCTAGGACCGAAGGAGATCAGAAGATAGATGAATGTCAACGACCCCAATACCAAGACGGTCGCGCTAAACCAACGTCGCGCCTTGAACATCGCCCTAGGGCTCGGCGAGGGCGGCGGACGCTAGGGGAGCGACCGGCTGTAGCTGTCCACGGGACTCGACCGTGTAGACTTCTCCGCGCCACAGAACCGTGTTGGACGCGCTTCCGGCGATCCAGGCGGAAAAGGCGAACCATTCCGCGATCGGTAATAGCCACAGCGAGCTCAAATCCTGCCGACGGCCCAGGTGTCCGGCGAGGACAAAACTGGCGAAGGCTTTTGAGGCCCAGATGCCCGCCATCAAAGCAAAGCCCCACGTGTCAGGGCCTTGTACGATCATGCGCAGGGTCAAAAGCGAGAAGGCGTGTTGGATCAGGCTGGCGTAAAATCCAACCGGCTGGCACAGGCGGATCGTCCGGGCCCAACGGACCAGGTGCTTGAAGTGATCGACGCCGTCATTGATGTCGGGAATGGAGTCGACGACGCCTTCGGCCATCTCCAGGCGCCAACCGGCGTCTTGGACCGAGACGCCCAGCCAAAAATCGTCGGCCAAATGGTCGGCGAGATTACGAAAGCCCCCGGTCTGTTCGAGGGCTTTTCGTCGGACCATCATCGCCGCGCCCATGGCAAAACGCATTCCGAAGCCGGCCGCGCACGCGGCTTGAGGCAGGAAATTCGCGTTGATCGACAAGGCTTCCATATGACCCCAAAAGCCGCGAACGCCGCTGGCCTGATAAAAAGAAGTGACCATTCCGACTGCGGGATTCGCGAAGGGGGCGGCCATCCGACGCAAAAAATCGGGTCCCACGCGGATATCCGCATCGGACATCAGCAAGAGGTCATATTTGGCGAAAGCGTAAGCATTGGCCATATTGTTGATCTTAGGATTATAGCCGATGCGATTTTTAGAGACGATCACCTCAATGTCGGAGTCGGCGAATTCACGCTTGAGCCGGGAAACGACGGCCAGGGCGGGATCATCTGGACTCGAGAGGCAGAAGAGGATCTGAAAGCAGGGATAATCCTGACGGCAAAAGCTGGCGAGGTTGTCGTAGAGGGACGGGTCCTCGCCCTTGAGCGGTTTAATGAGAGTGATCGGCGCAAGGGGGGTGGGTGAGAGGCGCACTCCCGAACTGAATAAACGCCGGGCCAGCACGGCCGTGAGCAGGGAAAATGCGAGGGTGAATGAGCCGCAGGCCAGGGCAAAGGCCGAAAATGCGGCACGGCCGGCGACCGCAGCCGTCAACATCCCCAAACCGAGGACATCCCAGTTCATGCCGATGATATTATGAGGTCAAGGCGGCGACCGTCTCCTTGTGTTTGCTTTCGGCCGGGGCGAGACGGCTCTGAATCGGCTTCTGGCGCCCGCGCAGGTAATCGAGGAACTCCCGGCCTTCCCTTAGGCGGCGGCGGCGTTCAACGGGATCCTTGGCCATGCTGATGAGCATGCGCAGTATCGGCGTCGGGCGAGCGTAAAACTTCGAATAAAACCGTTTGACTCCCGCTTCGATGGCGGCGGCGGGAAGATGGGGATACTGAATGGCGGACGCCTGGGTCCCATCGTTGCGCACCAACGTTTTCTCATCGTACCACTTGTTGGTCATGGCCTGGCGATAGAGTTCCGTGCCCGGGTAGGCCGCAGCCAGAGACACCTGGATCGTATCGACGTTCAAAGCGCACGCGTATTTGATGGATTCCTCGATCGTTTCCTGCGTCTCGCCGGGCAGACCCAAAATGAACGTGCCGTGAATGATGATGCCGAGTTTCCGGCAATTGCGGGTGAATTCCTTGGCGATGTCGACGCGCACGCCTTTCTTGATGTTGTTGAGTATCTGCTGGTTGCCCGATTCATATCCCACGAGCAGCAGTCTCAAGCCGTTGTCCTTGAATATTTTGAGATATTCAAAGGGCACGTTCGCGCGGCTGTTGCATGACCAAACGATGGACAACTTCCCAAGGCCCTTGGCGATCTCCGCTGCCCTGGGCAGGTCTGCGGTGAACGTGTCGTCATCGAAGAAAAACTCCTTGACCTCGGGGAACAGCTCCTTGGCTCGTGCCATTTCGGCGACGACCGAACGGGCAGACCTGGTCCGATACACGTGTCCGCCCACCGTCTGGGGCCAAAGGCAGAATGAGCAGCGCGCGGGGCATCCCCGGCCGGTGTAAAGCGAGAGATAGGGATGCTTCAGGTAGCCGATGTAGTAATTGGGGATCGTCAAATCCCGCTTGTAGACGTCGAGTACGGAGGGAAGATGGTCCATCTCTTCGATCAAGGTCCGGTCGGGATTGTGCACGATGTGTCCGTCCTTGCGGTAGGACAGACCGGCGATCTGGTCGAATGGCTTTTTTTCCGCGATTTCCTTGATCGTAAAATCGAACTCTTCGCGGCCGACGAAATCAAGGATGGGAGCGGCGGCGAGGGATTCCTCGGGAAGGACGGCGACATGGGCGCCGACAAAGCCTATGAGCAGCGCGGGATCTCGTTTCTTGAGGGCTTGGGCCACTTTGACGTCATTGTCGAAGGAGGGCGTGGACGTGTGAATGACGCACAGCTCGAAACCTCGCGCTTTGTGGAGGACCTCCTCGAGCGTCAAATCGTCGGCCGGGGCGTCGATAAGCTTGGAGTCGGCAATGAGCGCGGCGGGTTGGGCCAGCCAGGTGGGGTACCAAAAGGAACGAATCTCTCGTCGCGCCTGATACCTGGCGCCCGCCCCTCCGTCGAAGCCTTCGAAAGAAGGGGGGTTAAGAAGCAGCGTCCGCATGATGGCCATCGTTTCTCCTGGCAGGCCGCAGAAAAATTCCTAACGGCAGGGGGAATCACCCAATAAGCGGCTTTCCGATTTTCGTTCGATTCTTAAGAGAATCCCGTCCCACCGTCGACGTGACATTTTACCAAAATCCCGTCTGGCGAACAATGAATTCATGTGTTAGACTCATGACGTGAAAGCGGCATTTCTCGGCGCGTGCCTGATCGCAATCCCCGCTCTCGCCAAGTCCCAAGAGACCTTGAATTGGCGTCAGACGCTCACGCCGCATTTTACAATCAGGCATCAATCGCCCTGGCTGCCGCGTGGCTTTTCCATGGCGGCCGAGCGCGCGTATTTTCGACTGAAAATGGATTTGGGGGTCTTCTCACCGTGGATGCTCAAAGAGAGGATTAATTTGTTCGTCTATGACGATCAGGAATCCTATCTTGGAGGGGAATTCAAGCCCCCGGCGTGGTCGAACGGTCTTGCCATCTACGAACGCAGAGCCGTCGCCTTGGCGGCGATGCGCGATCCTCGGAAATTAGCCCAAGTCATGGCTCATGAGACGACGCACCTTCTCTTCGACGGTTTTTGGCGGAACGCGCGGCGCGAACCCCCCGTTTGGATCAACGAGGGCTTGGCGATGCTGGAGGAAGCGGACTTGCCGGATAAGCCCGAGACGTCGGGCTGGTACCAACGGATGGCGTATACCGAGCCCAAGAGCTTCCCCTCCTTGGACGCTTTTTTCGCGGTGACCCCGACCAATGACTTGCACGATGATCAAAACGCCGTCTCTCAATGGTATGTCCAGGCTTACTCCCTGATCCACTTCCTGCTGCGCAAGCACTCGCGACTGCAGTTTAAGAGTTTTTGCGTCCATATGCGCGATGGCCGACCGGTGGCGCAATCGCTTTGGCTGGCCTATCGCTACCGTTCGGTTGCCGACCTCGAAATGAAATGGCGCCTTTGGCTGGCCGATCCCATTCATAAGCGTCGAATCGCGGCGTTGTCGACGGCCGAGCGACGCGGGGTCGATGAGGGAGGAGAGTCCGGGGCCTCTCGCAAAAACGGTTCATTCAAGGGGTTTTCCACGGGTTCAGGCGGATTTTCGCGCGATTCCGGAGGCCTCCCCTAAAAGCTCCCCGAGATGATCGTCTTACGCGAGGTAACGGCCGGTGTGCGAAGCCTTGGTCTTGATGATGTCTCGGGGCCGTCCCGAGGCGACCAAAGCCCCTCCTTGATCGCCTCCCTCGGGACCGAGGTCGAGCAGCCAATCGGCGGAGCGCATGACCGCGGTGTTGTGTTCGATGACGAGGACGCTGTTGCCGGCGTCGACGAGGCGGTGCAGCACCTCGAGGAGTTTGGCCACGTCGGCGAAATGCAGGCCGGTGGTGGGTTCGTCGAGCACATACAACGTGCGGCCGGTGCCGCGGCGGGAGAGTTCCGTGGCCAACTTGACGCGCTGCGCCTCTCCGCCCGAAAGGGTCGTCGCGCTTTGTCCTAGGGCGATATAGCCCAGGCCCACGTCTTCCAGCGTTGCGAGGACTCGAGCCATTTTGGAGTAGCTTCCAAGGAATAGCCGCGCCTCCGAAACGGTCATGGATAGAATGTCGGAAATGCTCTTTCCCTTGTAACGGACCGCGAGGGTCTCCTCGTTGAAGCGCCGCCCCTTGCATTCGTCGCATTGAACGTAGACGTCGGGGAGAAATTGCATGGAAATCTGCAGCATGCCGTCGCCTTGGCAGTTCTCGCAGCGTCCGCCCTTGACGTTGAAGGAGAATCGGCCGGGCTTGTAACCGCGGGCTTTGGCGGCGGGCAGCAGAGCGAATAGGTCTCGGACGGGGCTCCAAAGTCCGGTATAGGTGGCGGGATTGGACCGGGGGGTGCGGCCGATCGGGGATTGATCGACGAGAATGATTTTGTCAAGCTGCTCGCCACCCGTTAATGATTTATGGGCGCCGGGTTCCTCTTTTGAGCCGTGGAGCTCTTTGGCCAAGGCCTTGTAGATGATTTCATGGACCAGCGTCGATTTTCCCGAGCCCGACACGCCGGTGACGCACACCAGCATGCCCAGAGGCACATCCACATCGAGGTGTTTTAAGTTGAACTGTTTGGCTCCCCGGACCTTGAGCCAGCCTTTAGGGGGGCGGTTGGAGGAGGGAGGGGGGCGCTGGCCTTCGCCGCGCAGATAGGCCCCGGTCAAAGATTCATTGGCGCGCAGGATGTCGCCGATTTTCCCCTGGGCGACGATTTTGCCTCCATGGACGCCAGCACCCGGCCCCAAGTCTATGATCCAATCCGCGCAGCGGATGGTCTCCTCATCGTGTTCGACAACGATCAGGGTGTTGCCCAAGTCGCGCAGGCGGCACAGCGTGCGCAACAGACGCGTGTTGTCTCGCGGGTGCAGGCCGATGGAGGGCTCATCGAGGACATACATCACCCCGGTCAGCCCCGAACCAATTTGAGTGGCGAGGTGAATGCGCTGGGCCTCCCCGCCGGCCAAGGTTTCCGAGGCTCGATCGAGCGTGAGATAATCGAGCCCGACAGCGGAGAGGAAATCCACGCGTGAGACGATTTCTTTGAGGACTTGTCTTGCGATGGCGCGTTCGTGGTCGCCCAGCTCTAGGTTTTTAAAAAAGTTCCGTGCCTTATCGACCGAAAGCTTGACGACGGCGTCGATTCCCAGGCCTCCCACCTTGACGGCGAGAGCCTCGGCCTTGAGGCGCGCGCCCTTGCAGGAGGGGCACACGGCGCGCCCCATGAAGCGCTCGGCGATGGCTCCCTTGACGAAATCCGACTCGGATTCTTTGAGGCGGCGCTCCAGATTCTTGATGACGCCTTCGAATTCCTGGGGATTTTTCGCCCAGGAGGGCGTATACGTCCCGCCCCCGTGGAGAATGATGTCGCGCTGTTTGTCGGTCAGCGTGTTCCACGGTTTATCCAAGGGAATGTCGAACTGCCCGCAGATTTGCTCGAGGATTTCGGAGTAGTAACCGGACCACGATTTCTTCCAGCGGTTGGTTCGCGTAGTGACCGGGTCGGACCAGGCGAGGATCGCGCCCTCTTCGATGGTTTTCGTCGGATCGGGGATGATGCGGTCCTCATCGACATTCGTCTTGACTCCCAGGCCATCGCACGCCGCGCAGGCGCCGTAGGGCGAGTTGAAGGAGAACAGGCGCGGTTCGATTTCAGGCAGACTCATGCCGCAGTGAGGGCAGGCGTGATGTTCGGAATGGAGGCTGCCGGAGGCGCGATCACCGGCGGGTTCCACGCGAACGAGCCCGCGCGACTCCTTCAGCGCGATTTCGATGGAATCGGCCAGTCGTTGCTTGTCATCTGGAACGACCTTGAGTTTGTCGATGAACAGTTCGATGACATGCTTTTTGTAGCGGTCGAGTCGAGGAGGGGAGCCGAGCTCGTGAACTGTCCCGTCGGTGCGCGCGGAGACGAATCCCGAACGCTGAAGGCGTTTGTAGAGATCCTCGTAGGTTCCAGGACGACTCTGTACCAACGGCGCGTAAACGACCACGGACTCGTTGAGGCGCGTGCGCAGGACCTCGCCCACGATGGCCTGCGCCGACTGTTTTTTTATGCGCGTTTTGCACTGGGGGCAGTGGGGGTGCCCCACCCGGGCGTACAACAGGCGCAGGTAATCGTAGATCTCGGTGACGGTGGCGACCGTGGAGCGCGGGTTGTGCGAGGGATTGCGTTGCTCGATGGCGATGGCCGGCGAAAGACCCTCGATCAAATCGACGTCAGGTTTATCCATCAGCTCTAGGAACTGCCTGGCATAGGCGGACAGGGATTCGACGTAGCGGCGCTGCCCCTCGGCGTAGAGGGTATCGAAAGCCAGGGACGATTTCCCGGAGCCCGACAGCCCCGTCACGACGACGAACTTCCCGCGCGGGATATTGAGGCTGATGTTTTTAAGGTTGTGCTGCCTAGCGCCCAGAACTCGAATCACATCCACGGCTTATTTTAGCATTTTAGCCTTATCGAACATGCGTTCTAGTGGAACTGAGGGTCTTCGTGTCCGCGATCTGCCGTGCGGGGAATGGACTCGCACCGTTTGGGGATCTTCCTTGGATTGGAATATGCAGCCTTGCTGCCGTCAGAAGCCTGAGGCGTCCGTTCCGTCGGACTCGATCAAGCGTGTGAACCCGCGATACACAGGGGCCTTCTTAAACCTTTCGGCGCCTGTAAATTTATTCCCGCTGCGTATTAACCCGAAATCCCCAGTCAGCCCGCCTTCACCGACGAAGGCAGCCTGAACTGT
>JBBTHA010000055.1:750-38707 GCA_038060535.1 Elusimicrobiota bacterium | reverse complement strand
CCTCGAACTACGTGACGATCTCGAGCGTGAACGTGGACGCCGGCGGCAATATCACCCAGGCGGGCCTGCGCATCAGCTCATGGACAACGGTCAGCAATAGCTCGGTGACCGTGGGCGACTCGCATGGCTTCTGGCTTAACGGCTCAACGATGTCGTCGGTCAGCTACAGCACCGCCGTTAACAACTCAGCGGATAATCATGCCTTCTATCTCGACAGTGCCAAGAATAACGCTTTCTCGGTTATTTTCGCGAGCAACAGCCATAACTCGGGCCGCGGGTTTTACCTCAAGGGTTCCGACACCAACACGATCACGCAGAGCTATGTTTGGGGCGGCAGCAGCGGCACCGTCCTGGTTCAAGGTTCGGACTACAACGCCATCAGCCTCAGCAGTTCGATCGGTCGAGCGTGGACGGGACTGTATCACAATGGTTCCTCCTCGAACACGGCCACTCGGAGCTACATGTGGGGCGGTTTTCGCGGGGCGCAGTGGGACGCCGCTTCCAACTCTAACGTCATCAGCCTCAGTACGATGATCGGCGTTTCTTCTCAAGGGCTTTTTGTTTTCATGGGCGATTCCAATACCGTGACGCAAAGCCGCATGGAGAGCGTCAACGGTTGGGGAGTCTATCTATCCATTTCCGCGGATTACAACACCATCAGCCTCAGCACGATGATCAGCGCGGGCTCGACGAATACGGGCCTCTATTCCAACCAAGCCTCTTCGAACACCATATTGAACTCGTATGTTCAGGGTTCGACGGCGGCGTATATCAACGGTTCCACGGGCACGGTGATCACAGGCACGGTGTTTGTGGCCACCAACACGACCGGCTCCGCCCTCGTGTTGGCCGTCGGCAGCGGAAATCTTTTGCTCACCGGCAACTCGTTACGGGCGGGGCCGCAAGGAGCGGCTGTTTGGATGGAACCAGGCAACTCCGGTTTTGTCACGCTCAACAACAACACGATCGGCGGCGGCCTCTGGGGCGTGAGGATCGCCACCATGACCTGCGGGGCTTGCGATGGAAACGTGTCCATCACCAGCTTGACCTTCTCGGGCGGCTTGACGGCTGGGGCCACGGCGATTCACTTTGACGGCGGCACGTTCGCCTCGACGTTTACGACCGTCGGCTTTGACGACTCCAACATCGCCGTCGACGTCAACGGCTCGGCGCTCGACACCGCGTCTCGCATCACGATGACCGGCTACACCGGCCCCAAGGGCGGCCCAGCCTTCGAAAACGACCCCAATTCGCTGGTGTACTGGGCCGCGCAGCTGCCCGCGGGCTGCGCGGCGGGCGTCAACGTGTCCCAGCTCGGCGGCTGGGAGTTCCTCGCCATCCAGCCCGCCATCGATTATCTGCGGACCAGCGCCCCGAGCCTGGGCGGCGACACCTGCGTGGTGATTCGCGACACGCAGACTTACTCCGAGCGCGTTGAAGTCCGGGGATTCACCAACAACGACTTCCAGTTCAAGATCATGTCGGACCCGAGCTTTGTGAGCTCAGCACCCGTGGTCAATCCCCCCGCCTTCTCGACGGCGGGCTTCTACGTTCAGAATACGAGCGTGACGATCTTGAACGTCTCGGTGATCAGCACCAACAGCGTGTCGTACGGCGTGTACGCGTCTTCGGCGTACGTGACGATCTCAAGCGTGAACGTGGACGCGGGCGGCAACATCACCCAGGCGGGATTGCGCATCAGTTCTTGGACGGCGGTCTCTTATTCCAGCGTGACGGTGTTCGCGGCGCACGGCATTGTCGTCGACGGCACCTTTAACAACGTGACCTACACCAACTCCGTGACCAGCGGCACGGCCGTCAATGCCTTATTCGTCAACGGGGCCTCGTCCAACACCTTCAGCGTCCTATTGGCCTCCAACCCGGCGGGCGTCGCCGCGAAAATCACCGGCGGCGGCTACAACACGATCAGCCAAAGCGTGGTGGCGAGCAATGATGGTGTCGCGGCCCTCACGATCACGAGCAACGCGTCGTGGAATCAGGTGATCGGCAGTGTGATCTCGAATTCGTCCGGTGCCGCGCTCGGCATCAGCGCGAATGCAAAGAACAACACGATCTCACTCAGCACAATGAGCATAAACTCGCCTAATTATTACGCCTTGAACGTCAATAATGCTTCATCGAACACCATCGTCGGCAGCTACCTCGTCAATCTGGGCGGCCACGGGGCGGGCATCGTGAGCGGCGCGGTCTACAACACGATCAGCCAAAGCACGATGGTCAGCGCCGCGACTGGATATGCCGGATTCCTTATCTCAGGCGCGTCGTCGAACACCGTGCAAGGTTGCCTCATGACCGGTCAGGCGGGCAGCGGCATGTTTATCCAATGGTCAGCCAATTACAACATTGTCCGCCTCAGCACGATCACGTCCTTAGGTTCCAGCTCAGGCTACGATGGCCTCTATATTCGCCAATCATCTTCCAACACCGTAGTCGACAGTTATATCCAAGGCCCGACGGCCGTTTACCTCGATGGGTCGTCGTCGACCGTCATCGGCGGCAGCGTGATGATCGCGACAAATACCGTCAGGCATGCCCTGTGGCTGACCGTCGGCAGCATGAAACTAAACGTGACAAGCAGCACATTAAGAGGCGGCGTCAACGGCGCGGGGCTGTTCATGGATCCCGACAACCTTGGCAGCATCACCTTGACGAGCAACACGATCACCGGCGGCCGCTGGGGCGTGGTCGTCGCCACGATGACGTGCGGGGCCTGCGACGGGAATGTGTCCATCACCAGTTTGACCTTCGCGGGCGGCCTGACGGCCGGAGCCACCGCGATCCACTTCGCCGGCGGCACGTTCACCTCGACTTTTGCGACCGTGGGCTTCAACGACGCCAACATCGCCGTTGACGTCAACGGCTCGGCGCTTAACACCGCGTCTCGCATCACGATGACCGGCTACACCGGCCCCAAGAGCGGCCCGGCCTACGAGAACGACTTCTTTGGCTTGGTGTACTGGGTCAGCCAGCTGCCCGCGGGCTGCGCGGCCGGCGTCAACGTGTCCCAGCTGGGCGGTTGGGAGTTCACGGCCATCCAGCCCGCTATCGATTATTTGAGGACCAGCGCGCCAAGCCTGGGCGGCGACACCTGCGTGGTCATTCGCGACACGCAAACCTACTCCGAGCGCGTCGAAGTCCGGGGCTTCACCAATAACGATTTCCAGTTCAAGATCCTGTCGGACCCGAGCTTTGTGAGCTCAGCGCCCGTGGTCAATCCCCCCGCCTTCTCGACGGCGGGCTTCTACGTTCAGAATACGAGCGTGACGATCTTGAACGTCTCGGTGATCAGCACCAACAGCGTGTCGTACGGCGTGTACGCCTCCTCGGACTACGTGACGATCTCGAGCGTGAATGTGGACGCCGGCGGCAAGATCACGCAGGCGGGCATGCGCATCAGCTCTTGGACGGCGGTCAGCTATAGCTCGGTGACCGTGGGAAATGCGTATGGCTTCTGGCTGTCTGGGTCTACCATGAGCAGGGTCTCTTTTAGCACGGCCATCAACAACTCAGCGGGGATGTATGCCGCCTACCTTCATTTTGGCGGCAATAACTCTTTCCATGTTCTCTTCGCGAGCAATAGCCATCTCAATGGCAGCGGGCTGTACGCTTTGGATTCGGATACGAACAGCGTGACGGCCAGCTATTTGTGGGGAGGGCGATACGGCGCCGTATTGTATGCCGGGTCGTCCCATAACTCGATCGTCCAAAGCACGATGATCGGCGGCACGACCGACGGTTTGAACCTCGGAGGCGCCTCTTCAAACACAGTGACTCAAAGCTTTATGCAGGGAGGACTTCGGGGCCTTGTTTTTACCAACGGTACACGATACAACACCATCAGCATGAGCACGATGATCGGAGGCGGGTGGCAGGGCTTCACGGCCACGCTCGCTGATTTCAACTCGATAACGCAAAGCTACATGGAGGGAGACTTATACGGGGCGCTCATCTATACCGGAGCCGATTCCAATCTTATCAGCCAGAGCACGATGGTCGCCCGCCTCAATCATGGACTGTATATCGAAGCCGCCTCTTCCAACACGGTAACAGGCAGCTTTATCGTTGGCGCTCAGTATGGGGCGTGGCTTAGCAGCGGAGCCACCCGCAATACAATCAGCTGGAGCACGGTAACGAGCAACGCGCAAGCCTACGCCGCCCTCTTTATTCACGGTTCGTCCTCCAATACCATCATGTCGAGCTATGTTCAAGGCTCCACGGCGGTGTATATCTCCCGCTCGACCGATACGATCATCGGCGACAGCGTCTTGATCGCGACCAATACGATTGGCAACGCCTTGTACCTGTCCAGCGGGAGCCTCAACCTCACCCTGTCGAGCAGCTCCTTGCGCGGCGGCGTGTCGGGCTCGGCCGTTCGGCTGGAGGATTTCAATTCCGGAAACTTGACCCTATCCAGCAACACGATAGTGGGCGGCTCTTACGGTCTATTCATCGCGACCCAGACCCCGGGTCTTTTCAGCCTGTCGGTGACCAGCCTGACCTTCGCGGGCGGCCTGACGGCGGGTGCGAACGCGATTCACTTTGAGGGCGGCACGTTTACCTCGACCTTTGCGAGCGTGGGCTTTAACGACGCCAACATCGCCGTCGACGTCAATGGCTCGGCGCTAGACACGGCCTCGCGTATCACGATGGTCGGCTACACCGGCCCCAAGAGCGGCCCGGCTTACGAGAACGACTTCTTTGGCTTGGTGTACTGGGTCAGCCAGCTTCCCGCGGGCTGCGCGGCCGGCGTCAACGTGTCCCAGCTCGGCGGCTGGGAGTTCCTCGCCATCCAGCCGGCCATCGATTATCTGAGGACCAGCGCGCCGAGTCTGGGCGGCGACACCTGCGTGGTGATTCGCGACACGCAGACCTACACCGAGCGCGTTGAAGTCCGGGGCTTTACCAATAACGACTTCCAGTTCAAGATCATGTCGGACCCGAGCTTTGTCAGCTCCGCGCCCGTGGTCAATCCTCCGGCGGCCTCAACGGCCGCTTTCTTGATTCAGAACGCGAGCGTGACGATCGCTCATATCAACGTGCTCTCGACGACACCGGTGAGCTGGGGCATATGGGCGTCATCGATGAATGTCGTGATCTCAAGCGTGAATGTGGACTCTGGCGGCAATATATGGACCGCGGGCATCTATCTGTCCAGCAGTCAGGGCAGGGTGGAGTATACGAGCGTGACGGTGCAGTCGGCGGATGGAATTTACATTAGATACGGCGTACGCAACAGCGTGATCCAGAGCACCATGGTGAGCAATAATGCCAATTATCGTGCGCTCATAATCTTTGACAGCGACAGCAACACGGTGACGGGCTCCTACATGCGGAACCTTTCGGGCGGTGCAGTTGTTTTCAGCGGAAACGCGGACTTCAACACGATCAGCTTGAGCACCATGGTGAGCAATAGTATAAGCCGGGTACTCACCATTGGCGGAGCGAGCGCCAATAATACGGTCTCAGGCTCCTACATGCAGAACCTTGCGGGTCCCGGGGTCGCTCTTAGCGGCGGCGCGATTTACAACACAATCAGCCAAAGTACGATCGTGAGCGATGCGGCAGGGTATCAGGGGCTCTACATCACGGGGAGCGCGTCGAACACGATCTCCTCATCCTACATCAGGGGCTCCACGGCGGCGTTCATTTCAGGCTCGAGCAACACCTACATTTACGGCAGCATTTTCGTGGCGACGAACACGGGTGGCTCGGCCTTGGAGATGGGCTATCAGGGGTCCGATCTCATCGTCGCCACCAGCGCTTTTTATGGGGGCACCTTGGGTTCGGCGATCCTGTTGAATGCCAACAACGCCGGAACTCTGCGCATCGACTCGAACACCATCGGCTCGGGACAATACGGCGTCTGGATCGCCACCCAAGCGGCGGGTGCGACCTTGACGATATCGAGCCTGACGTTCGCAGGCGGTCTGACGCCCGGAGCCACGGCGATTCACTTTGCCGGCGGCACGTTTATTTCCACGTTCTCCAAAGTCGCCTTCAACGACGCCAACATCGCGATCAACGTCAACGCCTCGCTCCTGGACACGGCCTCGACGATCACGATGCGCTCCGACGCGGGGCTCAAGACAGGGCCCACGTACGAGAACGACCCGTTCTCGATCGTGGACTGGGGCGATTTGCTGCCGCCCGACCTGCCGTTCATTTACGCCGTGGGTCTGTCCAGCATCACGGTTCAATATGGGACGGTCGGCGCCGACGGCTACGTCGTGCAGGCTTCGACGATGGCGAATTTCAGCGGCGTCCTGCACACGTCGGCGACGCTGTCCCAGGCCGTTCGGCTCGCGCCGCAGACGCTCGATCCCAACACCACGTATTACTTGCGGGCCGGCTCCTTGTGGGGCACGACGACCATTTACGCCGAGACCGTCCTCTCCTCGGCCACATTGTCGAAGCTCGTGGCGGGTACCGACGTCTATCAGATCAACGTCACCAGCATGATCATCAACTGGCTGCCCTTCGCGCTGGCCCCTCCGGAGGCGTCGTCGAACTCAGCGGCCGGCTATGACTTGCAAGTTTCCACCCTCCCCGACTTCTCCCTCCTCTGGACCTCGTCCTCAACTCCCAACGTCGCTTTGAGCACCTTGACGGTCGGCACTTTGCGCGGCGAGGTGACGTATTACTTCCGCGTCGGCTCGATCAACTCCGCCGGAGCGGTCAATTACGCCACGGCGGTGTCGACCATGATGCCCTTGGTGCTCGGCGTGGAGATGTCGACGCGCACGATTTCCGTGCCCGGGATGACGGACCTCGATACGACCATCTTGATCACCACTTCGACGGTCCTGACCAACACCGGCAACGTCAAGGAGACCTACTACATCCGCGTCACCACGGTGACCCCGGGCAGCCCTTGGCATCCCGGAACGACCCCGGGCGTCGACCGCTTCGTGGTGTGGAGCGTGATCAACCCGGCGGAGCCCCTGCCCGGAGATTTCGAGGCCGTAGACGACAGGCTGGCGGACTCCGAGACGCCTTGCGGCGCGACGGTCATCGCCATGGGCGGCGGCACCTGCGTGCAGGTGCCCGTGGGCGAGACGCGCACGCTTTGGAGCAAGATCGCGATGCCGGTGGTCACATCCACCGGCGACGCGCAAGAGATACGCATATTCGCTCGTGCGGTTCGGGATCCGGATCCCGACCCGAACCCGTAACACATGACGCAAAAGGAAACGACAATGAAAACGACAACAAGACGGTGGTTGGCAAGCCTGGTCCTGCTCATCGGACTGGGATGGGCGGGGAAAGCCTCGGCGGCGCCGGTGTTCGTCAGCTCGGATTCTCTGACGATCACGATCACGCCCAACGCGCAGTACCGGATCGACATCGACACGTTCAACTCGTCGTTGGACCTGGGTTTCGTCGACCTGGACCAGGACACGTTCACGGTCAAGCCGGCGACGGTGACTGTCGGAAGCACGTTTGCCACCACCGACATACGCGTGGTGACGCAAATCGCGGGCGGCTGGACGCTGGATCCGGACACGTCGAACAAGGAGCAGAACGCCCTGCAGGCTTGGGGCGTGTTCACGGACACGAGCATCGCGGCTTCGCCGGGGGGCGCTGGCGCCTTCAGCGGGACGTCGTTCGGGGCCAACAACAGCGACGTGCTGGGCGATAGCGTGGGCTACGCGGGCACGGCCGGGGGCGTGACGCAGTATGTGCTGACGTCGGCGGAAGCGGGCTACAAGTCGATGGACGCCATACCGTCGTATGCCACCGACGAGCCGGCGAGCAAGGCGTACCTGTGGCTTAAGTTCCACCTGCCGCCGGCCACTACGGTGACCAACGCGCAGGAAGTCACGATCACGCTCGGAGGAGCCGCGCCGCTGCCATGAGAACGATAGGAAGAATGACGCTGCACTCTGCGGCCCTGGCGCTGCTCGGCCTGGGCCTTGTGGAGCCCGTTGAGGCCAAGATCGGCCTGGGGGCGCGCTTTGGGGACGTCATCCTCGAGGGCGTGCAGCCGGGGCGAACCTACAACCTCAGGGAGGCGGCGAAAGTTCCTTTCGGCATCGAGAATCGCGGCGACGCGGAGACCGAGGTGATCGTGGAGTTCGCACGGCCGATGAAGGCCGAGCTGTCGGAGAATTATGAGCATGCGCCTGACCTGTCGTGGTTCAAGGCCATGCCCGAGCGCATGCGCATTCCCGCCAAGGGATTGGGCTTCTTCGACCTGATCATGACCGTGCCCGACGATCCGAAGCTGGCGGGCAGGCATTTCCAGGTGATGCTCAACGCGCGCAGCAACGGAGGTCTCTTCGGCGTCATGGTCACCAACCGCATCCGCGTTTCAATGGGCCCGGGCCCGAATTCATTGAAAGCGGAGAAAAAGACGAAGGCCATGCAGCAGTTGGACTTCGACGTCACGCCTCAAACCCTGTACCTGACCGGCGTGCCGGTGGGCAGGGTCTACGACTCGCGAAAAGAAGCCAAGAAGGCGTTGCGCGTGGCCAATTTCGCGGCGGATGAACTGGAGGTGCTTCTGTCGTTGGAAAAGTGGGACTCGCGCTTCACCATGCCCGAGGGCTATCAGGCGATTCCAGATGTCTCCTGGATCCGCATGAAAAAATCGACGGTGACGGTGGGCAGCGATGAGATCGTTCAGGCGGGCTTGATGGTGGAGGTGCCCGACAAGCCTGAATACAAAGGGAAACGTTGGGCCGTGATGGTTCGCACGGGGCTGACGACGGGATTCTGGCTTGATGCCCCGGTGAAAGTGTTGTTGGAGACCGCGCCATGATGAAACGAAGGGAGATTGGAGGAGATGTTACTTAAACATCTCCATCGGTTGAGGCGGAGCTGGGCCGTCGCGCTAAGCGCGGCGGCGTGGGCCCTCCTGTCTCACGGGGCGTTCGTGCCTGCCTCGGGAGCGGGGGTCTATGTCAGCTCGGACTCCTTGACCGTCACGATGCGTCCGCGCGACGTCTGGCCTCCCGCGCCCGTCACCGACCTTGTCGGTGTGCCGGGCGCGGAAGGGCAGATGTTGCTGCAATGGACCGCCCCCGACTCCAACTCCAACAACTTCGCCTCGCGCACTCCCGCGGCGGGCTATCAGATCCGCGTTGCGAGCTTCTCCGTCTTCGCCGTCGGAGGAAGCACGACCGCATGGTGGAGCCTGGCCGCCGACGTTCGTTCGCTGCCGTCGCCCGCCATCGGCGGCAACCCCCCCACGCCTGGGCCTCCGGGAAGCCTGGACACGATGCTGCTGACCCAGCTCGAGCCCGGGGTGACGATGTACGCGCTGATCATCAGCACCGACTCCCTGGGCCTGGTGTCGGGAGCCGACCTGCGTTCCTATGAGTCCGCGCAGTCGACGAAACAGGCGCAGGCTCTCATCTACGATGCCGTTCCCCCCGCCCCGGCTTCGATTACGGCGACGCAAGTCGGACCGAGGAGCATACAGGTCTCCTGGCCCGCGGTGTCGGCCTACGATTTGGACTTCTATCGCCTCTATATCGATTCCACGCCTGCGCAAGACTTCGCCGACGAGTCCGTGATCCAGATCGATTCGACGACCCTTTCGATCACCTTGACGAATTTGAGCACGGGCACCTACGCTTTGCGCGTCTCGGCCGTCGACAAGGGACAGCCGTCCTACGGCGGCGTCGCCCTGGAAAGCCCCGCGAGCAGCTCGACGACGATCACCCTGTCTCCGATCGTCAGGGCCGCGCAGGCGCCTTTCGGGGTCTCGCTGTCGAGCGCCGGCGCGGCGATCACGATCCGCTGGATGCCGGTCACGCGATTTGCCGACGGGGTTTCCTTCGCGGACCCCTCCAATCCTCAGGATGACGAGCTCAACGCCTACAGCGTGCACCGGGCGACGTCGGTGGTTCTGGGCGGCTGGAGCCAGCAGACGGTCGTTTCGAGCGCCACCTTGACCTGGACGGATGTGGCCGGAGGACCGCAGTATTACTACCGCGTGCGCGCGGAGAACAACACGGGCTCATCGGAGCATTCGGTCATTCGATCCGTGGGCAGCCTGTCGGCTTACGTGCTCGCTCCGGATGATCGCAGCTACTTCGAACTCATGATTCAGAGCCTCTCGCCCATTGAGGGCGTGTCCGGCCAGCCCATGACGGCGTATCTCGTGCAGGCCTCAAGCCGCGCCCAGGACTTGGGCGGGCGCGTGGTCCAATCCCTGGATTTCTCGGCCAAGCTCGGGGGCGTGAGCTTGGCGCCGAACTATCCCATCCCCGGTCTTGGGCGCATGAAATTGCGTTACGAGATGAGCGGCTCCTCGGTCTCATCGGCCGGGGCTGGCCTGGCCGTGCCCGCCACGCCCAACAACCTCGGCATCTATTGGTACGACGGCGGCAAGTGGATTCAGATGTTCGGCAAGCTGGACGCGACCGAACAGACCCTCAACCTCGAAACGAAGTACTTCGGACGCTATCAACTGCGCGTCGTCGAGCGCGCGGAGTCCTTCGCCTTCAACACGGCCGGGGTGTCCAACCGGTTCGTCACGCCCAACGGCGACGGCAAGAACGACTCGGTCGTCTTCACCTTCGACAACCCGCACGGAGCGGCCGTGCATGGGCGCATCCTGGACATGAAGGGACGCGTGGTCGTCTCCGACCTGCCCGCCGGTCCCATCCAAAACAGCCTCCAGTGGGACGGCACCGCCAAGGGAGGACCGGTTCCCGGCGGCCTGTACATCTACCAGCTGGAAGGCGAGGGCAATGTCTATACGGGCACGATCGTGATCCTGAAATAGCCCCCCCGCCCAATAGCTCCCGCCGAATTCGCCGTGTTGTAACAGGGATTTCGCAAGGTTCTTCTACGCTATTAGGGATGTCGATCAAAATCGTCGGCATGGCCCTGACCCTGCTCGCGGCGGCTACCGCGGCGCCTTTCGCGCCCCGGGGCTTTGTTTTCACCGGCCTGACGAACCGCTTCGTGACCCCCAACGGAGACGGAAAAAACGATCGGGCCGTGTTCCAATTTCAAAATCCGCGCGACTCCGGCGGCACGATACGGATTTTCGACGTCCATGGCCGGCAAGTGGAACAGTTGGAAATTACCGTCAATGCGACCAGCGTGGAGTGGGACCCGCGCGGCGTCTCATCGGGCGTTTATCTTTTCGTCGTGACGGTCGACGACATCAGAAATTCCGGGACTTTGGTGGTGCTGCGATGATGCGCTTGATCATCGCCCTGGCGTTGGCAATGCTCGCCCCCCAATCGACGCGCGCGGCCTTCGACGATCTGGGCGTGGGCGCTCGCGCGCCGGGCATGGGCGACGCCTTCATCGCGTTGGCCGACGACGCCTACGCGCCGTATTACAACCCGGCGGGTCTGGCGCAAATCGATCGCTCCCAGCTGTCCGTGGCGTATTCGCGGCTGTACGTCGGCCTTGGGGACGGTTCGGACATCGGGTCCTCCCAGATGTACTGGGCGCTTCCCATCTCGCGCGGCCGCAAGAATCGGACGTTCGGATTCGGACTCAACCGGCTGTCCTTGTCCGGAGCTTACGTCGAGCAAACGCTGACCGGAGCCTACGGCTTCAAGCTGTGGGAGCGCGAATCGGGATCGCAATTGCTGACCGGGTTGGCCGCCAAATACTTGACCCGCTCCTTCAGCGCCCCCTCCGAGGCCGAGAACGCCTGCGCGGGCCTGAGCTGCAACCAAGGAGTGGACCCCGTTTTAAGCGGGGCCAAGAGTGCCAGCGCCATAGACGCCGATCTCGGCTTCCTGTACCGTTTTCCCAAGCATCTGCAGATCGGCTTGGCCGTTCAGCACGTCATGGCGCCCAACGTCGCCTTCTCCGGAAGCGACAAGCTCGAGCGCGGCATCAACCTTGGAGTCGCCTATAAATCCTTGTGGATGAGCCTGATGGGCGAGGTCCGAACCAAAAAAACCGCCGCGGGCGGCTCCGGCCGCGATTATGTCGTCGCGGCCGAGCGCTATTATCCCACTCTCGACTACGGACAGTTCGGCCTGCGCGGCTCGGTGGGCATCGGCAGCGATGATTGGAGGCAGTTGACGATAGGAGCTTCTTATCGCATCAACAAGATTCAGACCGACTACGCGTATTTGCTTCCCTTCGGCGCGGTCAAGGGAAATTCCGGCACGCACCGCATTTCCCTGACGTTTCATTTCGGCGCGCCCACGGGCGAGCAGGAAATCAGCCGGGAGCTGCTCGAGCAGGCCAAGCGCTTGCGCGAGCACGGTCCCGAATACGGCTACGAATACAGCGAAGAGCTCAAGCCCCAGGACCTCTCCGATCCTCGTTTGGCCAACGTCCGCAATCTGATTGAGCAGCGCAAGTACCGCCTCGCCCAGCAGGCGATGAGCGAATTCGCCCAAAATCAGGTCCTCAGCCCCCCGCTGCTGCGGCTGTCCAATCGCCTGACGCTGGCCGCTTACTTCTTCGCCGAATTGCCCGAGCCCAAGGACAAGTACGAAACCAATATCGTGGCCGCGCTGCGCAGCTTCCTTTACGGAGAGGACCGGCTGTCCATGCTCCAGGCGTCCTATGCTCTGAGCATGAAGCCCGAGGATTCGCGCACCTCGCATTTCGTCGACGATCTGGAAAAAGCCGTCGGGATCAAGCCGGATCGCCTGCCGCCGGATCATCCCCGCTCATTTATCGACGAGCTGCTTTACCGGGTGGAGTTCTCCCATACCCGCGGCGACTACGGGCGCGTGGAGACCCAGCTCAAGGATGTTTTGGTCCTGGAGCCTGAAAACGCGACGGCGTTGGAGCGCTTGGGCTCTCTGCGCTACCTGAATAAGCGGTATCTCGAGGCGAATCAGGCCTGGGAGGCCGCCTTGAAGATCGAGACGCGCGAAAGGGAAATCCTGTCCTTGAAGGAGTATTTGAAGCGGTCCAATGATATACTGAGCGGCAAGATGCTGCCCGGCAATGTTTCACCCCTGGAACCCGAGGCGACCGAGACCAAAGAGATCGAGGCCAAGGAGACCTCGTCGCCGGCCGCCAAGTCTCCTGCGCGTGCGACGCCGAAGGTCGAGCCCGAGACCCGGCAGCCGGCGCCCCGAGCCGCCGCGCCCCAGCCTCGAGCGCTCTCGGGCGACGCGCGCGACGTGCAGGCCATCTACCAGAAGGGAGTCGAGCACTACGCGCGCGGCGAGTACCTCCAAGCCAGCGCCATGTTCCTGCAAATCCTTCAAATCGATCCGAACAACGAACCCGCGCGCAAGGCGCTTGAGCGCATCGGCAACAGAACCCAGAAGCCATGAGCATCCGTCATAAACTGGCCCTGATCCTGTCGCTGGCGGTCGCGGTGACGGCGATGGCGGCCGCCGGAGTGTTCCTTGTCATCGAGGACGCGGCCTTGCGTTCGGCCGAAGAGGAGAAAATCCAGCTGTTGATGCAAAACGTCCGCGCGATGGCGACGGAATCGGATTTGGCCCGCGACCAGCTGATGCTTCTCGATTATTTGAGTTTTTTGGCGAAAGACCGCCCCGAGGTGGTGTCTGCCCGCGTGAAATTCGGCACTCAGTGGCAGGAAGCCTCCGGAGCCAAGAAGGAAAAAGAGGGCGAGGTCCAGGAGCGCGCTCGAATCGAGGAGGTGACCATTTCTCCCGGGGGCGGGAGGCCCGCAATCACGGTCTCCGTGAGTTTCGCGGCCCGCGAGCTGGAGAAGAGGCTGACTGATTCGCGCAAGACCCTGGCGCACGATTTGGGCCAAGCCTGCGTCGTGGTGCTGCTTCTTGGAATATTGATCAGCATCCCCCTTGGGCGCACTTTGACGCGCCGCCTGCTGGTCATCGAAAGCGCCCTGGCGGAAGTGGGCGCGGGCAGGCTGGAGCGGCGCCTCCAGGTCTCCGGTTCGGATGAAATCGCCAATCTGGGCAAGGGCGTCAATAAGATGATGGAGCGCTTGCTCGAGCTGGAGGATATGAAACGGACGTTCATCGCCTCGGTGACTCATGAGCTGCGTTCCCCCCTTTTCGCCATTCAAAGCTATGTTCGTCTGCTGCTGTCGGACGCCGCGGGACTGCGCGAAGAGGATCGCAGGCAGCTGGCGCGCATACAGCAAAATTCCGCCCGGCTGGCTCATTTCGTGACGAGCCTTTTGAATACCGCGAAAATCGAGCGCGGCAGCATGGATTTCGTGCCGCGGGAGGGCGATTTGGGGCGATTGGTCGAGGATGTCGTCCAGTTCCACCAATCTAAGGCGGAAGAGGAAGGAAAAACGTTGAAGCTGACGCTGGATGCCACTTTGCCCAAGCTCATGTTCGATCCCGACCTCATGACTCAAGTCGTGACCAATTTGCTGTCGAACGCGATCAAGTTCACGCCCCGAGGCGGGCAGGTGAGCGTTACGGTGGCCCATGATGAGGCGGCCGCTCTCTGCTCGATTGCCGACACCGGAGTGGGCATCCCCGCGGAGGTTTTGCCGCGCTTGTTCCGGCCTTTCGAACGCGTCAAGAATGGGATGTCGGCGGTTGGAACCGGACTGGGACTTTCCATAGTCAAATCTCTCGTGGAAATGCATGGCGGCAAGATCGGGGTGGAATCGACCCCCGGAAAAGGCAGCCGATTCTATTTTATCCTTCCTTTCGATAACAAATCCTTAATCGCCAACAGGCGTAAATGATCTATATTTAAGGAACATATGCGCTGGCCAGCCATTGCGTTCCTTCTGATGGCGCTTTCCGCACGGGCGGCTGATCTGTCGACCGACGAGGCCTTGGTGTCCGAACGCCTGGCGTCTCGAGCGATGGCGGTCGTCGACGGCATTCTGGGCCCTGGGAGAGCGCGCGTCCTCATCGAGGTCCGAGGCGAACGGCTGCAGATGCGGACCGAGGCGGAAATCGTCACTCCCATGACGCAGGCCGGGGGACCCGCTTCGAGCGTGAAGGAGGCGTTGCGCGTGCTCGACCTTCCGGGCTATGTCAAGGAGAAGGAGAACGTTCCAAGCCCGGAATCGAAAAGCGCGGCGCCGGCGGCGGCTCAATCCCAGGTTCCCTTTCATAAAAGCTTCGAGCAAAGTTTGAGGGACGCGGGATTTGAGATCAAGAAGATCGAGGCCGTCTTGGTTCTCGATTCGGCCTTGAGCGACGCCCAGGTGCGCGATGTGTCCCAGTTGATGCCCCAGCTCCTCCACGTCGACGACGCCCGCGGAGATAAGATGAGCATCGTCCGGGTCGCGATGCTGCCGGCGTGGAAGTCGGCGTTTTCCACCGCCGCGGACTGGCGGATGCTGGCCTTCGCCAGCGGAGCGGTTCTGGCGGCCTTGTTTATCGCGATGATCTTCTCCGGGGCCGTGATCCGCGCCGCCAGGGTGTTCGCCATGGAGCTTAGCGCGCGGCGTCCGCCGGAGGCGGCGCTGTCCGCGCCTCAGACGGAGCTTCTGCCCGAATTGACGCCGGGGATGCCGGCGGGTTTTATCGAGGCGGAAAGCACCCAAGGCTCCGGGGCCGCCCAGCTGTCGCTGGGACAGCGTTTCGATTTTTTGAGGCAGGCCGACGTCGAAGGCGCGGCCCGCATATTGGCGGCCGAGAAACCCGAGGATTTGGCGCAGATCTTCGCCTACCTCGCCAAAACTTTGCCCGACACGGCCTCGCGCCTTTTTGCCCGCTTGCCCGCGCAGATGCAGGCCGACGCTTCGGCCTCTCTCTTGAAGCTTCACGCCACCGATCCCGATAAGCTCGCGGAGATAGAGGACCGTCTCAAAGTGTCCTTGCTCAACGGTTTGAGCGGCTCGGAAAGGCTCGCCACGATCTTAAGCCGCGTTTCCAGCGAGGCTCGAACGGATTTGCTGGGGCGCCTGGCCGAGCGAGACATGGCCGGCACCGAGGAGATCGAGAGCCGCTTGTTCGTATTCGAGGATATCAGCACCCTGGCCGACGCCGATTTCAGGCGTCTGCTCGGCGAGCTGCCCTTTGAGACCTGGGGAGCGGCGCTTCGCGGGGCGCCGCACGAAATCCTCGCGCGAGTTCTGGCGGAAATTCCCAAAGGGCCGCAGGAACAAATCCGCCAAGAGGCCTCCAATCCTCAACCCAAGGATAAAATCAACGCGGCCAGGTCGAAGATTCTCGACGTGCTGCACCAGTTGGCGGCCAAAGGCCTGGTTCATTCCGAGCGTCTGGGTTCTGAAGGCGAAGTCTTATGAAAAACCAGAGGCGCGCGCTCGATGACGCTCGCCGCCGGCTGGATGAGGCCGCCGACGCCTTAAGCGAGCTGAAGTCCCATACCGAGGAGGGACTGCAGCCCCCGCCCTCGCAGGCCGCCTCTCAAGTCGCCGATTCGGCGCGCCGCGAGGCTCTTGACGCGGCGCGCGACGCTTTGCGCACAGCGACCATGGAGCTCGAAGCCGAAAAGCTCCGCCGCCGAGAGCTGCTGTCGGAACTGGAACGCCTGCGTCAAACCCTGGCTGAGCGCCCGACTCCGGACGATCTCGATGAGGCGAAACGGCAGGTCGAAGCCTCCGTTGGCGCTCGAGAGCGCCAACTCTCGGCTAAAGTCGCCGAGCAAGAGGAGGCGATGGTTCTTCTAAAAGCCGAGCAGGTTCGCCTTGAGACATTGAGGCGCTCGCTGGAGGCGCAGGCGGCCGACGCGCTGGCCAGCCACCGCGCCGTCGAGCAGACCCTGCGTCGGGAGTTGAAGGCGGCCAACTTGGAGCTCGACCAGGCCGCGGCGCAATCGGGAGCCAGCCAGGCCAAGGCCGCCTCGGAGATCGGCAACCTGAAGAGGCGTCTTGATCACGTTCTCAACCGCCTGCGCCAAAAAGAGGGGTCGGAGGAAGACGCGCAATCTCAACTGCCCCGCCAGGTGCAAAATCTCCGGCAGGATTTGGAAGCCGCCCGCTCGGTGATCGTCTCGATGCACCATCAGATATCCCAGCTGCAGGCCGTCGCGCAGGAGCATGACTCTTTAAAGAAAAAGCTGGAGGAAGAGCAGATTCAAGAGTCCGCCTTGGTGGGCGAAGAGCTGCGCGCTCGTCACGCGCTGGAAGCGGCGCAGGCGACGATGGCGGCCTTGAACCTCGAACTCTCCCGCCTGCGGGAGAAAGACGCCGCGTTCTCCCTCGTCGTTCCTCAGGTCGACGAGCTGCTCAAACGCGAAACCAAGCTCCAATCCGACCTGCAACATGGCCGTCAAGAATTGGAATCGGCGAAGGCGACGATCTCGTCTCTCAACGTCGAAGTCTCCCATTTAAAAGAAAGAGGCGCGGAGCACGCCCTGGTCGCATCGAGACTTGAGGAGGCTCTCAAACTCGAATCTAGCCTCAATTCCGACCTCCAGCGTTCACGTCAGGATTTGGAATCGGCCAAAGAGGTGATCGCGGCCCTCAATCTGGAAGTCTCCCGCTTGGGCCAGAGGGACGCGGCGCATGCCCTCGCCGAGACTAAACTCGAGGAGATGCTTAAACTAGAATCCAGGCTCAATTCAGACCTGCAGCGCGCCCATCAAGAATTGGATGCGGCGAAAGCGATGTCGGCGGCCTTGGGCGTCGAACTGTCCGCGCTTCGCGGCAAGGAGGCGGCGCATTCGTTGGTCGCGGCGAAAATCGAGGAGATGCGCAACCGGGAATCCCAGTTGAAATCGGACCTTCAGAGGGCCCAGCGGGAATTGGAAATATCAAAAGCGGTCATAGCCGCCCACGGCCGCGAGTTGTCGCAGCTGCGGGAGAAGGAAGCCGCGCACGCCGAACTGGCGGCGAAGTTCCAAGCTCAGCTTTTGCAGGCGGCCTCGGCTCCGCAGCCCCAGTCCGACCGGAAGCCTGATTCTTCCCCATCCGCCCCCGAACACGTCAAGAGACCGGCCCCTCAATCCCTTGAATTCCCGGCGATCGAACCGGCGCTTGACCCCGGGTGGAATCAATTGCTGCGCTTGCTCGATCCTCCGATTCGCTCGGCGTATGCGTATCTTCGTCGGCTCTCGTCTGGCGCTTTGCCGGCGGGCCAGCGCGCTTTGCTGCGCATGACCGCCACGAGCTTGAGCCAGGCGATGGATTCCTTGTCGACGATCGAACTGGCGCTTTCCGATGCGCCGGCTCCCGCCGCGGCACCCCCCCTGCTGGGGGTGCTCCAATCGGTCCTGGCCGCTTGGGAGCTCCCCTTCAAACGCAGGGACATCTCGCTTGTGCGTTCGCTTGCGAGCGCCTTGCCGCCTGTTATTTTCGATCCGGAAGAAATGAAATTATCTTTGCATCACATCCTTCGGAACGCCCTCGAGGCCCTGCCGCAAGGCGGGTCGCTGAGCCTTCGCGCGGAGGGCGACGCGGGCGGCGGGGTCACGATCGAATTCATCGACGACGGTCCGGGGTTTCCCGCGCAGTGGCTGAAGCGATGTTTTGAACCCTTCGCCTGTCCCCGCAGGGGGCATGCCGGCTTGGGACTGGCCGCCGTGCGCTGCGCGATGCGCCGGTGGGGAGGAGACGCCGTCGCCTCGAATCGAACGGATGGCCATGGAGCTCGACTTGCGCTGACGTTGAGCGTAAACGCCCAGCCGGTTCCTAGACAATGAAACTCTTCGCGCGATATTTCCTGATTTTGATGCTGTTCGCGATATTGCCGCTGACAGGAGCGGGCCTTTGGATGCTGTCGACTCGCCGCGCCGTTCACGACAATGCCCGGCTGCTGCACGAGCGCTTGGCCGCTATGACGGCCGATCAGGCTGAACGGGAGCTCGAACAGCTCAACCAGGCCTTGTCGTTTATCGAAGATGTCCAGCGGGCTCAGGGAAACGCCCGGCATGAGCGAACGGCGCTGAATCGGGCTTCACACGAGAGCGCCATCATTTTCCTTTCGGTCATCGATAAAGACGGCCAAGAAACCCCTTACCTGGTGACCCCCGATGCCGGGCCGCGTGATGAAACGCCCCGGGCTTCCGAAGCGTTCGTAAAGGAGGCCTTCGCGACGAACAGGCTGACGTTAGGCCCCGTTCGAGCCGTCGATGGCATGAGCGCCCTTCCTGTGGCGCATCCTCTTCTTGACGGGCGCTGCGTCTACGTCGTCTACTCCTTGAGGGGGCTGTCGCGGCGCATGAAGGCCATGGGGAACGTCGGAAACGGGCGCCTCCTCTTCGTGGACTCCGAGGGGCGTCCGGTGCCCGACATCGGCGGCACCCTGCCGGGCCCCAACTGGGTTTTCCAGGCAGAATCCAGCGGAACGTGGCATGAGGAGATTCCCGGCCCCTACGGCGATTGGGTCGCGGCGACGGCGCAGATTCCGGCCGTAGGCTGGACGGCGGTCAGCATGCAGCCGCGACGCGATGCCTACGCCGAGAAAGAAGCGGGCCTGGAGAGGGCGGTGCTGTTTTTCGCCATGTTGCTGTGCCTTGTTTCGGCCGGCGCCTACGTGCTCAGCAGACGCCTGGTCAAGCCCATCGAGATGCTCTTGGTCGGAGCGGCGCGCGTCGCCGCCAATGATTTCAGCCGGTCCGTGCCTCCGCTCGGCGCGGGAGAATTCGAAAAATTACGCGTGACGTTCAATGAGATGGCCGACAGGGTCGGCCGCTACCAGAAATTCCAATTCGAGAAAATCCTCGAGGAAAAAGCGAAAGTCGACGCCTTGGTCCGCAACATTCCCGAGGGGGTCGTGCTGGTGGGACGCGACGGCAAGGTGCTCTACTACAACGCCATCGCTTCGAGAGTCTTGCGCGTCGGAGTGGGCGTCAAATCAGGATCCCCGGAGATTCTACGCGTTCCCGAACTGATGAAGTTGGCTCAATGCGTCAAGCCGGGCTCGAAGGAGGCTAAAGGCGGCGTCGAACTGCGCTTTGGCGAGGGCGCGTCGGCGCGCATATTCACTTGTCTTGCCTTGTCCGTCTCGCGCGAAACCGAGGATGTCGGCGTGCTTTTGCTGCTTCGGGACGTGACGGTCGAACGGGAGCTGGAGCGCATGAAAGTCGATTTCTTCCATGAAATCGTCCACGACCTGCGCGGTCCGCTGACGGTCATCGACGGGATGGTGTCGATTCAACTGCGCAGGGAAGCCTCCGCCGTCAAGGACAGCGGCTACCTGAAAATGGTGAAGTACGCCTCCATGCAGCTCTCCGGGCTGGTGTCCGATATCCTGGACGTGGCGAAGATGAATTCCGGCACGATGAAAGTCGTCATAAAACGGGTGAAGGCCGACGCGCTGGTGCATTCGGTCCAGTCCATGTATCAAATTCCCGCCGAAACCAAGAAAGTCACGGTCGTCGCTGAGGCCGAAAGCTTCGAATTCGACGGCGACGCGGGCCTCATCGAGCGGGTCTTGATGAACCTTGCGGGCAACGCGTTGAAATTCACTCCCGAAGGCGGCAAGGTGACGATCGGGTGCCGTCGTCTTGGCGCGGACGCCGAATTCTCCCTCAGCGACACCGGCCCGGGCATTCCCGTGGATCAACAGAAGGCGGTTTTCGACCGCTTTAAGCAGTTGGATCGCGACGAGGGCTCGCGCAAGGGATATGGACTTGGCCTGTCCATCTGCCGAAGGATCGTCGAGCTTCATGCCGGCCGCATTTGGGTTGAATCCGCGCCCGGCGGCGGAAGCCGGTTCGTGTTTGTGATCCCGGACGAAAAGAAATCCTCCGCCGCGCAGACCGCGGCCGTGGCGTCTTAAGATCTCGGCGGGTCAGCTCGAAATCTTCAGTGACTCTCTGCTGATGAGGGAGCGGCGTTCGGATCGCCCCTTGTCGGGATCGCTCGGGGTTGACCCTCGCTTGGCGCTCGCGGCGGCTGAGCGGGGTCGGCCGTCCGCTCGCGACATCCCGCCAAGGGACGATCCGAACGCCTCTCACGTCGTTTTCGCTAGACTCCCTGAAAAACGAAGCACCGCCTCGCTAGAATCCTGCCTGCTTATGTCAGGTGGCGGGGCTGCGGTTGTCGCTGGCCGGAACGTGGCGCCAGTAGTTTGAGCGGGCGTTGGCGGTGTTCTTCCCGTGGGAGAATCTCAACTGCGGTGCAAGTTGGAACTGGATCGCGACGGCAAGGGCTGGGATCTTTCGGTCGGAGGCTCTGAGTTGGGACTTATCTGCAAACTCGTCCTGAAACTAGTTTGTGGAAAACCTTTTTCGGTGGCTTGGCCCAATCGTTTCGCGTCTTGGCGTCTCAAACGGCGTTGAACATAATAATCCGCGCGTTCTCACCGCAGATGATTTCAAACTAAAGAATTCCGGCTAGTATTCCCGGCGCAGGATATTGATTTCGATGCGGCGATTGGCCGTGCGCCCCTCGGGCGTTTCATTGGTCTGCTGGGGGCGGAATTCCCCGTAGCCGATCGCCGAGAGGCGCTGCTGCGGGATGCCGTTGATCTCAAGAAAGCGCAAGACGGCGAAGGCGCGCGCCGCCGAGAGCTCCCAGTTCGAGGCGTGCTTGCCGCCGGGGGTAATAGGGCGGCTGTCGGTATGGCCCTCGACTTGAATGGGATTAGGGAGTTCCTCGATGGCTCGCACGACCTCTTGCAGCAGGGGGAAGGCCTCGGACCTGAGATAGGCGCTGCCCGAGTCGAACAGCACCGGAGCCATGAACACGATGCGGATCTTATTTTCGCCGATGTCAAGGCGGGCGATCTTCTGGGTCCCGTGGCGGCTGAACAGATGCTGGATGGATTGCGCGTCTTTGGAAAAATGCTGCTCCGCGGCCTTGACGCTTAATTGCAAGCCGACGCCGCGCGTCGACGACGCGACGTAGAGCAAAAGGAAGAAGATCATCAGGTAGCTCATCAGGTCGCCGTAGGTGACGGCCCACAGAGCGCTTTTGTTCAGCTCGCTTTCGAGGTCGTTTTCGCGCTCTTCCCAGTAGCTACGCGTTTTCACGCAGCGTCCCCGCGGACGCCGTTATCGCGTCGGCTTCGTCGAGATACGAGGATAAACGCAGTTCGATGAGGAACGTCGGCAGTTTTGCCGCGATGTCGATGACGCAGTCCGCGATCATCTCGTAGAGGATCGTTTCGCGCATCGCTTGGGAGCGGATTTGACCGGCCAAGGGGATGCAGATCCAGTTGGCGATGGCGATGCCCAGAAACGCCGAAGACAGGGCCAGCGCCATGGCCGGTCCCAAGCGCGTCGGATCGGACATCGAGTTGAGCACTTGCAGCATTCCAACGAGGGTGCCCAGCAGTCCGAACATGGGGGCCAAAGTCCCCATCGTTCGAAACGTATTGGAGTCCTCCTGGCGGGCGACGCGGCGGCGCCTGATTTCGACCCCTAGAATCTCATGCGCGGCGTTGGTTTCCCCGCAGGCGGCCGTGGTGGCGACGGCTCGCTGCAGAAAACCGTCGGCAAATTGCGCGTCGACCCCGCGCAGGGCCAGGATGCCGCCTTCGGCGCGGGCTTTTTGCGCCAGGCGAGTCAGCTCTTCGGCGGCTTCTTTCCGAGACGGGGTCGAAGAAGGGCGCAAGATCCACAGCAGGGTCTTGAGCGCGCTTGCGATCTGCGCGGCGGGAGTGCAGACCAGCATGGAAGAGGCCAGGCCGCCGAAAACGATGACCAGTCCGTGGGTGTCGACGACATTATGTCCAAGACCGGGCCGCAGGACGCTCCAAGCCAGCATCCCTGCGGATGCCAGGATTCCGAGCCAAAGGCTGAGATTGAGAACCATGCCCGCACACTATACAAAATGAGAGTCTTAGAGTTCGCGCGACCAACCGCGAAGGCGCGCAAGAAGCGCGGGGCGTCGGCAGGGAGAGGCCAAACAGGCTCTGGCGACGTCGGCGGCATCGCCGAATGGGATCGAGAACTCAACCGTTTGATAGTCCAAGACGGCCTCATCGCGCCGATTCAGGGCGTCGAGCACCAATCCCCGCGCGAGCTGCGCAGTGGTGTTGTAGGCTTGCGCCGAGTCCGGGGCCGATTCCAGAAGCGCGGCATTGAGCCAGAGCAGCGTTTGTTCCAAGACAGGCCCCGAGAGGCAGTCGGGCCCGGAGACGCCGCACGCCAGCGTGAGCCATTTGCGGCGGAAATCCAGGGGGTTGGAGGCGATGAGACGGTGCAGCTCACGGCTCAAGGCGAAGGAACCGGAGGCGTTGCCCAATTTGTGCTGCAGGATGACGTCGAGGAATAGCATGTAGGGACTGGCCGGGAAATCTCGGCGCAGTTTCTCGATGACCGGAGCGGCGCGCTGATAGTCGTGAAGCTCGCTCAAGTAGATCATGGCGAGGTATTGCGCGGCCTGTCGTCGCGCGTAGCGCCCGGAATTCATGGTGCGTTCGATGCGTTCCAGGCCCCGTTTTTCGTTGCCCCTGAGGCCGAGCAGCAGACCCAGCTTCGCGATTCCCGAGAGGTGGGCGATCTGGTAATCGAAGACGCCCAAACCCAGGTAGGCATCGGTGTAATCCGGGTCGAGGGCCAGGCACGCTTTGAGATGTTTGACGGCTTTCTTGCCGTCGAAATAGGCGTCGAAATACTTGCCCTTCATGAGATTCCACTGGCCGCGGGTGCCCAAAGCCATGCCCGAGATGAAATAGCCGTCCGCCTTGACCTTTATGTCCTCGGAATCGAGGGTGGGCGCGGCTTTGAGCAGGGCCATGGCGATATCCTGCTCAAAGAGTCCCTGCAGCGTCGGAGTGTCCTTGAAGAGTCCGTATTCCTGGAATGACTGCCACCAGATCCCTCCCGCCTCGAAGAGATAGCCGAAGGGATTGTCGGGCTCGTTGACGATGATCGTGCGAAAAGCCGCGCGGGAGGCCGGGTAGTCGAGCGAATACAGGAGCTCGAGCCCCTCATCGAGCCGGGCGGCCGACAGGGGCGTGAGCTGCGGTCCGGAGGCGGCGGCGCGACCTGGAAACAGGAGAATAAGACTCAGACACCAAACCATGGGGAATTCAGAGGGTCAATGCATGTGGGCGACCGTCTCCCGGTGGGTTTTCCAAAACTTTCTGATGTGATTCCACGCCTCTTCCGCGGTGTCGACCATCTTGAAAAGCTTCGTGTCCCCCCAGTCGATCATCCCTTGCTCGGCCATGTAGTCGAAATTGATGATGCGTTTCCAGTACGTCCGTCCCACCAGGACGATCGGCAGGGGTCGTTTCTTGCCCGTCTGAACCAAGGTCAAGGTTTCAAAGAGCTCATCGAGGGTGCCGTAGCCTCCGGGAAAGGCGACGAGAGCCTTGGCTCGCATCAGGAAGTGCATTTTCCTCAGGGAGAAGTAGTGGAACTGGAAGCAAAGCTCGGGGGTGATATAGGGGTTGGGGTCTTGTTCATGGGGCAAGGTGATGTTGAGTCCGATGCTTTTGGCGTTGCATTCCCAAGCGCCGCGATTGGCCGCTTCCATGATCCCGGGCCCACCCCCCGTGAGCATGACGTGCTCGAGGTCTTGGCCGGTCTCCTGGGCTTTGGAGAGGAGGGCGGAGAAGCGTTTGGCTTCTTCGTACCAGCGGGACAATTCGACTTTCTTTTCGGCGTCGATGACGCGGCGCTTGAGCTCGACGTCCCGGGGGTGGTCGGAGAGGTCTTCCTGGGCTTGTCTGAGCTTGCGCCGGGCCTCCTCGGGGGAGAGAATGCGCGCCGAGCCGAAGACGACGATCGTCGAGCGGATTTTGTGCTCGCGCAAGATCAGCTCGGGTTTGAGCAGTTCCAGCTGCAAGCGCACGGAGCGCAGATCCTTGCGGCTCATGAAATCCATGTCGGCATAGGCCTTGAGATAAGCGTGCGATTCGCGAATTTTTCTGAGCAGGGACAGTTTTTGCTCGGGAAGCAGTTCTTTCGTTGTTCTGATCATTATTGGAGTCTCATGAGTCGCGGCAGGCCCAGGCTGAGGCCGGGGCAGTAAGTGACGACCAACAAGGCCCCGACGAGCAGGACCCAGAAGGGTGCGACGGCGGCGTAGAGCGAGGGAAGGGAGCGATTGAAACGTCGAGAGGCCAAAAAGAGGTTGAGGCCCAGCGGCGGCGTCATGTAGCCGATTTCGAGGTTGAGAAGAAAGAGGACGCCGAGGTGCGTGGGATCGATGCCGTAGTGGGAGGCGACCGGCGCGATGATCGGCACGACGATCATGATCGCCGAGAAGATTTCAACCATGTTGACCACGAGAAGAAATACGTTGAGAAGCGCCAGGAATCCCCACTGACTGGCGATATGCTCATGAAGGAAAGAAAAGAGGCGCCCGGGCACGTCCGCGTCGATCATGTAGCTGGTCAGGCCCAACGCGCAACCCAGAACGATCAGGATCGAACCGACGAGGATCATGCTTTGGCGCGCGATTTCCCCCAACCGCGTCCAGGGGACGTCCTTGTAGATCAGGACTTCGCAGACCAACACGTAAAAGACCATGACCGCCGCCGCTTCCGAGGCGGTGAAAAATCCTCCGTAGATGCCGCCGACGACGATAAACGGCAGCGGAATTTCCCAGCAGGCGTCGCTCAAGGCGCGGCGCAGGACGCTCCAGGAAAATCCGACGGGTTTGACGCCGGCGCGTTTGGCGCTGAGAACGGCGTACAGGGACAACGCGGCCAGTATCAAGAGTCCCGGGACGGCCGCCGCCGCGAATAAGCGGTCGATGGAGACTTTAGAGACCAGGGCATAAAGAATGATGGGGAGGCTGGGGGGAAACAGGAGGCCTAAACTTCCCGTCGTCGCGATGAGCCCGAGGGAAAATTGCCCCGGATAGCCTTGCCGGCGCAGCAAAGGGTCGATGAGTCCGCCAAGGGCTATGATGGTCACCCCCGAGGCGCCCGTAAACGCGGTAAAGAGCGCGCAGGCGCACAGGCCGGCGACGGCCACTCCGCCCGGCAGCCAGCCGAATGAAGATTCAGCCAAGGCGATCAACCGCGCAGGCGCCTTGCTTTCAGCCAGGAGATAGCCCGAGAACGTGAACAAGGGCACGGCGATCAGCGAGGGCAGGGACGCCAATCGCGCCAGTTCGATGATCACGGCGGAGGATTGGATCTGCGCGTCGTGAAACAGCCAGAGGGCCAAACCTCCCATCAGCGCGAAGATCGGCGTGCCGATCAAGGCGAGTACGGCGAGCGTCCCGAGGCTGAGGGCGATCATGAAATGGCCGCGTCCGCGGCTTTGAAGAGGAGGTGGATCAAAACGAGAAGAAATCCGGAGGGCAAGGCGGCGGCCGCGACGTACGAGGGAACGTGGAGCGCGCCGATGGTCACAAGCGTGGAGCCCGAGGCGCGGTCATCGAGGAAGTAGTGCCAAGAGGCCTGCAGCAGGAGGGCGCAGATGGCCGCGCCGGCCAGGCTCGAGGTCAATCTCAAGACGCGCCGCAGCCCGTGCGACGCCGCGAATTGAGAGGCGTCCCAGGCGAAATGTTTTTCCGATTTCGCCGCAAGAGCCGCTCCCAAAAACCCCGTCCATAAAACCAGGTGCTTGAGCACGGTTTCCCCCCACAGCAGCCCCGCGCCGAAATGGCGCAGAACCACTTGAGCGAAGGCCAGCAAGACCATGACCGTCAGAAAGGCGACGAGAAGCGCGCCTTCCGCGGCCGCGAGCAGCTCCTCAAGTCTTCTTAGTCGTTCTTTCACGAAGAACCAGGAGCTCCTTTTCGAATTTCTCGAGCAGCTCTTGGGAAAAAACGCGGCCGGCCAGCCCCCGGCGAGCGCTCGCGCCGAGGATTTCGAAAGTTTTCAACGTGTCGAAGCTCGCTCCAGAGCCGAGGTCGAGGCCTTGGGACTTGAGCGCGTCGAGGGCTTTCTCGTTTTCGACGAGGGTGAGGTCGTTGAGGTTCTTGAGATGTTTTCCGGACAAATCGAGCAGCGCTTTGGCATGCGCCGGAGGCAGCGTATCGAAGAATTTCTTCGAGATGAGCATGGCTCCGCTGGCCTGAGCCATGGGAATGGGGTAGACGTGCTTGAGTCTGGAATGCCATTGAAGGGCGATGACTCCCAGAGGAGGCCCGTACACCGCGTCGATCATCCCCGTCTGCAACGATTGCATGACATCGACGACTGACAGCGGGATGGGGTTGACGTTGAGCGCCTTGTAGGCCGCGCCGGCGATCGGGTCGCCTTCCCAGACCCACATCTTGGCCCGTTTCATGTCTTCGGGCGCCGAGATGCGATTCTTGCTGAAGACATAGACCGAGCCCAGGTCGGTCCACCCCAGGAGGACGAATCCCCCCTTTTCGACCGCGGAATTGAGTTCCTGGGAAAATTTGGAGCGCACGGCTTCGACCTCGGCGCGGGAGCGAAACAACCAGGGCGCGTCCAGCAGCCGCAGTTCCGGAGCGATTTCGCCAAGACCGACGCCGGTAAAACCCGCCGCATGCAATTGTCCGATGCGGATTTTCTTGACGACGTCTTTCTCGTCTCCCGCGACTCCTCCGGGATAAAACTTGAATTTCAACTGAGCGCCGGTTTCCTTCTCGAGGTCTTTGGAGAGCGCGGTCAAGACCCTCATCCACGTCGAGCCTTCGGGTGCGAGCGTGGCGCATTTGACGACGGTTTGCGCCGGGGCGGGAAGCGACAACGCCAGCCAGAGGAAGGCGCTAGAAATAATCATCGATCTTCTCCAACAGCGCCGCGGCTTTTTTCTTCGCGGCTTCGTCGCTGAGGCGGGCTTCGGGCAGGAGTCCGGCGGGAGATTCCAGGACCTTGGTCAAAAGCTGGGTGAAGAGAGCTCGATCCTGCACGGCGACCGCATACCAGCGCGCGTTGAGCACGTGCGCCATGAGATACTGCCCTTTGGTGATGCGGTGCGCCCAATCAAAGTGCGTTTTCGATTTCGCGGGATTTCCCCCCAGAAGCGGCGGCCGGGAGGCGTAATAGACGCCGAAGAAAAGATCGCTGCCGCCGAAATGAAAAGCGGGATCGAGCGCATAGACACGCTTCATGAGCGCTGCGACCTTGGGAAGCTCCGCCAGCTCGGCGGCGTCGTCCTTGGACGCGTTGATCACCCCCCCCCAGGCGAACGCGGCCCAAAACAGCTCGGGCACGTCTTTTTTGGATGCGGACGTCAGCGCTTTTTCGAGATTTTCGAGGGTCATGCCCGGCAGGCCCCGGAAGGCGGGGCTCAGGGCCAAGGCGGCCAGGGCGTGGTCCCGGCCGCGGCGATAGAGGTTTTTGGCTCTTTGGGGGTCGGCGTCCTCGACGAACAGAAACGCGTAGCCGCTGAAACTTTCCGCGGCCAGTCGCCGCAGAGTGAGACTGGCCGGATCGGAGGCCAGCAAGATGTCCAGGAGCTTGAGCTGGGAGGCCATGGCGTCGCGTCCAAGCTGCAGGTCGGGTTCATCCAAGACCGCGACCCGGCCGCGCTCCAGGATGACCTCGTTGGACCTCAACGCGATTCGGTCGAAGGAGGCGCAACCCCAGATAGGCAGACAGAAAGCGACAAGCCATGTCCGTTTCCTCATGGGAGGCGCTATCCTAGCAAAAATCGCCTAATTAAGACGGGAGGCGGGGCTGGAGTCGACTCGAGTCGAGGCGCTGTTGAAGAGGCTGAAGGCCTGACCGCCTCTGATCGTCAAGACCCAACGGGGACCTCCGGGCCCGCCGTTGAGTGCGTAGGCCAGATCGACGCGGCCGACCCGTCCGCTGCGCGAGCGGGTCGAGGCGACCCGAAGGCCCACGCCGAGATCCGATTTCAAGTTGCGCAACGTCAAGGCAGCCGTTTCGTTGGCGACGATCCCGGCGTCTACGAACATCGCGGCGCCTATGCGCGCGAGGTGGAACCATTCCCCTTCGAAAAAAAACCGATCCTCGAAATTCAGGAGCACCGCTTTCCCGCCCACGAAGCTGTTGTTCTTGTAGCCGCGCAAGCCCGTATTGCCTCCGAGCACTATGTAGCTTTCACGGTCGAGGGAACGGCCGAAGTCCCCCTCGAGGTGGCCGACTAGCGTGTGATCGCCGCGCCAGTTGGTTTTCCAGAACACGTTGAGGTTGGCCGTCAGCAGGCCGTTTTCGACTTTGCCGCCCGCGGTGCGTCCCGTCAGTCCCACGCGGGCGATGGCGAAGCGTCCCGGGGCGATGCGCAGACCCTGCTGGTTGCTCGCGTTGAGGATCGTTCGGTCTCGGTCGGAATTCAAGGCTTCGCCCATCCAGCCCCCTCGGATGGAAAACTCGTTTCCCAGGTTGAAATCCTCGACGCGCTCCATCCGGTCGATGAAATCCTCCTTGATGTAGCGCGCTTGGACCCAGGAGTATCCGAGGGTCGGTCCGGAGAGCTCCCTGTCGATGGGCAGGCTGCCGGCGACCGTATCGACCGTGGGCGTGAACTGGGCGCGATCGGTGAACCATCCCGCCTCGACGCGTTGAACGAAGAGCCGATCGTCGTTGAGCCTGCAGCCCAAGGAGGTCTCGGCTTTGCGGCGGCGTTCGACGAATTTGCTGAACTCGGCCGCGTTTCGATAGAGAGGCACTTCGGTGAGATTGCGATCCCAAGACAGCGAGAAGGCGTTGGCGGAATCAAGAGCGTAGAAGGGACGGGTCAGCGCGGCCCGCGCGGCGTCGCCGATGGTCCCTCGAGAATAGCGTCCGCCCAGGGCCAGGCGCGTGCCCAAAAAGCGGGGATCGCCATAGCTGTAGGCTTGGGATATTTTAGAGCCGACTCGCTCGTAATCGAACGTCGCGCTTTTTCCGTAGCCGAGAATGTTGCCTTCCTCGATCCCCGCTCCGAAAAAGGACTCCCCCCCTTCCGTTCCGGCCGAAAATCGGGGATTGGTCGTCCAGCTGTCTTGGGTTTGCACGAGGGCGTCGACGCGTCCGTCGGGGTGTTTGAACGGGATGATTTCAACGCGCCGGAAGGAGCCGTTGGCGCGCAGATTCCTTTCCGATTCGAGGACCTTGAGCTCGTCCCACGCTTGGCCCGGCGCGAACAAAAACTCTCTACGGATCACGTGTTCTCGCGTCGAGTAGTGGAGCTTATTGGCGACGCGGAACGGCCACCAATCCTCTCCCAGAACGCGCGGGTCGAACACGTTGAGGCGTTCGACCCGGATGCTGCCGACCGTCACGCCCCGCAGTTCGGACGGGGGCTCGGGGGATTGGCGCGCGCGGGCGGGAAGCGGCATCAGCAGCGCGGCGGCCAGAAGGAAGCGAAGCGAGATGCTCACTGCCGGCGAAGCCGCGCGAGAATCTCGCTTGTCGAGTGTGAGCGATTGAGAGTGTAGAAGTGGATTCCGGGAGCGCCGCCGCGCAGGAGCTCGAGACCCTGCTCGGTGGCCCATTCGATGCCTTCGCGCACTATCGCCGCGGGATCCTCCTGCAGGGGGATCAGTCGCTCTTCCAGCCGCGGCGGGATTTTGGCGCCGCAAAGCTGGATAAAACGTTTGAGCTGGGAGTAGCTCGTCACGGGCATGAGGCCGGGAACGATCGGCACGCTCACGCCCGCCGCGCGCGCGCGCGCGACGAACCGGAAGTAATCCTGGGCGTCGAAGAAAAGCTGGGTGATCGCCCAATCGGCTCCGGCCGAGACTTTTGCGACGAAACGAGCCAAGTCGTCTTCGGCGCTGAGGGCTTCGGGGTGCTTTTCGGGATAGCACGCCACCCCCATGCGGAAATGGCCCCTTCGTTTGATAAAGCCCACCAAATCCGAGGCGTAGCCGAAGTCGCGCTGCTGCGGGGGCAAGACGGCCTGATCTTTCGGGGCGTCTCCCCGCAGGGCGACGAGATGGCGAATCCCCAGGGCGTGAAGGCGATCGAGCGCGGAGGCGATCTCATCGCGCGTATGGGCGATGCAGGTCAGGTGGCAGGCCGTGGCCAGCCCGGTTTCCCGCTGAATGCGCCCCGCGGCTTCGATGGTTTGCGCGCGGCTCGAACCGCCCGCCCCGTAGGTCAGCGAGACGTAGTCGGGATTCAAGGCCTTGAGTTCCTTGACCTCGCGCACGAATGAATCCAGGTCCTGCGGGGCCTTGGGCAGAAAGAACTCGAACGAAAAAAGCGGCTCGCCCTTCGCGAACATCTCGGGGATGTCGGTCACGCCGAAAATTCTAGCAAACGGAGGCGGCCGGGATCAGGAGGACTTCGCTTGACCGGACGAAGTTTCGGCTTTCTGGAGAAGCTCGGTGTACTCCTCGTATTCCGAGGGATTGACGGTGTTGAGGCTGGCCGTTCTGAAATCGGCCGCGGCGTTGGTGAATCGGCCCATCATCGACCACACCTCTCCGCGGTTTCGGCGATAGCGGTTGTTGCGGCCGTCTAAGGCGATGGCGCCGCTGAAGCTGTCCAAGGCGTCCGCGTATCGTTTAAGGGCGAGATAGCCGGCGCCGAGCCCGCCGAGGGCTTCGGCGTTGAGCGGAGCGTGTTTGGCGGCGCGATGGTAGAGAGCGACGGCTTTCCAGTATTCCTTGAGCTGGGTGTGGGCGTGGGCGGCGTGGAGATAGGCTTGGGCGTTGCGGGAGTCGGCGCGGATGACGGCATCGAGCTCTTTTAACGCGGCGCGCGTGTCGCCTTTGCGTTGCAGGGCGAGCGCGAGTTGAACGCGCGCCTCGCTGTTGCCGGGGTCGCGGGCGAGCGCGCGCGAGAATTCACTTTGGGCCTCCTCGAATCGACCCCAAGAGGCGAAGGCCGTGCCGCGCCCCACGCGGGCGTCGATCAAAGTCGCGTCGAGCTCGAGAGCGCGAGCGAAGGCCGCCGCGGCCTTCTCGTATTGCTGGTCGCTGAGCAGGCCGTCGCCGCGCAGGACGAAGGCATAGGGGTCCGAGGGATTGGCTTTCTTGACGGCCTCAAGAGACTTGATGGCCGAAGCGAACTTCGTGTCAGAGGATTGCTCGGCGCCGAAACCGAGGTGAACACTCCACGCTTTGGGATCGAGCTCGGCGGCTTGAAGGTAGGCGCGGTGGGCCTCGCGAAACCGTCCCATGGCGGCGAGCGCGATGGCCTTGGACAGAGAGGCTTCGGGGCGGCGAATTCCCAAGCTCCACGTCCTCTCGGCGTCCGCGACGGCGTTGGCATGATGATTGAGCGCCAAGTGAACAAGGGAGCGTTGGAGATAGGCGGGGCCGTGCTCGCCGTCCAATGTCAGGGCTCGATCGCAGGCTTCAAGGGCTTCCTCGGCGTCGCTCGCCAAGCGCCGGGCCTGGCAGAGGTTGGTCCAGGCGTCTATGGATTTAGGTTCGATGCGCGTCGCCGCGATGAAATTCTCTTGGGCCCGGAGGAGCTGCCCCGACCTCCCGAAGGCGAGTCCGCGATGCACGTAAGCCGAGACCAAACGCCCATTCTGTTTGATGGCTTCGTTGAAAGCGCTCACCGCCCGTTCGAAGTCGTGTTCGCGCAGTCGCATCAAGCCCAAGGCTTCGTGGAGCTGAGCGCTTGTCGGGTTTTCTCGAATGGCGTCGTCGATATCCCTCTGGGCGCCCTCGCGGTCTCCCAGAAGGAACTTCGCTTCGGCGCGGCGTTCAAGCAGAAGACTCTCTCGGCCCTGCAGCGCGATGGCGGCGTCGTACGATTCGACGGCTTTTCGGAAGAGGCGAAATTGAAGGCGCAGCGACCCAAGGTGGGCATGAAAGCGGGGCTCGCGGGGGCGGAGCTTGACCGCGATCGAATAGTCGCGCATCGCCGAGCGCACGTCGGCGCCGGCGTTTTCGAAATGCTCGCCGCGGCCGTCGTAGGCCGCGGCGTGGGAGGGATCGGCCGAGATCGCGGCATTGAAGTCCTTGAGCGCGAGCGCCGGCCGGGCCGAGCGGGCATGGAGGAGGGCGCGCGCGGTCAGGGCGAGGGCCGAACGAGGGTTGATCCGCAGCGCCGCGTCGAGGTCGCCCAACGCCGCGGCCTCGTCTTTGGCGGTCTTGCTAACGGCGGCGCGCCGCGCCAAGACGACGAGGGGGTCGGCTCCGAGCTCGCGGGCTTTCTGATAAGCGTTTCGTGCCTCGCTCCAGCTTTCGAGCGACGCCAAGACGTCGCCAACCGCCAGCGCCCCATCGGCGGTCAGCTTTGGGGAGGCCAGGGCCCGGCGGCACTCCTCGAGAGCGCCGGGGGAGTCGCCTTGACGCCATTTGATCTTGGCGCGTCCCAATCGCGGGGCAATGTCATGGGCATCGAGCGCGAGGGCCTTGTCGTACGCCTTCATCGCGCGGGTCAAATCGCCCTGGCGCAGCAAGGCGGCGCCGAGCAGGGAAAAGGCGGGCGCGAAGGATTTATTCGAGTTCAAGGAGGCCGTCAAATCCTTCACGGCCGCGGCATTCTCTCCGATGTCGTAGCGCGCGCGGGCGCGGTCATAGAGACGCAGGGCGTCCGTCTCGGCCGCTTGCGCCCAGGCAGTCCACGAGACAAGAGCCAGGACAAGGCTTGCTTTGATCGAGGAAGGAGGCATCGGGTTTATAGGTAGTAATTCCTGAGCCAGCGGTGTCGGGCGATCGCCGCCAGTTCCGCGGCGTCGAAGTAGGCGCCGTCGCAGATGCGGGTGTTGAAGGTGACGTGTTCGACGCGCCGCATGCCCGGGATGACGGTGCTGACCGGCTTGAAGCTCAGGCAGAATTTCAGCGCCGCGGCGGCCAGAGTCTCCGCCTTGGGTCCGATCACGTCTCGAGCCAGGGCGTCGGCGCGCCGGCATGTCTCTTGGAGCCGGTCGCCTCCGAAATAGTGCGAGCGGAAATCCTCGGGGGCAAAGCGCGTCTCCCCGGTGAGCATGCCCGTCAGGCCGCCCTCGTCGAAAGGACATCGGACGATCACCCCCACGCCGAGTTCGCCGCACAGGGGAAGCAGCGCGTCGGCGGCGCTTTGATCGAACATGTTGAAGAGAACCTGAACGACGTCGATGAGGCCGGTTTTGACCAGGTTCACGGCCGACTCGGCGTCGTCGTTGTTGATGGAGACGCCCCAGTTGCGGACCTTCCCCTCTTTTTTAAGCGCGGCCATCGTCGCGGCGAGGTCCGGCCATACGGGGTCCTTGAGCCAAGAGTCGTGCCACACGTGGAACTGATAGATGTCTAGGTGGTCCGCGGCCAGGTTGCGAAGCGAGCGCTCGACGCTCAAGCGCACCCAATCCGGGGAAAAAACCAAGGCCAGCCGCGAGCGCGCGCGCCCGGGCCACTCCATATTGTTGGGCGGAACCTTGCTCGAGACCACGGCGCGGCGGCCGGCCTCCTTGAACAGGCGAGCGATCAGGCGCTCGGAGTGTCCGTGTCCATAGGCGTAGGCGGTGTCGAAATAGTCGATGCCGGCGTCGAGGGCGGCGTGCAAGGCGCGCATGGATTCATGATCTTCCGTGGGACCCCACATGGATTTCCCTATGCCCCAGCCGCCGAAGCCGATTTCGGAAACCGACAAGCCGGTTTTTCCCAAAGGCCGATGAGGCAGCTTCAAGGACGTCGTGTTCGGGGTCATCCGAGATAATTTAGCAAACGCGGAGCCCTTACTGGACGACTTTGACGTTCAGGCCGACGGAGGCGATAACGTCGGCGACGTCCTCGCAGCGCTGCCGCGCTCCCTGGTAGACTTGGGCGGAGCCCGCGGTGTGGACTTCCCAGGACAACGCCCGCGCCCGGGCGAGGCCGCAGCCAATGGCTTTGATGAGGATGCGTTCGACTTGCTCGAATGAGTGGCAATCGCAGTTGAAGAGGATGGTTTTCCACGCCGCTTGGACGTCGACGTCGCCGGAAGTCGGCAGCGGCCGCGACGTGGCGACGGGCATGGGTCAACGCCGAACGGCGACGGCCAGTCCCTCCGAAGTCGGGATCATGGCGCAGGATGAAAACAAGGATTCGTCGCACAGCAGTGCCAGAGCGCCGCGCATGGCGGCGGCTTGGACGGCTTCTTCATGGGCGGGCTCAAGATCCTCGCGATGAAGCCGGCCGAAGAGATAGGCGTTGTCGCAGATCACGAGGCCGCCGGAACGGACATTGTCGGCGGCCCAACGCACGTAGTCGCGGTAGCTGATTTTATCCGCGTCGATGAAACAGAGGTCGAAGGGCCCCCGCGGGGAGAGCTGGGGCAGAATCTCTTTCCCGGTTCCGGTGTGGACGGTGACGACCTCCGAGAGGCCGGCCCGTGCCACGTTGGAGTGGGCGACGGCGGCGTGTTTAGGATCGCATTCGATGGTGTGAAGCCTTCCCTGCTTGGGAAGCGCGCGCGCCATCCAGCATGCGGAATAGCCCGCGAGCGTTCCGACCTCGACGATTTTTTCCGCGCGGCAGGTCGAGACCAGGAAATGAAGGATTCGGCCTTCGTCAGGTCCGATGCTGATCGGCGGCAGCCCGCGCTTGGGCGCTCCCACCCGGATGTCGCGCAGCACGTCGTCTTCTCGTGAGACCCGTTTGGTCACGAAGTCGAGCAAAGCCGCGGTCCGGTAGGCGTCGTCAGTCCCCGTTCGATGAGTCATGGTTTAAAGGCCCACCCATTGAAATATTTTCCATTTCTCGACCGCGAAAATTTCGTCGCCCTCGCGGCGCAAGCGAAAACGGCGGCGCAGGGCGCGCGCATCGGCGTTGAGCGCGGTCCGTTCCGGAGCGAGCAGGCCGACGCGCTCCTGCTTGCCGAGAAAGTCGATGAACGCCATGGCGTCGGCGACGATTCCCGCCTCTCCCCGCGGACGGCAGCGCTGGGCATGGGCCAGAAACAAGGTCCGGTATCTGGTTCCCAGCAGGCGCACGGTTTGGGGAAGGAAGCGCGCCGTTTTCCATAGGCGCTCAACGGGCTCGGCGGAGGCGGAAGGCTCCATCGCCGCCAGTCTAGCAGTTACGTCCCCCCGCGTCAACGCGTCCAAAAAGGCCTAGAAGAGGTTGTGGACAAGTGGATAAGTCTGTGAATAAGGGAATGATCTGGATAGTCAAAAACGCGATAGTCGTTTATTTTTATGGATTTCTTAATCTAAAGCCTGACACCATTGGGTGCCATAAGACCTATGCGATGTGGGTCCTTGCGGCATGGATCCGGTGGTTGTGTCGGGGCCGCACAGGGGGTCCAATTCCCCTTGTTGAACGACGATGGCGGTCGAAATGCTACAAATCTCCCATGGATTTGACCGTTCTTTTCGGCCGAGAGGGGGCTCTGGCCAGGGCGCGCCCGGGTTGGGAGCCTCGGCGGCTGCAGGAGGAGATGGCCGCGGAGGTGTGGCGGTCCTTGGAGACGGGCTCCGACGTGATCATCGAGGCGGGCACGGGAGTCGGAAAGAGTTTGGCGTATCTGCTTCCCGCCGCCTTGTGGGCGGTCACGCACGATCGCAGGGTTATCGTTTCGACTCATACCCGCGCCCTTCAAGAGCAGCTCCTGCAGCACGAATTGCCCACCGCCGCGCTTGCTTTGGGAGAGTTGGGGCTGTCGTTGCGCCATGCGATGCTCATGGGGGCGGATAATTATCTTTGCGTCCAACGCCTGGCGCGCCTGCGCGCCCATCCGGAGTCCGTGTCCGCTTCCGGCGGCGCTTTGCTCGAACGGCTTGATCTCTGGGCCCGGTCCGGGCAGTCCGGCCACCGTTCGGCGCTGCCGGAGCTGATCCCCCAGAATCTCTGGGACCGCGTCTGCCGGGACACCGACCTCTGCCAAGGTCCCGGCGGAGCGTATTGGGACCGCTGTCTTTGGAGGCGGGATCGGGAGAGAGCCGAGCGGGCTCACCTTCTGGTCGTCAACCACGCGCTGCTCCTTTCGGGAGCCCGGCTGCCTCCCGCAGACGCCATGATCCTCGACGAGGCCCACAATCTGGAGGACGCGGCCAGCGCGCGCTTTGGCGTTTCGGCGGGGCTGTCTCGAATGGCGTCGGTGTCCGAGGAGATTCGCGCAGTCGCGCAGCTGCGCTCAGACGACGCTTTGCGCTCCCTTTCCGATGAGGCGGTCGCAGACGTCGCCCGTTTTCTCGAGGGGGTGGCCAAGGACAACGGGCTCACGCAGCCCGACGAGGAAAACCACGGCAAGCTGCTCGAGACGATGCCCGCATCTCCCCCCGCCGTGCTCATGGCTTTGGACAAAGCTCTGGCGGCGGCGGCGGCCGAGGCTGAGCGCGATGAGCTCGAGCTGCGCAGCATCCACGGTCGACTGTCGCAGTTCGGCCAGGATTTGATGGCCGTGCTCAAGCCCGACTCCGAGGCGACCGCGCGCTGGGTGTCGTGGCCGCGAGGCGGACCCGAGCTGAGGGCGGCGCCGCTCGACGTGGGACGGCGCCTGGCCGAGAGCTTGTTCTCGCGGGGGATTGCGTCGATTCTGACGTCGGCGACGCTGTCGACGGGCACGGGCCTCAAGGAGTTCAAGTCGCGCGTGGGCCTTCCCGAGGCGCGGGAACTCATCCTTGACTCGCCCTACGACTATGCGACTCAGGCCGCGTTTTGGGCGATGGAAGGCATCCCCGACCCGCGAGACGAGGAAATGCACGTTCTCGCCGTGACGCGGGCCTGCGCCGAGATCGTCGCGCGCGTTCCCGGCGGAGTGTTCCTCCTCTTCTCGAGCTGGAAACTTCTGCGCAAGGTCCATGGGCTGCTGCGAAAGGAAATCACCGAACGTCCCGTATGGGCGCAGGGCGCCTCCGGGCACGAGGCCCTCGTGCGGGAATTCGAAGCCGCCGGAGACGCGGTCCTTTTGGGCGTGGACACGTTTTGGCAGGGCATCGACGTGCCCGGCCAAGCGCTGTCGTGCGTGGTGTTGATCAAGCTCCCTTTCCCCAACGTGTCGTCGGCGCTGGAGGAAGCTCGCAGCCGTTGGCTGGCCGAGAACGGGCGGGATTATTTCAAGGATTGGTCGCTGCCGCGCGCGGTGATGAAATTCCGACAGGGATTTGGCCGCTTGATTCGCACCTCGGCCGACCGCGGCGCGGTGGTGTGTCTGGATTCCCGAGTTCTAAAAAAAGGCTACGGGAAGGCGTTTTTGCGTTCGCTGCCGCCGTGCCGAGCGATCAACACCCTCGACGAGTTGGCGGACTTCTTCGCCGCGCAGCCTCATGAAAAGCAACGCTAAGCCGCGCGCGCCCCTGGTGAGCGTCGTCATCCCGACTCATAACCGCGTTCGCCTTCTCGAGCAATGCCTCGACAGCGTGCTGCGGCAGACTCTTGGCGACCGCGAGATCATCGTCGTCGACGACGCCTCCAGCGACGAAACGGCCCGTTTCCTGCGCCAAGCAAAGCAAAAAAATCTGACGTCCATTCGTCTGGGCAAGCCTTCGGGGTGCACGGCCGCGGGGGCGATCGCCGCGGAGCAGGCCGCCGACTCGATGG
>JBBTHA010000055.1:0-740 GCA_038060535.1 Elusimicrobiota bacterium | reverse complement strand
CGCCCGCGGGCGCTACGTGGCGTTTCTCGACGACGATGACATGTGGAATCCGCGCAAGCTCGAGCTCCAGCTCGAGAGAATGGAGACCTCGGGCGCCATGGTGTCCCACTGCGATTTCGATATCGTCGATCTGGGCGGAAAGACCCTGTACGCGCGCTGCCACTTAAACGCCCGGCAACCCGGACCGGGGCCGGCGCGGCGCCCTCTCAAAAAGATGATCGATCTCTATCGCAACGGCCATATCCCCGAGTGGCCGACGGCGCTGTTCTCAAGCCTCGTGCTCGAGCGCGGCGTGTTCCAGGCGGTGGGCTCCTTCGATCTGCGATTCAAACGGCTCAACGACGACACCGATTTCTGGCTGCGCCTTTACCGCGCCTACGGCCCCGAGCGGGTCGATTTCACCCCTCGCTCCCTGGTGAAATACCGCTTCCATCCCGGACAGATCTCGGCCGCCTTCATCGGCCACGGCGCCGGCCGGGGAGGCAAGCCCGCGCTCGAGATGTTCAACGCCCTCGTCGACAACGCCCTGTTTCTCGACAAGGTCCGCCGCCATGAGTATTGCGCGCGGGCAGACCACGTCTGCCGGCGACTGCGGACGCGGCGCTTTCCGGTGCGGGCTCGGACCTGAGGCCGCTCTTCCGTTTGCGCTCCGTCTTGCGTTGAAGACGGGCTAACCCAATCTTCAGTTGACTCTCTGCTGATGAGGGAGCTGCGTTCGGATCGCCCCTTGTCGGGATCGC
>JBBTHA010000054.1:0-11275 GCA_038060535.1 Elusimicrobiota bacterium | reverse complement strand
AAAATAATCCACGCGTTCTCATCGCTGATGATTTCAAACGAAGAATTCCGGCTAATAACTCCTTATTTTTCGCCCGAGTAGAGGCACCCTCGCCGCAGGTCGCAGCGCGGACAAAACGACGTGTCCGGGGAGAAAGAACCTTGCTCAATAGCCGATGCCGCCCGGAGTATGTCCGCCTCCAACGCCTCCTCACCCGACGCGTCGTAAGGAGCTGAGACTCGCCCCCCGGCGGCGAGACAATCCATCGTCAACATCGCGGGCGAAAAACCCAGCGCCCTTCGCGCGCCAAGCGCATAAAAACGAAGCTGTCCATCGGCGGCGACATCGCCGGCGTTGGGCAACGCGGGACCCGTCTTATAATCGATCAACTCATAAGAGCCGTCGGGGCCTTGATCGATGCGGTCGATCATGCCCCGCACCTCATGGTCGGCCAGCGTCCAGATGAACTCCTTTTCCACCCCGATGATCCGGGTCCTGCGAGATTCCTCTTCCTTGTAAAAACGGGACAGAATGCGCTCCGCCTTGGAATACCAGAGTTCCTGGGTGTCGTCATCCGGGTAGCCTTGCCCCAGCCACTGGGATTTCAGAGCCTCCCGCAAGGACTCCTCCGTTCTCTCCCCTTCGCTCAACCACGCCTCAAGGGCGCGATGAAGCGACAGGCCCATAGAAGACTTCGGATTGAGCGGAATGCGGCGCTGATCGATGAACATCAGCTTGTATTTCCACGGACACTCCCGGTAAATGCGGTATCGGGTGAAAGAGATTTCCAATTTAGAGCGCCGATCGGCGCAAGAACTCGACGTCGGTGTCTCCGTAGCGCTCCGTGCGGAATCTCTCAAGACCGACGGGGAGCTCCACGCGCTCCTTCTTGTAGCGTTGAAGCAGAGCCCATCCGCCAGGCGCCAGAAGCTTGGCCTCGGCCACTCGGGCCAGCGTCGGCGTCGAATACGCCAGCATGCGATTGTCCCCGTCCCGGTAAGGCGGCCCCATGTAGACGATGTCGAATTCGTTCAAGCCCGCGCGAAACGGAATCCACGACAAATCCTGCAGGACGTCTCCGAAGCAGACCTTGCCCGCGCTCCCCAAGTTCAGGCGCTGAAGGTTCGCTTCGATGACCGCCAGGCAGCGCTTGTCCCTGTCGACGAAAAATGCCGACAGCGCCCCCCGGGAGAGCGCCTCAAGACCCACCGCCCCCGTCCCGGCATAAAGATCCAGGAACCTCGCTCCCTCCAACTTCGGACGCAGGATGTCGAAAACCGATTTCTTGATCCGCGCCGAGATGGGATGGACCGGAAGGTCTTTGGGCGCCCCCTTGATCCAACGCCCGCGATTTGAACCCGCGATGATACGCATGCCCTTATTATTATAGAATACGTGCGCTTTGGCCACTCAAATCATCGTGATCGATGACGATCCGATCGTGGGGAACCTGACTCTGGAGTTGCTCCGGGACGCGGGCTATTCCACGCTTCTCGTCTTCGACAGTCTGCAGGCTCAAGACATCATCAAGGCTGAATCCCCCGCCCTTGTCGTCCTCGATATCTTGATGCCCGGATTGGATGGCCTGACCCTGCTGCACCGTCTCAAGTCCGACCCGGCCACGGAGAAGATCAAGGCCGTCATCGTCTCCGGGAAATCCTTCGCCGCCGAACAGCAGCGCGCTCTCGCCTACGGGGCCGCGGCCTTTATCGAAAAACCCTATAACGTGGAGAACTTCGCCGCCAAGATCGGAGAAATCCTCAGCGCTCAGGGCGTGCGACCCACCGCCGCATCCTCGGCGCCAATCATGAGGGCTCCTGCCAAACGCGCGGAACTTAAAGCCACCGTTTGGGGTTGCCGCGCGCCGTCCAGAGGCGCTCCGGCCGAGGGGTCGCGCTACGGAACGTACACCTCCTGCGTCTCGATCGAAACTCCGTCGAACTTCTTCATCTTCGACGCGGGTTCCGGGATAAAGCTGCTGGGCGAGGAACTGCGCAGATCGGGCAAGCACAAGCAGCTGTGGCTGTTCATCACCCACTTTCACCGGGACCACGTGGAAGGCCTCGGGAGTTTCGCCTGCGCCCACGACAAGAACTACACCCTCAACATCAGCGGAGCTTCCGATCCCGACAAGCCCTTTGAAGCGGCCCTTAAGGAGACGTTCAGCCAAGGCCCGCGGCGCGCTCTTCCGGCCGCCAAAATCGAGCTCTACGAGTTAATCGAACAGACCTACGAAATCCTGCCCGGAGTTCGTCTCTCCGCCTTTTACGCCAATCATCCGGGAACCACGCTCGGATACGTTCTGCAGACCGATGACCGGAAAATTATCTACTGCCCCGACAGTGAACTCTACGGAGACAACGCCACCGCTCTCCAGGACTACGACGAAAAACTCGGGGCCGCATGCCGCAACGCGGACCTGATGTTCCATGATGGGCGATACACTCCCGAGGATTATCGACTCAATCCCAACACGGGGCACTCGAACTTCATCGCCGCCGTGGATTTCGCGGGTCGCAACATGGTCAAGGAGCTTGTCCTGGTCCATCAAGACGACCGCTACAGCGACGACGCCCTCGAGCGCATGGGCCATGAAGCTCTGGCGCACATCGAAGCGCGCGGCTACAAAACCCAGGTCGTCATCGGCTTTTCCGGCTTAACTCTAACCTTCTGACGAAGTCCAAGCTCTCACGGTCGGCCGGGACTCCCTCCATGGGCATCTCCAGGATTCCCACGGCGCCGCTGTCTCCAGCCCCCTCAAGCAGCGCCGCCAATCCCTCGCCGCCCAGGCGCCCCCGGCCCCAATGCGCATGATTTTCGCGATGAGAACCAAGTGAAGCGCAGGTGTCATTGAGGTGGAAGGCGCGCACCGCGTCTGCGCCCAACAGGCGGCGGGCGCGGGTCAAAAAAAGCCCCGCCCCCTCCCCGGTCGCAAGATCATAACCGGCCGCGTAGGCGTGAGCGCTGTCAAGACAGACGCCGACAGCCTCAACCTTTGAGCTCAGGGCGCCGTAGAGGCGAGCCAATTCCTCGAGACTTCCCCCCATGCGCCGCCCTCCTCCCGGAACGTTCTCCAGATAGATCGGGACGCGGCCCGCGACGCCATCCACGGCGCGGATCACGGAATCGACGAAATGGGCAAGCCCGCCTTCGAAATCCCCGCCGGGAGAGTAGGCCCCCCCATGGATCACGTATCCGTCGCCCCCCAGCGCCGACGCCAGGGCCATCTCCCGTTTGAGGTGCCCCACCGACCTGGACCGGAGCTCAAAATTCGACGAGGCGAGATTGGGAACGAAACGAGAGTGAACGAGCAGGGCTTTAACGCCCAGGGCGCGGCGAGAGGCGTCGAAGGAAGCCAATTCTTCCGCGCTGGGCTGATGATGTCTGACGTAAGGGAGAATCTGCAGGGCCTCGCAGCCAAGGAGCCTCGAGGCCTCCAACGCAGCCGCGTAGCCTCGCCTGAGCGAGGCGTGCATCCCGAGAATCACGGCAGTCCCAAAAGGCGTCGCAGGAATCCGGATTTCACCTCGTCGTAGGGAAACCACCAAGGATCCGACCCCGAGGACGGCCATTCGTGAACGATCACCGACTGGGCCTGGGTCAAGGCAAGAAGTCCTTGATCTCCGTGACGACGCCCGATCCCGCTTTGCTTCATGCCGCCAAAAGGCAGGCCGCCGAAGGCGTAGTGCGTCGCCGGCTCATTGACGCCGACCATGCCGACTTCCAGCAAAGCGGCCAGCCGCTCGCCCTTGGCCAAGTCATTGGTCCACACGCTCGCGGATAGGCCTTCGGCTCCCGCGTTGTTGAGCGCCACGGCCTCTTCGGCGTGCGCCACCCTCATGACCGCGATCACGGGCCCGAAAGTCTCCTCGAGCATCACCCGCATGTCCAACCGCGCGTCGACGACCAGGGCGGGCGATAGGAGGAGCTTCTCCCGATCCAAAATATCTCCTCCGATCACCCGAGCGCCTTTCTGACGCGCGTCCTCAAGCTGAGAGACGACGCGCTCTAAACCCGCGGGCAAAGCCAGCCGGCCGAGGTCTGCGCCGCGTCCATCCGGACTTGCTCGCAGCGCCGAGACGCGAGGACGCAGCAGTTCGACGAAGCGGTCGTAGACCCCGGCCTCCACGAATATCCGCTCTATGGACACGCAGAGCTGACCGGAATTGGCGCACGCCCCCCACACCGCCGCCGCCGCGGCCCTCTCGAGAGGAGCATCTCCCAAGACGATCATCGAGTGTTTCCCTCCCAGCTCCAAAATGGCCGGTTTCAGCTGCGACGCCGCGCGCCCCGCGACCGCGCGCCCGGTCTTGGCGGAGCCGGTAAAAAGCGTCAAATCCGCCGCGTCGACGAGCCTCTCGCCCGTCTCCGCGTCGCCGGAAACAACGGAGAAAATCCCCTCCGGCAAGAATCCCGTCGCCGCCACGGCCGCTTCCAACCACAAAGCGGTCTTGGTCGCGTGCGGCGACGGCTTGAGCAGAACGGAATTTCCCGCCAGCATCGCGGCGAAGGCGTCGCCAAAGGGGATGAGAAAGGGCATATTCCACGGGGTGATGACGCTCACGACCCCGTAAGGCACGCGTCGCTCATAGGCCCTCTTATTGAAAAAGATCCAGGGCCGCCGTACGCCCTTGTCGCCAAGCACCCGCTCGGCGGCCGACGTCATCCAGTTGACCAACAGCCCCGCCACGGCGAATTCCATGAGCTCGAACTCGACGAACGGTTTGCCGATATCCTCATTGACGACGAAAGCGATCTCCTCGCGTCGATGGGCCAGGGCCCGCCAAAGCGAGCGCAGCGCCCGCACCCTCTGGGCAATCGTGTTCCGGCTCCAGACTTGGCTTGCCCGGCGCGCGGCCGCGGCTTTAGCCGCGATCTCCGCCTCGGTCGCTTTCAGGGAAGACACGCTCATCGGGCCAACTCCTCAAAAGGCACATCCAGCAACGGCCACTCCTTCGAGGCGGGATCGTGATAGTGCCACCATTCGTCGACCAAGGACTTGAATCCGGCCGCCTCCAACACCGACTTCAACAGATCGGCGTTGCGGCGAGCCTCGACGGGCACGCCGTCGGCCCCATGACGCGCCCGCGGACCGAAATCATCGAAGCCGGTCGGCATCTCCAATCGGGTGCCGTCGAGGCTCGCCAGGGCGACGTCGATCCCCCCGCCGCGATTGTGAGAGGAGCCCCGGTCGGGAGGGGCCACGTATCTTCGGGAAGGTTTGGCCTGCCAGAGCAATCTCTGAACCGATAAAGGGCGGTAAGCGTCAAACACAACGAGCCTGAGCCGGCGTTGGCGCAACGTGGCGGCGGCCTTGACCAACATGTTCGCCGTCGATTGTCTCAAGTACGCGGCGGCAAATGGATATAGAGGCCGACCCGTCATATTGTTTTTCGTCGCGTAGCGGACGTCTAAAATCGCGTCGGGAATCAGGAGATCAAGCGCGACGAGAGGATTTGTCACCGCATCATGTCTTAGCGACCTTAACCTGGCGCACGTACTCGATGAACACCTCCCCCGCTCCCATGTAATGCGCCGCGATTTCAAGACGGATGTCGTCAAGGCGCGCCGGATCGACGAACCTCCGCAAATCCGCCAACCCTTTGAGGGCCGCCCGCATGCTGCTCGTCGGGTCCAGCTCGCGCTTGGCCGCCACGTCCATGACCGCCTCAAGGACCAAAATCGCTCCCCGAGTCATGCTGTGATCGGCCAACAGCAAAGCCGTCATCGCGCCTTTGACGGCGTCCTCGATGACCACGGTCGTCGGCGTGCCTCCAGGGGCGGGGTTGGCGAACGCGGCGTACAACGTCTTGCGCAGCACGTTTGCCGCCGCCGCGCACGGATCGCCCAAAAGCCGGAGCTCTTCGGCGACCATTTCCTTGGTGAGTTGAACGATTCTTAATTCGTCCATAAGATGATTCCTCTCACAAAAAGCTTAGCATGCCGAGGGCGCGCGCGCGACCAAACTATTAGTAAACGATTACCGCTTCTGACTTGGAAGGCGCCGCCCGCCCCTTTATGAAAGGTTAAACCCGCGGCCTCGATTTGTCAAGCCTCGATGTCAAAATTTACTCGGATTTTTAACACCCCGGAGGCCGATGAACAGTGTGATAGGAATAACGCAATAAATTCAAGCATAATAATGATTAGCTGCTGACAAAAAACACCCCCCTCTCTCACGCTTTTACAGCGTATTGATCCAATAAAGACTGCGCCGCGCGACGAGTCAAGGAATGATAGGCGGGGCCGGCTTGGGCAAATATCTCATGCGCGATTCGTCGGCCGGCCTCCGTCCTTCCCAGCGCCTGATACAGAGGCCGCACGTATTTCATTCGCCCGACTCGGGTGAGCAGCCGCCGCACCCGGTCGAAAGCGGGCTCATAACCGCTGGAAGCCGCGATGCACAACCACTGAGTCAAAATTTCATGGTTGCCCCTTCCGGTCAGAGACAGCGCGCCGTCAAGCCACGCGCACTCTTCATGGCTCATCTCGCGCGGCAGCCGCTGAAGATAGATAATGATTTCGTCGGGCGTCCATCGTCCAATTAGCCCTGGGTCCGGCCTGATCCCGTCCTTCCAGCCCTGGGCCAACGACGAGAGCATTTCCAAATTGCGAGAGACAAACCGGGGGGCGCTGGCCGGCATCCCGGGCTCGTTGAGCCACGCGTCGGCGTTGATGTTCGTCAGCAAGCCGGGAAAGGATGCCTCCACGAACGCGCAGAAGCGTTCCGTCGTGATGCTCTGGAAGCGGAAGGTTTTCATATAGTCCTTCACGAAACGGTCAAAACGCTCCTCGCCGACGGCCCGCTCCAACGCGACGACAAAACGCGCGCCCTTTTCGTAGGGAACGACGCTAAAGGCCTCGTCGGGATCGACGCCCTCGAGGTGAGTGCGCAAACAAGTCAATGCGGGCTTACCCTCAAAGCGCTCCAGGGCCTCCTCCAAATCCTTTTGCCCGATGCCCCACGCCAGCGCGGCCGCCTCGTCGCCCCGCAAGGCCCTCAAAATCCGCCGTTCCGCCCACACGGTAAAGCCCTCGTTCAGCCAGAAATGCTCGGCCGTCGCATTGGTGACCAAGTTCCCCGTCCAGCTGTGAGCGAGCTCGTGGGCGACGACGGCCACTTGACTGCGATCTCCCGCCAGCAGCGTGGGCGTCAGGAACGTCATCCTCGGGTTCTCCATCCCCCCATACGGAAAGGACGGCGGAAGAACCAGCATGTCGAAGCGCTCCCAATCGTAGGGTCCGAAGAGGGACTCGGCGCTTTGAATCATCGCTTCGGTCCCGGAAAATTCCTCGGCCGCGGCCGCGATGGTCGCGGGTTCGGCCCAAACGCGCGACCGGGGGGAGAGATCCCGGCCTTCCAGTTCACCGATCGCCAAAGCAAAGAGGTAGCTTGGAATCGGCTGCGGCATCCGGAATCGAAACACCCGGCGCCCCGCATCGCCGTCACCCGTGCCCAAGGGTCCAGCGCCCATCACCGCGGTCAGGGGCGCCGGCGCCAACACCTGCGCGTCGTAGGTCACCCTGGCCGTCGCGCTGTCCTGGCACGGCAGCACGCTGCGCGCGTGGATGGGCTGGCATTGGGTAAACAAGAAAGGATGCTTTTTCCCTTCCGTTTGCTCCGGGGTCAGCCATTGCAAGCCGGCGCCCGTCGGACTTGTCTCATAGGTGATGTGGACTTCCCGCACGCCGGCTGACAGGCGCACGCGCAGGCGGCGGCCAAGAACCGCCTGCTCCGCTCCCAATTCAAAGGGCAAGGCCTTCCCGGTCTCGGAAAAGACCCGCGTCACCGTCAAAGACTTGGTGTCGAGGTCTAAGACGCCTCGGCGGCACCCCTTGTCGAAGCACAGGGCGACCGTCCCGCTCAGCGTTTGTCGGTTGAAATCCGCGCTGAGTTCCAGCCGCCAATGACACACGCGCGGCTGAGAGTCGTCGAAATACGAATGCGGGTCGACCCGCGCCATGATCGGGCGCCGGGGCCTAGAAGCTCCACCCTAACGTCACGCGGTGGGTGTTGCCGAGATCGCCGAAAGGAACGAGGGCGTAGTCGAGACGGAACTGCTCGATCCAAATGCCTAGACCGAAGGCGAATCCCACCAAGTTGCTGCCAAGCCTGTCGGCGGCGCGCCCGAATTGATACCCGGCGCGCGCGGCCAAAACACGATTAATCCAGTACTCGCCGCCCAAATCCCAATAGAGCTTGCGATCGAGCATCAACCAGTCCAGATCGGAAGCCAGGATCAACTTCTTGTCGAGCGCCTTGTAGGCCACGCCGCCTTTGGCCGTCAACGGCAGCGGGTCGGGGCCGATCTTCGTCCCCAAATTCCGCAGGGATCCGCCGATCGACATATTGTCGATCCGAGTATTGTAGAGGACCCCGAAATCGAGCGCCGCGGCGTTGCCTTTGTAGGTGTCGAGAACCTCGCGGATGTATTTTAAGTTCCCCCCCACTGAAAGGCCCTCGGCGACGTTGCTTTTGCCGTAAGAAACGTTCACGGCGAAATTCTGGTTGCTGAAGGTTGAATCGGGATCTTCGGTGTCCCCCGCGCGCTTCTCGATCTTCCCCACCGTCAGATAATTGACCCCCGCGCCGATGACTCCTTTACCCTCCCCTATGGGCCGGGCGTAGCCTAAAAACCCCTGAGACTGGTCTCGAAACAGAGTGTTATAGCTGGCGGTCACGTTCTGCCTCTCGACCGTTCCCAGCGCCCCCGGATTCCAGTTGACGGCGTTCGCGTCATCGGCCAAGGCGGAGAACGCCCCGCCCATAGCCAAGGGCCGGGCCCCGACGCCGACCTTCAAAAACTGAGCCCCCGTCGTGCCCACACCCAACCCCGAGGCCGGCAGGACGAACGCTCCCGCGAAAGCCAGGTAAAGGAAACCGATTTTTCTAACCATGGAATGATCCTCCATCCAAAATGACCCCGCTTATTTCACCACAGCCAATTTAAAGGTTCCGTTCTTGGCTTTCTGTCCGGGAACCGACAAGACCCCGAAATAAACCCCGTTGGCCACGTTGACGCCCTTGCCGTTCTTCCCGTCCCACGTGGTGTAGTAATACTTGCCCCCGGTCTTGTCGCCCTCGTCGAGTTCGTCGACCAGTTCGCCCGACTGCGCGTATATCCGGATGCGCACCGGTCCGTTGGTGCCGGCGGGAAGCTCGTATTTGATCACCGTTCCCGTCGTCGGCAAGCTCGTGGTCGCTCCCCCGTGAACGATGGAGACCGTCTTGGGGGAGAGATTGAAGGGGTTCGGGAAGTTGAAGACTTTGAGCGCGCTGCCGGAGTAAGCCGCTCCGGCCAGCGAAGGCCTCAAAATCGCGAACGACCCTGAGTCTCCGCTCGCCGCGATTCGGTACCGGGTGTTTGGAACGTAGGTGCCGCCCAAGACCATGGCCTTCATCGAATGGCTGCTCGGCAAGCCCGCGACCGTCGACAGGGCTTGCACCCGCGTGGTGATCGTTCCCTTGACCGGGTCGATCGTCTGCAGGCCCGAGACCGCCTCCCATTGCGCCGTCGTGCTGTTGTAGTGGTAAATCGCAATGTCCGTGAGGTTGGAGGCGGACTTGTCATAGGCCAGCTTGACGTCGAAACCCTTGTTCGTGAAGCTCAGGCTCGACAACGTCACCTGATAGACGTCGCTGACGAAGGCTCCGCTGGGAACTGCCGCGGCGGGAGTGAAGGCCGCGGCGGTTTGCTGGCACATCGACAGAGCCGGGACCACGTATGTCGAGACCCCGACCATGGCGCCGGCGGGCACGCCGAGGGCCGAGTCGTTGGCGCCGGTGACGTCGATGGGAGCTTGATTGCTGTTATGGCCGAAATCCCCCGTCGAATCGTCTCCCAACATGATGTCGTCGATGCCTTGACTGGCGCAGCCCGACCGGTTGAGGCCGAAAAGCACCTCCTTGGTCACCACGTCGTTCTTGTTGACCACGCCGGCGATCGTAACTCCCGCTTTCGCCTCGATGTGCAGTATGTAATCCGTGCCGGCCGTCAGGTCGGACACGGGATATTTCAGCACCAGGATTTTGTTGCCGCTGCTGTCGATCTGCTCCTGGAAGCCGTTGCCGACGTTCGTCGAACCGGCCAGGACGAACGGCGATCCTCCCACCCACGCATCGCCGTCGGAGAAGTCCCCGGGGTTGAGCACGGTGAATTCAAAATCCGATCCGACTCGGCGGGCGAACACCTCCACGTCCAGGGGCTTCTTGACCAGCTGGAAGTCGATGCCCGAGCGAACTCCGGCGATCATGCCGGTGGAGGCGCTGGCGATGAAATAGCCGGGAGCCTTCGCGAACACCTTGTAGATCCCCGTCGATTCCAAGCCTTCCAGCGAGTAGTAGCCGCTGGTGCTGGTTTCCGTCTTATGAAGAGAAAGCTCGGACGACGGGTTCAAGACATTGAACGTGTCGTTGTAGGCGTAGATTTTAACGCCCGACAAACGTTCACGAGAAGCCGCCGCGCGAACCGTTCCCGTGATCGTTCCTCCGGCGACGCGCAAGGCGATGTTGCGGGTAAACGTCGTATTCCCGCTGAGATCGATCTTGCTCAAGGCCAAGGAGTAGCCGGAGGCGGTCACGCCGATCTTATAGGTACCCTTGGGCAAGCCCTCGAATTTATATTCGCCCGCGCTGCCCGTGGTGAAGCTCTTCGCGTCGCCATTGTTGTAGCCTGGGGCCTCGAGCGTGACCAAGGCCGTCGAGATGGTCACGGAATTGGTGGTGGTCACCACGCCGAGCAAAGTCGCTCCGGAACCGACCTCCACGTCCATGTTGATATTCAAGGTCACCGTCGAGCCCGCCACCCCCATCGTCACTCTGTTGTCGTAAGGAGGATAATTGGGCGTCGTGAGAACCGCCTTATACACCTCCCCCGCGCTCAAGCCCCTGATTTCATAGCCCCACCCTCCCACGCAATTGCCGAAAGCGGAGAGGAATCCGGACCAATTGCCCGCGGCGATGGACTCCTCCAGCAGCCTGTTGTTGGCTCCTTGCTCGTCGAAACACGTCGGGTCGGGGATCACCAATCCCGCCGCTTTGAGCGCCCCGGATGAGTCGTAGAGCGTGACGATGGGGATATATTTCATGAAGTTGTTGAAATCTCCGCCCAAAGCATTGAAGTCCACTTGGCGGATGATGTTTTGAGCGATCACCGTCCCTTTCAGCGTCGACTGACCCGAACCGCCCGTGACCAAGGCGGGATTTGCCGGAGTCATATTGAGGTTGATCACGCTGACCGTGGATTGCTTGGTGACCCAATAGAAAGGAGACGGATCCAACGCCGACTTGGTCAAC
>JBBTHA010000053.1:0-20401 GCA_038060535.1 Elusimicrobiota bacterium | reverse complement strand
ACGCACGGATTCCCGTGTTTTAACGACGATCAGAATCTACTTTCGATTTTCCTGGACTCGCGAGACGACGAAAAGTCAACACGTCCCGGGGGGGCGGGCAAAGAGATATAATCGGGCCGTGACGAATACCGAAGCGGTGATTCTGATCGGGCACGGCGGCACCGCCATAGACACGCCCAAGCCCATGATCGCGGAACTCAAGCGCTTGGAGAGCGAGCGCCAGGCGCGGCGCGACGCCGTCATGAGCCCGCGGGAAGCCGAGCTCGACAAAATCGTCCGCGAATGGCCCCGCACCCCCGCGACCGATCCCTACAAAGCCGGAGTCGAGGAGATCGCCAAGGCGTTGGCGCCCAAGCTCGGCGGGCGCCGGCTGGTGGTCGCCTACAACGAATTCTGCGCGCCCTCGGTCGAGGACGCCATCGAGGGCTTGGTCGAAGACGGCATGACCCGCATCAGCATGGTCTCGACGATGTACACCCGCGGCGGCCTCCACGCCGAGTGCGAGATTCCGGGCATCGTCGCCGCGGCCTCCAAGCGCCATCCCGGCGTCGTCATCGAGTACGCCTGGCCTTACGACGCGGGGTTCATCGCCGATTTTCTCGTGGGGCAGCTTCACGCTCGACGCGCGCCGTGATGTTTCGGGAGGGAATGTGGCGCTCCGGGCCTCGGATTGGCTAGAATCAAACTACCTATGGCTATTGAACAAACCCTGATTCTGATCAAACCCGACGGCGCCTTTCGCAAGCTGACCGGCCTGACCATCGATCGCCTCGACGCCACCGGCCTTGAGATGGTGGGCGCGAAGATGATTTGCATCACCGAGAAGCTCGCGCGCGAGCACTACGCGGCCCTTTCGGACAAGCCCTTTTTCGAGGGCCTCATCAAGTACATCCGCGGGGACTTCCACGGCATCAAGGATCACCGCATACTGGCTCTCGTCTATCGCGGCGAGAACGCGATCAAGGCGGTCCGCGCCGTCGCGGGAGCCACCAATCCCGAGCAGGCCGCTCCGGGCACGATCCGAGGCTCTTTCGGGCGCATCATCACCACCGGGCAGTTCGAGAACGTGCTCCATGCGTCCTCCGACTTGGCCGACGCCCAGCGCGAGATCGCGCTGTGGTTCAAGAAAGAAGAGATCATCGCTTAAGACCATGAGACTAGGAGTCACTCTTTGCGCGTCGTTGGCGTTGGGGGCCTCGGCCGCTCCGGTTGCCAAGCAGGCTTTGCCCGGGGAGTTCGTCGAGTTCAAGACCGCCGACGGCTGGCTGCTCAAGGCCGCTTTCGCTCCGCCGGCCGGGGCCAAGACGACGATGATTCTTCTTCACGGCACGGGACAGAGGAAGGAGGATTGGAAGCGCCTGGCCTTCCCACTCGCCAAAGCGGGATACGGCGTGATGGCCGTCGATCTGCGCGGCCACGGCGAGAGCCGCACGACGCCGGAAGGCGAGGTCATCACCTGGAAGAAGCTGCGCGCCACGACCAAGGCGGCCAACGATTTCTTGGACATGTCCCATGACGCCGACGCGGCGATCCGCTGGCTGGTCGCCAAGGGAGTGCCCGAGGAGACGATCGGCTTGATCGGAGCCGAGGTGGGCGGCAGCGTCGCGATTCGCTACGCCGCGACGCATCCCAAGGTTCCCCTCGTGGCCATGCTGTCTCCCGGCATGGCGTGGCAGGAAGTTTTAACCGTCAACGCGCTGCGCGCGATGAAGCGCCCGACCCCGACGCCTCTGCTGATGATCTATTCCGAAGCGGATAAGCGCTCATCCAAGGAAGCTCCAATCCTGTTTTCGTTCGCCAAGACCGCGGTGGGCGACAATTGGGCGACGCTGATCTCCGTTCCCCAGGAGAGAGGCACGCGCATGCTGGGCGCCCAGCCGGATTTGATCCAACGCATTATCGCTTGGATCGAGAATCCCGCCGCCCCGCCGATTCCGGAGGCGTCGACGCAGGCGCCGGTCGCGGCGCCGTTGAGCCAAGCCGACGGACATTGAGATGGGACTCTTGTCGTCGCGCGCGTACGCGCGGCTTCCTACGGAGCAGCCCAATGTCCGTACGCGCGATATCGACCTTAAAAACTCCCTGGACATCGTTCGCCTGATCATCGACGAGGACCGGCGCGTGCCCCTGGCGGTTTTGCGCGTGGCCAAACCCTTGGCCCGCGGCGTGGACGCTCTCGCGCGCAGTCTGTCCGCCGGAGGCTCGGTGCTTCTCTTGGGGGCCGGCACCAGCGGGCGCATGGCCGTGCTCGAGGCGGCCGAATGTCCGCCGACCTTCAACACGACCGCGCGTCAAGTTCGGGCCGTGATCGCGGGCGGGCCGAGCTCGGTGTTCCGAGCCAAGGAAGGGGCCGAGGACGATCCCATGCTCGGTCGACGCGCGGCGAGTTCCGCGCGGCGCATCGACGTCGTCATCGGGGTGGCCGCCAGCGGCGTCACTCCCTTCGTTCGCGCGGCGCTGCGCGAGGCGAAACGGCGAGGGGCGCGCACGATCCTGGTCACCTCGAACAACCGCCGCGACGGACGGTCCGCCGACATCGTGATCGCGCCCGAGGTCGGCCCGGAAGTCGTGACGGGCTCCACGCGCCTGAAGGCCGGCACGGCCGCCAAACTCGTGCTCAACGCCCTGACGACCGGAGCCATGATCCGGATCGGGAAGGTCTATGACCATTGGATGGTCGATTTGAGGCCCTCCTCGCGCAAGCTCCGCCTGCGCGCCGAGCGCATCGTTTCCGACCTCGGCCGCGTCAAAGGCGCGCGGGCGCGGGCCCTTTTGCGGGAGAGCGGAGGCAGCGCGAAGATCGCGGTCTTGATGGCGCGCAGGGACATCTCGTCTCGGGACGCGAGCCGGGAGTTGGCCCGCGCGGGCGGCGTTTTGCGGCGCGCTTTGGAGGAGTCATGAAAGGTCGTCAGCAGATTGAAACCGTCTCGAGCATCGTTTTGAAGGATAATCCTCTCGGCGATCTTCGCCGGCGGGAGATTCCGGTGTATCTTCCGCCGTCCTACGGCTCGGCGCGCGGACGCCGCTACCCCGTTTTTTATTATCTGCCGGGATTTTCCGGGACGGGCCGCGGCGCGGTCAACTATAATCCGTGGAAGGAGAACATCCTCGAGCGTTTCGATCGCTTGATCGTGGAAGGGCGAGCCCGCGAGGCGATTATCGTCGTCGTCGACGCCTTCACGGCCTACGGGGGATCCCAGTATCTCAATTCTTCGGCCACGGGGCGTTACGCGGATTTCGTCGTCTACGAGCTGGTGGGGTTCATGGACGACAAGCTTTCGACCGTTCGCCACCCCGAGGGCCGCGCGATTTTGGGGAAGTCGTCTGGAGGCTTTGGAGCCTTGACGCTGGCGATGCGCCATCCGGAGGTGTTCGGTCATTGCGTCAGCCATTCGGGGGATATGGGCTTCGAGGCGGCCTACGGCCAGGATATGCTCAAGTTCGTCACCGCCTTGGAACGCTACGGCGGCTCTTGCAAACGGCTGATCCAGGATTTTCTAAAATCCCGGACTAAAGAGGCCTTTGACCACGGCGTGATCAACATCCTCGCGATGGCGGCGTGCTATTCTCCCAACCCCGGCAGTCCGATCGGCTTCGACCTCCCCTGCGATCCTCGCACCGCCGAGCTGATCATGCCGGTGTGGAAGCGTTGGCTCGATCTCGATCCCGTTCACGCCGCGGCCAAGCACGCCGGCGCCTTGCGCCGACTGAAAACTCTGTGGTTCGACGCCGGCCTTCGCGACGAATATTTCCTGCATCTGGGCGCGCGCCGCTTGTCCAAGGCGCTTTCGGCTTTGAAAGTCCGCCACACCCACGAGGAACACGGCTGGGGGCATCACGATATGTCCGAGCGCTTGGACAAATCCCTTCCGCTTTTGTCTTCGCGCTGCCGGAGGGTCGGGTGAGCGCGATGCCCGAGCCCGCGCGCCTGTCTTTTCAACGCGGAGCCAAGGGTTCCGGCGTCACGCGCGTCGAGCGCCTGATCATGCACCCTACCCTTAAGGAAGGGAAGCTGCGACAGTGGAAAAAAACGCTGGGCTGCGGGGGAACCATCAAAGAGGGAGTCCTGGAATTTCAAGGCGATCATCGCGACCAGTTGGAACGGATGCTGGTCGAGGATGGATTTAAAGTCAAAAGAATCGGAGGAGCACGATCATGATGTGGATGAAAAGGATTGGTCTGTTTTTGGCCGTCAATATGCTGGTCATGCTCACCATTTCCTTCACCCTCCAGGTGTTGGGGGTCGGTCCTTACCTGAGCGCGCGCGGCATTGACTACGGCTCCTTGGCCGTCTTCTGCCTGGTCTGGGGTATGGGCGGAGCCTTCATTTCTTTGGGGTTGTCTCGGATGATGGCCAAGTGGAGCATGGGCGTTCAAATTCTAGATCCCCGATCCGGCCATGAACTCGTCGAGATCGTGCATCGATTGGCCCAGCGCGCCGGCCTGTCCGTCATGCCGGAAGTCGGCGTCTATGAGAGTCCCGAGCTCAACGCGTTCGCCACGGGCCCGACGAGAAACCGCGCCCTCGTCGCGGTGTCGAGAGGCCTTCTTGACGGCATGGGCCGCCGGGAAATCGAGGGCGTTTTGGGGCATGAGATCGCCCACGTCGCCAACGGGGATATGGTCACGATGACGCTCGTCCAAGGAGTCGTCAACGCCTTCGTGATGTTTTTGGCGCGCGTGGTCGCCTATGCCCTCAGCCAGAACTCCGAGCGCGACAATCGCCACTCCACCCAGATGCTGACGACCATGGTTTTGGAAATCGTCTTCGGTTTCTTGGGGATGATCGTCGTCGCCGCGTTCTCGCGCTGGCGGGAGTTCCGCGCCGACGCGGGCAGCGCGCGGCTGGGCGGCAAGGAAAACATGATCGCCGCGTTGCAGGCCCTGGAAAGGGCCTTCGAGCCTCGGGAGTCCGAGCCGGCCTACGCGTCGTTGAAGATCGCGGGCGGACGCGGCGGCTTCCTCGCCCTGATTTCCACGCACCCACCGATCGCCGAGCGTATTTCGGCCCTGAGAGGTTCCTAACATGCCGACGACCATCGAGAGGTTGATTCCGGAGGCGGCGCCGCGTCTGCGCGGCGACGAGGGGATGTGGACTTTCGACAACCTGCCGCTGTCGCGGCTTAAGGCGAAGTACGGATTTACGCCTTCGCGAGAGTGGATCGATCATGCGCGACTGGCCTCGGTCCGATTCAACGACGGGGGGTCCGGGGCGTTCGTCTCGGAGCAGGGCCTCGTTTTGACCAATCACCACGTGGCCTTGGGCCAGCTCCAGAAAATGTCTTCTCCCCACAAGGACTACGTGAAGTCCGGCTTCTTCGCGGCGTCGCGCGCGCAGGAGATTGCCTGTCCCGATCTGGAAGTCAATGTTTTGGTGTCCATGGAGGACGTGACCGGCAAAATCGTCAAGGCGGTCGACGCCTCGGCCAGCGACAAAAAGCAAAACGAGCAGCGTAAAGCCGAGATGTCGCGCATCGCCAAAACCGCGATGGAGAAGACGGGTTTGCGCTCGGACGTCGTCGAGCTGTACCAGGGAGGGGAATACTGGCTTTACAGCTACAAAAAGTACACCGAGATGAAGCTGGTGATGGCCCCCGAATTGCAGGCCGCTTTCTACGGCGGAGATCTGGACAATTTCACCTATCCCAGGTACGCGCTCGACTTCGCGTTTTTCCGCGTCTATGAGAACGGCAAGCCGGTCTCGGTCGCCCATCACCTGCGCTGGTCCGAGGATGGGGCCGCCGACGGGGAACTTGTCTTTGTGACCGGCCATCCCGGCCGCACGGACCGCCTTCACACCGTCGCGCAGCTCGAGCACGCGCGCGACATCGGCCTGCCGTTATACCTCGAGGTCGCGCGCGCTCTTCGCGCCGACTGCTACGGCTACGCCAAGCGGGGAGCCGAACAGGCTCGCCGCTGCAAGGACCGGATTTTCGGCGTGGAGAACGCGCTCAAAGCGGTCGGGGGGGAGCGCGAGGGCCTGTTGGACGCGGCTCTTTTCCAATCCCTGAAATCGGCGGAGGACGAGCTGCGCGCGATCACGGCGCGCTCCAAGGACTCCGTCGTCCGCGAGGCGGCGGGGTCTTGGGACCGCATCGCGGCGGCGCAAAAGAAATTCGGGGACCGGCGCCTGCAGATGACATACCGCCGCTTCGACGGCGCGCGGATCGCGGCCGTGGCCAACACCATCGTCCGCTACGTCGCGGAGGTCGCCAAACCCAACGACCGGCGCTACGAGGAGTTCCGGGATTCGAACCTGGAATCGCTGCGTTTTCGGCTGCTGTCTCCCGCGCCCCTGTACAAGGATTTGGAGGAATATCTCCTGGCGTGCTCTTTGAGAGACGCCCTGGACAAGCTCGGCCCGGACGATCAGTTCGTCAAGCGCGCGCTCGGCGGCGCAACGCCTGAAAAAGCGGCGCGCGCGCTGATCCGGGGAACGGGACTGTTCGAGCCGGAGCGGCGAAAGTCGCTCATCGAGGGAGGGGTGCTGGTCGTAAACGCCGAAACCGACTCCTTGATCGTATGGGCCCGCACGCTCGACGCGGTCTATCGCGCTCAACGCAAGTGGTACGAGGATGAGATCGAAAGCGTGCTTGTCGCGGAGGCAAGGCGCATCGCGCGGGCGCGTTTCGCCGTCTATGGCAAGTCCACGTATCCCGACGCGACGTTTACCTTGCGCCTGTCCTACGGCCGGGTCGCGGGTTACGAGTCGGGCACCACGCTCGTCGCTCCCATGACCACGTTTTTCGGCCTCTACGACCGCGCCGCAGGCCACGGCGAAAAACCCCCCTTCGACCTGGCGCCGCGGGTCAAGGCGGCGCGCTCGAGGCTGGACCTCGCCGTCAAAGTGAATTTCGTCACGACCAACGACATCATCGGGGGGAACTCCGGTTCTCCCGTGATCAACGCCAAAGGAGAGTGCGTCGGCGTGGTGTTCGACGGCAACATCCAATCCCTGGTCGGCCGCTACGCCTACGACGAGACGCGCAACAGGACCGTCGCGGTGCATTCCTCGGCCATCATCGAGGCGTTGCGCCGGATCTACGACATGCACGCCCTGGCCGACGAGGTCATCGGCAAGGGGCGGGGCCGAGCCGGCGGCCGAGGTCATCGATCAGCATGTTCAGGAAGCGCTTATCCTCGAGCTGCGACCAAATCCAGGTCGCATGGCGGGAGGAAGGCCTGACAAAGCGCATGTGCATCGGACGAACCGAGTCCTCGTAAAGGCGCAAGGTTTCCTCGAGATCGATTCTGCGTTCGTTGAAGTCGCGGCGCACGCGGCGCATCAGGCGGATATCGTCGGGCACGTCGATGAACACCGACAGGGTCATGCGCTCGCGCAGGGACCTTTCGTGCAGGACGAGAATGCCGTCGAGCAGAATCAGGGGGCGGGGCTCGACGCGCCGGGTCTGGGGCAGGCGCGAATGAGTGGCGTAATCGTAGACGGGGGCTTCGATCGCCTCGTGGGCCAAGAGGCGGTCGAGTTGGCGGCACAAAAGGTTCGTTTCCAGCGAACGGGGATGATCGAAGTTGAGCTTGCGGGCCGCCTCTTCGCTCAGTCCCTCGTTGTGGCGATAGTACCAGTCGTGGCATAGCAGCGCGCACTGGTTTGGAAACGCCGCCGAAACGGCCCGCGCCAGGCGAGACTTTCCCGAACCGCTGCCGCCCGCGATCGCGAGCACGATCTGGTTTTTTTCGTCGGAATCTTTAGCCACAATCGGATTATAGCCGTTCGCGTCCAGACGGCCTAGGCCATGCTACAATTTGGGGGTGAGACCCCATTGCGGAACGCAGATCTTGCGATTTTCCGGCGAGAGGATGCTGGTGCATGTTCACCGGCCCTCCGGGGGGAGGAGGAAGCGGTTTCCCGCCGTCCTTTTTTTGCACGGCTTCCCCGGTCTGGAGAAAAGCATCGACGTTCAGCGCGCCTTGATGTCGCGGGGAATCGCGTCGATCGCCCCGAGCTTTCTGGGGTGTTGGGGCTCGGGAGGCGAGTACCGGTTTTCGACGCTGATCGCCCAAGCCCGCGCCGTTTATCGCGCCATGCGCCGCATGGCATTCGTCGACGGCGGGCGTGTGGGCGTGTTCGGTTTCAGCATGGGAGGATGGGCCGCGTTGAATCTCGCCGCCTTGGAGCCGAACATTAAAGCCGTCGTCGCCGTCGCTCCGGCCGGAGGGCCCGAAATGGTTCGGGCCAATACGCAAGGCGTTCTGGCCCGTCTTGCTCGTCCTTTGCGCGCGATCTGCCCGAAAACCTTGGCCGCCGATTTCCGGCGGGCGGTGACCGAGCGCGACGCGGCGGCGGCCGCGGCCAAAATAAAGGCGCCGACGCTATTGGTCCACGGCGACGCGGACACGACGATTCCCGTCTTCGTTTCCCGCCGCATCGCAAGCCGCGGCGGCCGGCGGCTTCGCCTGCGCATCGAGCGGGGAGCGGAACATGATTTCCTTGACCGGCGAGACGCGCTCACGCGGGTCTGCTCCGGCTTTCTGGGCCGGCACCTGCTCGCGGCGTCTTTAGCCGCGGCCGTGTCTTGGCCTGTCTCGGCCCGCGCGCAGGCTTATTCCCTTTCCCAGGCGGCGTTCGAGGCGACGGTCTCCGCAGGCATGGCGGAGGCGGTGTTCGTCGCCCAGTCCGGGCGTCCTGCCGTCTTGCCCGACGTCAAGACTCCCGCGCAGGTCCGCCGAGGCGTCGAGGGGCACTTGAACGGCCGCGTCCCCAAGGAGTTCGTGGCGGCCTTTTTCTCCCATTCGAGTCTGAAAATCATCGATGGAGTGGCCGAGATGTTCTTGCCGTCGGACGAGGGCCGGGCCGTCACGTACGAGGAATATCGGGCCAGATTCATCAACCCGGCGGGTCTGGCCGCCGGTGCCGCTTTCATGTCCGAGTATGGCGTCACGCTCGCTTCGGTGTCGGCTCGTATGAGCATGGATCCCTGCCTTCTGGCCGCGCTGGTGGGGGTGGAGACTCGATTCGGAGCTGTTCCCGGCAGAATGCCCATCGGCGCGTCCTTATGGACAATCGCGCGCAAGGTGCCGCCCCGCCCGGAGAGAGGCGAAACGGAGCCAGTCCTCTCGAATTGGGCCGTGCGGGAAATCGCGGAACTTCTGCTTTTCACCTACACGGAAGGCGAGAGGGACGGCGGGGCGGTCCATCTGTTGCGGGGTTCTTACGCCGGCGCGTTCGGCCTGTCCCAGTTCCTGCCCTCGAGCGCCAATAAATTCGCCGTGGACTTCGACGGCGACGGCAAGCGGCGCTTGAATGAGTGGCCGGATGCTTTGGCCAGCGCGGCCAATTATCTGACCCGCAACGGATTCTTGGGCCACGAACCTTACACCCGGGAGTCGGCGATCGGGCGTTCGATTTTCGCCTACAACCGCTCGGGTTTTTACGTTCGCGTCGTCATGGAATTTCGGGACGCCCTTCTCAAGGCCCCGGTTCAGCGTCCGGAGACCGCGCGCAGAGACTTGATGAATCTCACGAAGTCGTCTCTGTACTCGAGGTAGGTCGAGCGCGAGGAGATGAGGCGCACGAGGTAATAGGCCTCGCCGACGGGGATGACCGCGACGTATTGGTGGATCTCCTCCTCGAAAGACGGCGCGTCGTCCATCGGCAAGCGGCGGGTCTCCACGATTTCAAAGGTTCGCGCCAAGCCCAGGCCCACGCGCAGAGGCCGCACGGGAGTCATCGAGCGTCGGGTCGCCGCGTTATCGCGGCGCATGAGGTCGACGGCCTTTTTAATCGGGGCGTATCCGGGAGTGTCCTTGTCGTAGAAGCGAACGGATAGAGTCGCGCGCAGGGCCGCGGAGGGGGAGTCCGGTCCCAACAGGAAGAACACGGGGCCGCGCCAAGATTCTTCCTCCATGGGCCACCAGCCCTGAGTCGGAATCTCTCCAGAGAACAGGCGCGAGTTCGGGGTCCATCGAGTCCAAGGAGACTGGGGGGCGCCGCGGGCTGTCAAGCCGTGGATGGCGGCCTCGCGCGCGGTCCTCTCGGCCTCGGCCAACCAATCCTCCGCGTTGACCCCGTTTGCGGCCAACAAAAAGACGAGGACGAGGGCGTTAGTTCCGGTCATGTCCCTCTCCCTTGACCTCGGTGTCACGGAAAGACCTCTCGGCCCTGGTGGCCTCCGCCACCAGCGCCTGCGAACGCCGCAAGCCCGCTTCCTCGGCTCCGAAACGGCCGTCGCAGGGGCGCGCGGCCTTTAGGAGAGAGGAGCGGGCTTGTTCTGCCTCAGCGGTGAATTTTTTCGCCGCGGACGTCGCGGCTTCGGCGGTGATGATTTTGGCTTCCTGCAGGGACTCGAGCGTGCGCACACGGGCGGCGGCGGCGCGCGCCGTTTCGGCGAGCTGGTCGGCGAGCAGCGCTCGGGCGCATTGCGGGCGGGCTTGTCTTTCGTAAAGGGCTTGAGAGTCGGGCCCCGCGCGTCGAGGATCCAGGACGTTGCCTCGGGCCGACGACCATGTCCCCACGGCCAAATCGTCGGCCTCGTCGCCCTGTTCGATCCAATCCTTGAGTTCGAGACGCCGATCAGGGTCCAGGAAGGAGTCGTCGCCGCTTTCCGCGGCGTGGCGCGCCGAAAAAAGAAGACGCGCCGTGCGCGCCCATTTCCGCGCCGCGTACACCGAAGAGGCGTAGCCTTCCCGTTCGAGTCCGACAAGCAGAAGTCTTTCGAGCAACTCCCCAGCTTGCTGGAGCTTCGAGTAGGAACCGCGGCGGCTGCGGTCGCCGTATGTTTTCGTCGCGCCCCAGGCGCTGTTTTCCTCTCCGGAAGACACCGCGCCCTTGCCGGCCGCCTCGATCGCCGGGGGAGCGATGCCGAACTCGGCCCACGCGCGGGGATCTTCCGGCGCCGCGATCGTGTTTCGTTTGAAGAGTCCGGTCTTGTGTTCCAGGAGCAAGGCTCCGGGGCTGAGAGCGATCACGGGGGGCGAGCCGGCGGCGCTCGCGGCGAAACCCGCCCGTCGGTCCGTGCCCGCGCGCGAGCCGTCGAAGACGATCAGGGGAGCGGCCTGCACGACCGTGCGCCGCAAAATCGCGCGACAGTAATCCGGCGCTTTATCCCCCACCAATTTGAGGAGAGCTTGGCCTTCCCGGCTGTAGGGGCCGTTGGCGACGAAGGCGTCGAAATCGGCCTGGGACGTTTCGGCGAGCCCGGGTGCGGGCTTGCGTTCGGGCGCCGGGGGAGGAAGCGCGGGAGCCGCGGCGGGCGCGGTGCTTCGAAGATCGTCGGCGGACGAGGTGGCGGTCGCCGACGACGCCGGCGCGTCGGCAGGCGTCCACGGCTTGAGCACGCCGAGGGCCGGGGTATCCATGGCGATTGGAGTCCTAGAGGGCGCAGGAGCCGCAGCGGGCCGCCCGGCAGGAAGCGGAGGCGAGGCGGAGGGTGCTGGAGGCGCCGGTTTAGGCGCCGTGAGCGGCGTGGCTACGGCCGGGGCGGCCGCGGGGGCAACGGCGGGTGGCGCGACGACGGTCGCGGGCGGGCCTGCGCGCGCCGGTTCGGGCGGGCGCCGCGGCGCGAAAGGCGACGGCCTGCGCAGAGAAAAGGGCTCGAGGAACGGAGTTAATACGGCCTTGGGATATACGGTAGAGTTCGCTTCGGCCGCCGGTTCGGTTGGGGGCGCGATCGGAGACGGAGCCGCCGTTTCCTCGGGCAGAGCGGCGGTGACCGGCGGGGGGTCTCTCATGAGCAGGGCCGATCCGCGATCGAAGCGCGGGGGAATTTTATTGAGAGCCTCGCGTTCCTCGACCGAAAAATAAGATTTGAAGTCGCGACGGGTGCCCACTCCGAAGACGGGCCAATGTTGACGCACGAGTTTGCGCACGGCTTCTCGCTCGGCGGCGGTCAGCCGCTTCTCCCCCTCGGATCGGTTCAAAATCAGCTCGAGTTCGAGCAGGGCCTTCAAGCGCCGCGCCCCGGCCAAGCGGGAGAGAAGATAGGCCATTTCATCGCTGCGTACGGCTTCGTCCGCCCGTTTGTCCCAGACGATTCCATCCTCGCGGATCACGTAGCCGGTTTCGGTGAGAAGCTCGCGCGAGAGCTCGTCGAGGGGGGAGAGCTTCGCGTTATAGGTCTCCAGGGACGGGCTTTGCCCGAAGGAGGCGGCGGCAATCAACGCGAGTACGACGGCCGGCAAGACGGCGCGGCGGAGATCCATTCGGGGTCGAGGGAGAGTTCCTGGCGGCGATTATACAATTATTGTCGTGGGGAGCCCGGATAAGGCATCATTAGGCGGTGACCGATCCCGCGAGACTGGTGTTTCCCGGCTTTACGCTCGGAAAGCAGGACCCGCGCGAGGCCGAACACCTGGCTCGTTTGGGCGTGGGAGGCTTCTGTGTGTACCGCGGCACGCCGGCGTCGATCGCGGCGTTAACGGCGCGCCTGCGCCGCGCGGCCAAAAAACCCTTGTTGATTTGCGCCGATTACGAGGAAGGCGCCTGGGCGCACGCTCGCGGCTCCACCGCGCTGCCCTCGAATCTGGGCATCGGCGCCTCGGGCTCCGCGGCGGCGGCGCGGGAAAAAGGACGCCTGACCGGACGCGAGGCCCGGGCGATGGGTGTGGACTGGGTTTTAGCCCCCGTGCTCGACTTGCTCACCGAGCCGAAAAATCCGATCGTGAACGTCCGGTCGTTTTCAGCCAGGCCGGATGAGGCCGCGCGGCTGGCCCGAGCCTTCCTTTCTGGGCTCAGATCCCAAGGCGCTCTGGGCTGCTTGAAGCATTTTCCCGGACATGGAGCGACGACGCGGGATTCGCATTTGGATTTGCCCGCAGTGCCGGTCTCGCGCGCCGTTCTGGCAAGGCGAGAGTTGGCTCCGTTCAAGGCCTTGGCCAAGGGCGCCGATGCGGTGATGCTGGGCCATCTCCTGGTTCCGGCTCTCGATGGGTCGCGCGTGCCGATGACCTTGTCTTGCGCGGGACCGCGTCTGCTTCGGTCCTGGGGATTTCGAGGATTGATCGTCACCGACGCTCTCGACATGGGCGCCATTGCCAAGCATTGGAGCGAGCGCGAGGCGGCCTTGAAGGCCCTGCGCGCGGGAGCCGACATCCTGCTTGTGCCCAAGGATCCCCGCGCGCTGATCGGCGCACTGCGCGTCGAGCTCGCGCGCGACGCCGCGTTGGCTCGAAGCTGCGAGGCGTCTTGCCGTCGCCTGGATGAGGCCTTATCCCGGGTGCGGGGGCCGCGCGCTCGCGTCGGCGCCGTGGGAGGGGCGGTTCACCGTAAGGAGGCCGCCGCTCTTTTTTCGCTTTGCGCGACATGGGTGCGTCCATTAGCGGCTTCGATGTCCCGGGCGTTCGCTTACGTCGAACCCCAAGGCTCCCCACGCGAAGAACTGATGGGAAAGACGTTCGTCGCCGCGCTGCGCCGCGCGGGCGCAAGGGTGCGCGTCGCGCGTCGAGGGCTTGCCCGGGCCGACGAGACCCTGATCGCGGGCCTTTTCGTGGGACCCAGGGCCTACAGCGGCCGCATCAGTCTCGATGCCGGCTCGCGCCGCCGGCTTGCGGGGGCTTTGCGCTCGGCCCGCCGCTCGTGCGCCGTCAGTTTCGGAAGTCCTTTCGCGCTTGCCGGGCTTGACCCCCGCGCGGGCGCTTTGTGCGTATTCTCGCGGGCCGAAGAAGCCCAGCGCGCGGCGGCCGGCGCCATTCTGAGGAGACACTAATGGGTGAAATGAACGGTTCATGGTTTCCAGGGGGCACGACTCTGACGGCGGCCGACTTTTTTGTTCTCGTCGGCGTCGTGGGTCTGATGTTTCTCGTGGGGTGGTGGGGCGGCCGCGGCTTGAAAAACACGAACGATTTCTTCCTCGGGGGGCGGCGCATCCCGTGGTGGGTGGCGATGCTGTCGTTTATCGCCACCGAGATCAGCGCGATGACGATCATCGGCGTGCCCGCCACGACGTTTCGTGAAAATTGGAACTATATCCAGTTTTTCTTCGGCTCCGCGGGCGCGCGTATTCTCATCGCTTTTCTTTTCATTCCGGCGTTTTACCAGTATAACAGCACGACGATTTACGAGTATCTACGGCAACGATTCGGCGCTCGCAGCCAGTACACGGCCACCGGATTTTTCTTCGTCACCCGCCTGCTCGCCTCGGGCGTGCGCCTGATGGCCGCAAGCCTGGCGGTGAGCGTGCTTCTCGGCTGGCACATCGTGCCGACCCTCATGCTTTTTACCGTGGTGAGCGTGGTCTACATCGCCTACGGGGGGATCGAGTCCGTCGTGTGGACCAACGTCCTGCAGGCGTTGACGTTTCTCGGCGTCGGCTTGCTGACCATCGCTTTCCTGATCCATCGCATCGAGGGCGGCCTGCCCGCGGCGCTGCATTTGGCCTCCGAGGCGGGGAAAATGCAGGTCTTCAATTGGGGCCCTTCGCCGTTTGAAGGGGGTTTTCTCGTTAAATTTTTCTCCGATCCGAACGTGCTTTGGATCGCGGTTCTCAATGGGTTTTTCGGTTCGACGGCGGCGTTCGGGACCGACCATGAGATGATGCAGAAGCTTCTGACCGTCGAAACCCGGCGCGACAGCCAAAAGACGATTCTTCTGTCCATCGCGGGGTCGCTTCTGACTTTGCTCGTCTTCGTCTGCGTGGGGACGCTGCTGTTCGTGTTCTACAAACAGAACCCCGGGTTGGCGCTGCCGACCAAGCTCGACAAGATCTACCCGCACTTCGCCGCCACGGTGATGCCGAGCTTTATGCGGGGCGCGGTGCTGACGGCGATCGTCATGGCGTCGATCGACTCCCCCTTGGCGTCTTTGACCGCGGTGTTCGTCAACGACTTGTACAAGCCGCTGGTGAGGGCGGCGGAAAGCCCGGAGCATTATCTGAAGGTGTCGCGCTGGTGCGTGGGCGTGTTCGCCTTGGCGCTGGGGACGATCGCCTACTGCTTCAGCTTTTTCGACAAGATGCTGTGGCTGGCGTTTAAGATCGGCGGAGTGACCTACGGTTCGCTTCTCGGAGTGTTTCTGCTGGGCATGATGACCAAGCGCAAGGGCGACAAGGCGTGCGCCGTGGCGATGGGCGCGATGGCCGTGCTCAACGCCATCCTGCTCGTCCTTTCGGAAAACAAGGTGATTCCTCTCGGTTGGAGCTGGCTGGTGATCATCGGAACCCTAGGGACGTTCGCCTTGGGCTGGACGCTGGCTCCGGTCCTCGACGGCGAGGGGCGTTCGTCCTAGTAGAGGAGGAAGGAACGCCGGGCGTTCTCGAAATCCCGGGGGCCCTGATCGAACAAGGCCAAGAACGACTCGTCCGAGGCGCCTGTCTCCCATAACATCCTGAAGTCGGAGACCCCGACCATGCGTTTGGCCTCATCCCAGCGCCATTTGAACTCATCGGGGTGCAGTTCGCGAAGGGCCAGGGCGAGGTGTCGGAACAAGACCAGCGGGCGCATCGTGTCGCGATCCGTGACCCTGATCTTGATTCCATGGCAGAGCTGGTTTTCAAAGACGCTTTTGGACGGGGTGTAGTCCTGGGGTGAGAACTCGACGCCTTGAACGGTTTCCCGCAGGCGCTCTACGATTTCCGCCGATTTCATCCAGGGAGCTCCGATCCATCGAAAAGGGATCGGCGTGCCGCGTCCGACCGCTATGTTCGAAGCCTCGAAAATGCCTATGCCTGGGTAGAGCGAGGCGGCATCGAGGTCGGGCATGTTCGGCGAGGGCGCAATCCACGGCAGGCCGGTCGCGTCGTGCCACATGGAGCGGGTCCACCCTCGAAGCTTGACGACGGTCAAGCGCGGATGGCCCACGAGGCGATTGTGCCAGAGAGCGATTTCCCCGGGAGTCATGCCGTGGCGCACGGGAATTTGGAAATAAGCGGTCGGCGTTTGAAAGCGAAGGTTGGGATCCTCGAGGATCGGGCCTTCGACCACGTCTCCTCGGATCGGATTGGGGCGGTCGAGGACGACGAAGTCGATGCCCGCTGTTTTGGCCTCCTCCAAGGCCATGGCCATGGTGGCGAGATAAGTATAAAAACGGGCGCCGATGTCTTGGATGTCGAAAATGAGGACGTCGAGCCCCTGGAGCTGAGCCGGTTTTGGGCGCATACCGGCGATGCCTCCGGAATACAGGCTGTAAAGCGGGATGTCCTTGCCCGCAACGCGCGTCAATCCCGAGGCGATGCGTTCCGACTCGCTGGAGGCTGCAAAGCCATGCTCGGGCGTGAAGATCGCCCCCAACGTGACGCCGGGGGCCGTCGCCAGCAGGTCGACGATCGAGCGTCCGCGGCGGTTGACGCCGGTGCGGTTGGTGATCACCCCCACGCGTTTGCCCCGCAGGGATTTGAATTGTTCCATCTCCAAAACGTCGAGACCGGACATCGTCCCCGTCACAGGGGCCTCGTGACGCGCCGGCCCCGCGCAGGCGCACAAGGCGGCCGCGAGCAGAAGCGCGCCGTGTTTCATAGGGATTTGTCCAAACGCACGATCGCGCCTCGGTCTCCGGGATACGCCGGTCCCATGCCCCGGCCCTCGATGTCTCCGGGCTTGGGCATGCCGAGGTTGCCGTGCGCGTTGAGCTGGGCGCTGAGCGTCAGCGGCTCGCGGCTGCGGATGCCGGGAACAAGAAGGTCCTGCGGACCCATGGAAAAAGAGGCCGGGAACTGAGGATTGACGATGCGATGAACGGCCACGGGAACCCCGCCGGCGTTTCGCGCGATGATGAAAAGCACCGAGTTCGTTTTCGGCATCCGCGACTCCAGCGTAGGGGCGATCTCCACGCGGCCGTTCAGGCGGAAATTTCCCGTCAGCCATTCGCAGCTTCCCAGAAAAGACGACAACAGCGCGAGCGCGGCCCCCAGCTTCACGGGTTCGCCGCGGGCGCCGGGGCATGGGCCCGCACCCCCAGCCAAACATAGACCGACGTGAGCAGGATCGTGAGCACGGACGAGAAGGGCACCAAAAACGGAAGGCAGGACACGATGATCCTGAAAAGAAGCGCCGCCGTCTGAGCATGGACGGCGATTTTGTAGAGCGCGCCGAAAGTCAGCGAGCTGTGGGTCAGCGAGCCGATGATCAGTCCCAGTACGGCGTAGAGAACACCCGCTATCGCCACCCAAACCGCGGTGAATAGGAAGATGATCACGACCGCGATGGGGTAAAAAACGGTTTTCACCAGGGCGGACGCGTCGCGGAAAAATTTGGCGTCTATGATCAGGGGACGCTCGGTTCCGGCCTTGGACAGGTCGTAGCTTTTCAACTCGCCCGGGCGCTCCTGCACGTAGAGGGAGTTGTTGGTCAAATAGGCGACGACCTTGGCGTCGGTCATTTCCTGGAGCTGGACCGGTGCGAGCCGCAGGGTGTCGATGACGATCGCCACGTCGGGGATTTTGGGGTGCGTGAGCCGGGTGGGAGTGTCGACGGAACTCGAGACCTTGCCGCCCGCGAACGTCAAGGTTGGCGTCGACGATTCAAGCCAGGAGAACGTTTCATCGATGATCGGACCTACGCGAATGCGCAAGACGATCGACGATCCGATCGTGAAAAGGAGGCTGACAAAAAGGACATAGAGGAACGTTTTTGTCGGGCGTTGGTCCGTGAAGCGGCGGTAGGACTGGGACGAGGCGATTGCTCCGAGAAAATCCTGGATCATGACGACAGTGTAGCAAGGCAATCGATCTGATACAATCACCCCGGCCATGGAGGCAAGACAGACCTCGTCCTGGGGGCGCGCGGACTGGATCGCGACCGCGGCTGTGTCCGCCGTCGCCGCGGTGGCCGCCGCTTGGCGGGCCGGCCGGGTGCAGCCGTGGCATAGCGACGTTGGTTTGATTTTCGACGGAGCTTATCGCATCGCCACGGGAGAAGTTCCTTACAAGGATTTCCTGCTCGTGACCTCGCCGCTGACCTATTACAATCTCGCGGCCTGCTTCAAGATGTTCGGTTATCGCTACCACGCCGCGCCTTATCTGGCCGTCGGCTGCGCGCTTCTCATCGCGATGACGTACCTGTTCTGCGCGCGGGTGCTCAAGCTCAGCCGTCTTCAATGCGTCGGCCTTTCCTGTCTACAGATTATATGGGCGCCGCAAGTGATGTTGGGGATGGTGTGGTATGACTGCGATGCGGCGGTGGTCGCGATGGCCGCGGGCTGCCTGCTGGTGAGGGGCTGGTCGGCGGACGAGCCGCGGGACAAGGAATATTTTCTCGGCGGAGTCCTGTGCGCGCTGGGGTTTTGGGTCAAGCAGGATCTCGGGGCCGGACTTCTCGTGGGGGGGTGTCTGGGCACGCTGTGGACGGCCCTGGGCGCGCGCTCCCGGCGTTGGCGCGGACCGGCGGCGTTTGTCTCGGGGTCCGTGTTGGTCTTCCTCGCGGCGGGGGCCACTTTCGCTTGGCACGGGGCCTTCGGGGACATGTGGCATTGGGTGGTGGAACGCGCGCTGATGTTCAAGTGGGGAGAGACGCCCCGGCAGGGAGAGACGATTCGAAAGCTTCTGTCTCCTTTCACCACGAGCATCGACCGCTCCTCGAAACTGGTCGTGATGATGTACCTCGCCGCGATTGTCGGCGCCTGGCGGTCCTATCGACTCAGCGGCGAACGCCGACAGCTCGCGTTGGCGGCCGTGGCGTTGATGTGGCTGGCGTCCCTCTACGCGAGCCTGGTCACCCACGACGGGCAGGCTTACGCCGCGCGCGCCTCGACGTTCGCATGCACCCTCGGGATCATATGGTCGACGTGGCCGGCTTTTGACGCGGCGTCGCCGCGCAGACGAGTGCTCGGGGCGGCGTTCGTGTTTGGGGTTATTCTTGTGGGGGTGCGGGGGATTTATTATTGGAGCAACATGACTCCCGACACCCCGAGCGTCGTTCTGCGCACGCCCAGGCTCGCGGGCATGCGCGTCAGTCACAAGGTCGCCGCCCTCGACAAAATGGTCGAATACATCGCGACCCGCGTGCCGCCCGAGGACGACATCCTGAACCTTGACTGCATTCTCGTCTATTTCGCGACGGGGCGTAGGCACCCCCACCCGATTCCCGATTTCACGCCGCCCGAGATTCTGCCGCGCGACGAGGATCGCGTCATGTCCGACCTGCGACGCCATCGCGTCAGGTGGTATTTCCGCTTCGGAGACGCGCGCGGCCGGGATTTGGATCCCATGTTGGGTTTAACCGGCCTGAAGGCTTATGTCCGCGACGAGTTTCGCTTCAAGGAGACGATCGACGGCTTTACGGTTTGGACGAGCATCGCTCCTTAGGAGCGCATCGTTTCTTGAAAGGCGTTCGCTCGCGCGCGCACCGGAAATAGGTGGTAGGAATACTGGGCTGAAAGGGCCATGACGCAGGCGCCGGCCAGTCCGGTCCACGCCAGGCCGGCCTCTCGATCCAAGAAAAATCCGAGGCAAAGGGCGGGCAGGACGAGCGGCATGGAGCGAGCATGCGAGCCGCAGGTCCAGCGCCAGATCGTCGCCGCCGCCCCTGACGCGGCCAGGAGCCACCAGCCGGAGGCGGCCGGTTGGGAAACGCAGAACCAGGAAACGGCGGCGGTCCCGATCGCGGCGAGGGTCCGGGATGTCCTCCAGACCGGATTGGGGTCGAAGAACTGCAGAAGGGCGAAGGCGAGCGCCCCGGCGATGGCGGCGTGCGCCAGGCCGAGGGCGGCCAGCGCGCCGAGAAGCAAGGACACGGCCAGCTTCCATTTCGTCCCAAGAAATTCGAGAGCGAACAAGGCGAACAGCACGACCGCCAAGGCGGGGCGCGACGAGGGCGCGGCCCAAGCGCAGGCCGCCGAGACCAGGGCCGCTTCGGTCAAGGAGATTTTCGTGTTGGCCAACAAGCTTTCAGGCTCCGGCTTCGGGTTGGAGCCGGCCCCGAGAGCCTCGATGGCGAAAGCGCGGGCGAGGTCGTCGTTGACCTTGTCGCGAGCGCCAGCACCTTGGGCCGCCTCCAAATCTCCGCGGGAGTAGAACAAGAATTCGTCCGCTCCGAACACTCGCTCCCGGGAGCGGCCCTCTTTGGTCCAACGCACCGTCAATCCGGAGGCTGTTTTCTCGATGGACAACGAGTTCGTGACTTCTTGGTAGGCGGAGGCGCTCGTTTGCGCGCGCCTCATCCAGAGATGCCTCAGAAGAACGTGTCTGAGCGCCTGTTCGTGCCGCATGGGATCAGGGCGGGCGCCGCGCCGAGAGCATCACCGACGTCCCTAGGGGCGGGCGCTTGATGAGGAGCGTTTCCAGGCGCATGGTCGTTTTGAGCAGACGGTGGGCGATGGGCCCCGGAGGGCGGAAGCCGGCCTCCAAAATAGACCGATCGTCCGTTTTCAAGCGGAGAAGAGCTGCGCGCGCGATCAGCGCCGGCAACAGAGTCAAACCCCAGTATCGGGAGTCGATCTCATCGAGCCCCAGTCCGTCGAGCTCACCGCCCAGCGAGGTCCGGTCATAGCGGCGCAGATGCCCCACGACCCGATCGA
>JBBTHA010000052.1:0-22174 GCA_038060535.1 Elusimicrobiota bacterium | reverse complement strand
GGGGCGATCCGAACGCGGCTCCCTCATCAGCAGAGAGTCAACTGAAGATTCCGGGTCAATTCATACAGAACGGGGCGATGTCGGCGGGGGACTGATACTGGCCGCTTTCATGGTTGAAGACGAAAGAGCTCGACCAATCGAAACAATGGAGGGGCGCGATGCTTTGCAGCGTTTCCAGAGTCGTCGAGGCGGGGACCTCCGCGGTTTTATAAAGGCAGGTTCTAAACCGCACGGAAACATTCTTGGCCGAGTCGCTGTCGGCGTAGGCGGCGCCGGGCATATCCCGCACGCACAGCAGGGGGCCGCGCGCTCCCGCTAGGCCGAAGACATCCGCGGACGTCTGTCCCGCTTCCCAACCCGGGATCCGATTCCAGTAGTGGTGCAGCCGGGACGCTTTAGGCCGGTCGCCCCAACTCAAGGGGTCGTCGACGAAGCCGTCGATGACCCATTGAGGGTGGTGATAGGGGACCAGGCTGCTTCCGTGGCGGACCTGCACGTAGTCCTCGTACACCACGCGTCGGTTTTTTTGCGAGGTGAAATACTGACAGCCCTTGATGAACTGGGCAAAGCCGAATTCCTCCAAATCCCCCGCCTTCGAGGTCTCGAAGCAGGCGGTCATGCGCGTGCCGTGGCCATGAGAGCCGTCGGACATGGTGACGCGAAAGTCGAGGGTTTTAAGCCATGCCTGCTTGAGCGCGCAGGAGTCGCGGGCCGAACAGTTGTCATTGAGAAAGATTTGGCTGCGTTCGTTGCTGGTGACTCTGCGCTCCGCCAAGGCGGGCGGGCAAAGGCCGAGAAGCGCGAGCGCCAGGAACCCGATCATGTGTAGGGGATCGCCGTCCCGGCGGCCGCCCTGGGGACGAGCCCTCGTTCGCTGGAGTACCAGGACCAGCTCACGCTGATGAGCGCCTTGAGGATGCAGGCCGCGGGGATGGCGAAGAGCAGGCCCATGAAGCCGAAGATTTCTCCCGCGAGGATCAACGCCAACAGAAACACCATCGGGTGCAGATGGACCGAGTGCTTGGCTATGACCGGCTGGAGAAGCACTTCATCGGCCACGCGAATGCCCACGAACAAAGCGACGACCTTCAGCCCGGCCGCCAGAGTGCCGAACTGGTAGAACGCCATCGCGCCGCCGACCAAAGCCCCGATGACCGCGCCTAGATACGGGACGAACGAGCTCACACCCGACAACACGGCGATAAGAGCCGCGTTGTCGACGTCGAGAATGACCAGGCCGACGAAGGACGCCAGCGCTATGGCGATGGCCACGATGACAATGCCGCGCAGGTAATTTCCCAGGGCCGTGTCGATCTCGCTGAGGAGATGAAGGGCCTGCTCGACGAAGCGGCTGGGGCAGGCCTGGATCATCGAATTGATTCCGGACGGCCCGTCGATGAGGAAGAAGAATCCTATGAACGGAACGAGCATCATGTGAAGGAGCAGCGGCAACAGAGCCAGCAGATGGGAGGGAAGCATTTGCAGCATTTCAAAGAGGCCGCCAAGAGCCGTTTCCACGGCGTGTCGGGCGATATGCGGCGGCAGGGGGAGCTTTTGGACGAACCGGTCCTGCTGCACGGAGGCCAGCGATTGCAGGGTCTTCATGTACCCCGGCGCGCGGGCCTGGAGAAGCTCGGCCTCGGCGACGGCGAGGGACTTGAATCCCGTATAGAGGCTCATGCCCAGAGCCAGCGCCATCAAGTACCCCAGCACGATGAGCGGCAGGCGCCGCAGTCCTCGCGCCTCGAAATACGTCGCCAAGGGATTGATGGTGTAGGCGAAGGCTGCCGCCAGAAGGAAAGGGGTCAGCACATGGTGCACTCGATAAAACCCGTAGAGCGCGACGCCCGCGACGATGAAGACCGTGAGAAAAGGCGATTCGCGCCGCGTCGAGCTCATTGATTCGGCGCGGCGGGCGCGGCGCAGGCGTTCATGCGGCGCAGGCGAGCCGAGAGCAGGCGCGCGAGGTGACTCATGATGGTCACTCCGATGCGCGGCTCGGTCGAGAGCAAGGATTCGAGCTTGCTTCGATGAAGCAGGAGGAGCTGGGACTTTTCGGTCGCGGTGGCCGTCGCCGTGCGGGGCAGCGACTCCAGGAGGGCCATTTCGCCGAAGAATTCTCCGGCCTTAAGCGAGTAGAGGGGCGCCGCCGCGCCCTGAGCGCCGGCGCGCGTGAGATCGACGGCGCCGCTTTTCAGTATGAACAGGGCTCGACCGATGTCGCCTTCCTCGAAAATGACTTCGCCTTCGTGATAGCTGCGCGAATGCAGGGCCGAGACGATTTGTCCGAGCTCCCGGTCGCGCAAATCCTTGAAAATGTCCAAGGAGCGCAAGAATTTCTTCTTGCCGGCGAATTGCGGATCGACGAACCAGTCCTTGATGGAGCTTGCCGCGCCCATGTCAGCGCCTGAAGATCGCCAAGGCCGCCGAGAGGCAGGTGCGCATGGTCTCTCCCCAGCCCGAGCGCAAGGACTGGCCGAAGGAGAGAACTTCCTCGTCGACGCGATAGGCGGCCACCTCGACGGCCTGAGCGGCGTTTTTGACCTTCAGCATGACCAGGGCGAAGACTCCGATCATGAGGGCGAGCTCGAGAACGATCAAGACGAGGCAGACGGCGATAATGGTCTCCATAGGGGGCATCCTATCAAAAAATTGTAAGATGGCCACATGCCAGAAGCGCGCGCCGATTGGTCGGCCACGATTTGTCTTCCCAAAACCGATTTTCCCATGAAGGGGGACCTCGCCCGTCGGGAGCCCGAGATTGCCAAGCTTTGGGAGGAACTCGGACTCTATGAGCGCCTTCAGCAGCGCCAGAAGGGCCGGCCGCCGTTCGTTCTTCATGACGGCCCTCCCTACGCCAACGGCAATATTCACATCGGCCACGCCCTCAATAAAGTCCTCAAGGACATGACCGTCAAGAGCCGGGCTTTAATGGGGCATGCCACCCCCTTCATCCCCGGATGGGACTGCCACGGCCTGCCCATCGAGACCGCCTTGCTAAAGGAAATGAAGATGAGCAAGCGCGGCGTGACCGATATTCCCCGGTTCCGCCGCGACGCCGGCGCGTTCGCGCGGCGCTTCATCGCTTTGCAGCGCGCCGAGTTTCAGAGGCTCGGCGTCCAGGCCGACTGGCGGCGGCCGTATACGACCATGGCCAAGGACTATGAGGTGAAAATCCTTCGCGCGTTTCGCCGGCTGGTCCAAAAGGGGCACGTGTATCGGGGGCTCAAGCCCGTGCTGTGGTGTCCGACCTGCGAGACCGCCTTGGCCGAGGCCGAAGTCGAGTACAAGGAGAAAAACTCTCCCTCGGTTTACGTGTCCTTGCCCCTCGTCGGGGTCCAGGACCGCGAGCTCAAGGGCGCGGAACTCGTCGTGTGGACGACGACTCCGTGGACCCTCCCGGCCAATCGCGCGGCGGCCGTTCACCCCTTGCTGGACTATGCGCTCGTGCGGGCGTCCAACCGGAGCTTGGTCGTCGCCTTGCCTCGCTTGGAGGCGACCTTGGCCGCCCTTCAAATGCCTCAGCATCAGGTCGTGAAGACCTGGAAAGGCGGCGAGTTGAGTTCCTTGTCGGTGAGCTACCGCCGCCCGTTCGGCGGGGACGGCCGGGTGGTGCTCGCCGATTACGTCACCGCCGAGGACGGCACGGGCGTCGTGCACACCGCGCCGGGGCACGGCGAGGACGATTTCGCGACCGGCATGCGTGAGCAGCTCGAGATTTTCAACCCCGTCGACGGCGCCGGCTGCTACGACCAATCCGTGCCCGAGTTCCTGCGGGGCAAGCACATTCTCAAAGAAGCCAACGCCCTGATCATCGACGATCTCTTGGCCCGCGGCCTGCTTCTTGGCAAGGCGGACATCCAACATTCTTATCCGCACTGCTGGCGCTGCAAGAATCCCGTGGTGTTTCGCACCACGGAACAGTGGTTTTTGCGCTTGAGCTCGGAGCTGCGCGAGCGCTTGCTCGCCCAGATAGACTCCGTGCGTTGGGTTCCCGGCGAGGGGCGCAACCGAATCTCTGCGATGATCGCTCACCGCCCCGACTGGTGTCTGTCGCGTCAGCGCGTGTGGGGGACTCCGATCACGGTCTTGTATTCGGTCAAGACGGGCCAAGCGGTTCTTGACGACGCCGTTTTCGAGGCCATCGAGGCGAAGGCCGCCGCCGAAGGGACCGATTTTTGGTTCGAGCGCTGGGGCCAGATCCTCATGCCGTCCGATTGGCCTTTCCTGCCGCCGCATCCCGATTTGAGCGCGGGTTTTCGCCGCGAGTCGGATATTCTAGACGTTTGGCTCGACTCGGGAGTGTCTTGGCTGTCGGTTTTAGGCGAGGACGCGGTGGCGGACCTTTACCTCGAGGGTTCCGACCAGCACAGGGGCTGGTTTCAAAGCTCCTTGGTGATGTCGACGGCGATGCGCGGCACGGCGCCCTATAAGGCCGTGCTGACGCACGGCTTCGTGCTCGACGACAAAGGGCGGGCGATGCACAAATCGGCCGGCAACGTGGTCTCTCCCCAAGACGTCATCTCCAAGTGGGGAGCCGACGTGCTGCGGTTGTGGGTTTGCCTGAGCGACTTCAACGATGATGTCCGCATTTCCGACAAGCTGATGGAAGGCCCGGCCGATTCTTATCGACGCGTGCGCAATACGTTGCGCTACCTCTTGGGCAACCTCGCCGATTTCCAACCGGCGCAGGGCGTCGCCTACGAGGCTTTGCCCGACATGGAGCGCTTCCTGCTCCACCGCCTGTCCTGCCTTCAAAAGGAGACCCTCGAGGATTATGAGCAGTACCGCTATCGCGGCGCCGCGCGCCGCCTCGTGGATTTCTGCGCCTTCGACTTATCGGCTTTCTATCTTGACGCGACCAAGGACCGACTCTACACTTACCGCGCCAGCGCCCCCGAGCGCCTGGCCGCCCAAACGGTCATGGCCGAGATCTTTGCCCGTCTGTGCGCGCTGCTGGCTCCTATTCTCTCTTTTACCGCGGAGGAGGCTTGGCGGCATTGGGCCGCGCGCCCTTCGGACAGTGTGTTTTTATGGGATTTGCCCGTCTGCGACCGCCGTTGGGAGGACCCGGTTCTTTCCGCGCGCTGGCAGAAGGCGCTTGAAATCCGCGACGTCGTCCTGAAAAAAATGGAGGAGGCGCGCGTCGCCAAGATCATCGGGTCCTCCCTTCAGGCCCGCGTCGAGCTGAGCGTGCCGGATGAGGCCGCCGCCGCCCTCAAAGGCGTCAACTTGCCCGAGTTCTTCATCGCGTCCCAGGCGGCGCTCGGGCCTGGCCGCGGGTCGCTGAGCGTGAGCGTTGTGCGCGCGTCGGGCTCGAAATGTCCGCGCTGCTGGCGATGGCAAGAGGACGTGGGCGTCGATCCCGCGTACCCGGAGCTATGCGGGCGTTGCGCGCGGCAGCTGTAATCCTGCTGCTGGTCGTCGATCGCGCCACCAAGCTGTGGGCCGGAGCGACGCTCGAAGCGGTCGGAACGATTCCCGTTCTTCCTTTTTTCGATCTGACCTACGTGGAGAACACCGGAGCGGCCTTCGGCATGGGGCGCGGCGCCGGCCGCCTGCTCACCGTCGTTTCGATCGTCTTGATCGTCGTTCTGGAGCGGATGCGCAGGCGCTGGCCGAAGGATGATGCCTGGCTGCAATGGGGGGCTTTGCTCGTGACGACCGGGGCGTTGGGCAACCTTTACGACCGGCTGACGCGCGGCTTCGTCGTGGATTTTTTACATATCCACTACTGGCCGGTTTTCAACGTCGCCGATTCTTGCATCACGATCGGGGCCGTGATGCTGGCTTGGGGGATGAAGGACGATCGCGCGAGCGCTATTCGTCCTTGCTCTTGAATTTGGCCAGCCCGTAAAAGAAAGCCGCCCCCGCGGCGGCGCCGGCGATCATGCCCACCGGGCCGGCAAATGAGCCGATCAACAGTCCCAGAACCGCGCCCTTGACGCCGTCGTAGATGAGCGGCGCCGCCAGCCAAGGGTTGGGCTTCTTTTCGCCGCCGGATTCTTTCGGCGACCCGATATTGGGAACCGTTTGTCTGCTTCCTGTCGAGCCCATCGATCCCGTGTCGGCGGGGAGCTGGGTGCCTGGAGCGCACGCGGCTTTGACCCAGGAGGGAGCGCTTGAAGCCGGGGCTCCTCCGGCGACGACCAAGGGGACGATGTCCCCGTCTAGGTATGTGTCGCCGCATTTCTTGGCGTCGGCTTCCACGCAATTGCTCATCTTCTCGAGCTGAGGCAGGGCTTTTCTCTCCAGCTCGACGGGCGGTTGGGGCGCAGGGGGCGCGGTCCAAGGTTTGGAGCAGAACAGCTTTTTGTGCCAATCTTCCATCGCGTTGAACTCTTCGAGCGATTTCGGTTCGACGTAGGGCTTTGTGCGGCCCTCCTTGGCGATCCGGTCGCGATAGTTTTTATTGGCGGCCTGCAGATTGGGATCTTTCGGGTATCCCTTGGCGGAGTTGAAAATGCTCATGTAGCTGTTCAACTCGTCGGGAGTCAGCAGCGCCTTTTCCTCATCGGTTAAATTGGGCGCCGCGGTTTCGTTTGAGGCCGCGCTTTGATCGGGGCCGATCTTTTCCTTGGCGGCCACCAAGGTTTGGCGAAGGTCGACCGGATGCGGTGCGATTTTCTTGGGAGACAGCGCTCCTTTGTGCTGGGCGCGGGCGTTGACGTAGGCATCGGCGGCTGCCTGGTCCGTGGCCTTCAAAGCCGCGAATTCCTGTTCGGTCAAGGCGACCTCGGTCAATTTCGCGTTGTCCTTGATGGCCCCGGGTCCGGCGGCGTCAGGGACGACGGCCTTCAACGCCTTGCCGCCCCACATCTCGGTGTCGCGCAGGATTTTCGCGTTGGCGGCGGCGTCCGTGAGGTGGCTCTTGATCCGGTCGGCGGCCTCGGGCCGCGTGTTTTGCAGCGCCTTGTTCAAGAAGGCGGCATAGGTTTCCTCCCGCGATCTGGACGCGTCCTTGGAGGCCTGTTTGTACTCGGCGGCCTCCTGGACGGTCAGCCAGCGCAGGACGTTCTTGTCGACTTGGCTGGTCTGGGAGGAAGGGGTGCCGGGAGCGCGGGGATCGGCTTCCTGGGAGGGCGGGGAAGGGGGGGGTTGCGTGTTCCGGGCGATGCCTTTGGGGGGATAGACCCGAATCTGGGAGCCTTCCTGGGAGATCGATTGGCCTCCGATATTGTGGCTGGCCTTGAAGCGTTTGGCGTCCTTGACCACCGCGGGCGGGTCGGCGCTCAGATCGAGTTTGTATTTCGACAGGGTCGCCTGGTAGGTGGTGAGCGTGCCGTCGATGGTTTTTTCTCCGACGACGTTGTAATCCTTGCCGAAGATTTTCGAGGGATTCAAGGCCGCCTTCGCCTCCGGAGTCAGGACCTTGACTTTGATGTTCTGCTTCTTGCCGATCTGTTTGAGCTGATAAAGATTGACCAATCCCTTGTTCTTGGCAGGGTCGCACTCGACCCGGCGGCAATTGAGACGCTGGGTCGTTTTGCCGTCTTTGAACGAGACGTCCGGCCAATCCTCGAAGGGTACGTTCTCGAGGGTCCAAGTCGCCAGCGGCGATTTTTCGCCCGAGGCATCAGGCGGGACGGGGGGGGCGGCGTCGAGGGCGAAGGCGCGGCAAGCCGCCAACAGCAGCACGAAAAACGTCGCAGCGCGCGAGGTGCTCATAAGAGGGGTGTCTCCTGGATCGTATTACGCGTATCGCCAGAGGAAATATACGTCCAAAACCTGCAAAACGCAAGGTCTTTTAGGCTCCGCCCGTTTGGGCCTAAAGGCCTACGCGCGATCAAGCAGTCCGACGAGTTCGACATGGCTGGTTTGGGGGAAGAGATCCACGGGACTCACGGAGCGCAGCGCGAAGCCGGAGTGGCAGAGAAAGGCCGCGTCGCGGGCAAAAGTCGCCGGGTCGCAGGACACGTAGACGAGGCGCTTGATCTTGCGCTCCGTCAAGAAGCGGCGCACGGGCTGGGACAGCCCCACGCGGGGCGGGTCGACGACGGCGCAAACCCTGTCGGGAAGTTCCTTGGCCAATTTCGGCAAAACGGCCTCGGCGCGCCCCGCCTTGAAGCGGCAGTTGCCGATGCGGTTGCGCTCGGCGTTGCGATACGCGTCGTTGATCGCGTCGCGGTTTTCCTCGACGCCGATGAGCCGCGGGAAGGCGTCCGCCATCCACAAGGTGAGCGTGCCGACTCCGCAGTAGAGATCGAGACCGATGGGAAATGTCTTGCCGCCTTCGCGGACCGCGGCCTTGGCGACGTCGTAGAGGATCTCGGCCGCCGGAGTGTTGACCTGGAGGAAAGCTCCCGGGGAGGCGGAGAAATGGAATCGGCCGAGGATCTCCTCGAGCTCGCGCGCGCCCCACAGGCGGCGCCACACGGGCCCCAGAACCACCGAGGTTTTCTCCGGCTGGACATTTTGGTGGACGCCGATGATTTCGGGATGCCGCGCGCGCAGCTGGGAGACGAAAAGCTCCCGGTCCGAAAATTCCTGGCGCGTGGTGACCAGAGCCACGAGCGCGCGTCCCTCGGAGTTGGTGCGTATATAGAGATGGCGCAGCCACCCGCGGCCGGTTTTCCCGTCGTAATAAGTCCAGCCGCGCTCGATGGATTGCGCCTTGACGCTCAAAGCGATGCGCACCGAGAGGTCGGGTTGGATGGGGCATTCCTTCAAGTCGACGATCTCGCGCGAGCCGGCCGAGAAAAACCCCATGCGCGGGCCGTTGGGCCCCGGCATGAAAGGAATCTGGACCTTGTTGCGGTAGCCCCACGGCTTGGGCGCGCGCAGGGTGTCGCGCACCAGGGATGCGGTCTCGGGGAATTTTCCGATGCGGCTAAGGCAATCGATGACGATGTTCCGTTTGTGGGCGAGTTGGGCTTCGTAGTCGAGGTGCTGCCAATCGCAGCCCCCGCAGGCCGCGCCGGCGCGCGAGGGCGCGGCGTGATGCGGACACGGCGGATCGACCCGGGCGGCTCCCGCGCTGATGACGCGCTTGATTCGGGCCCGAGCGAAATTGGATTTCGTCTCGAAAGTCTCGACTTCCAAGCGGTCGCCCGGAGCGGCGCCGGCCACGAAGAGCACGCGGTTGGAACCCTCCGCCTTGGCGACGGCGTCGCCCGCGGCGGCCATGCGTTCGACAGCGACCGTCAAGACCTCGCCGATCGCCCCCACAGACGCTTTCTCGCTCACGGCGTATGATACCAATTATATAGAATGCCCCGATGCGAAGCCTTGGACTTGCCGCCGCGCTGGTCGCGGGTGCTTGCGTGCCCTATCCCGGCGAACTGCCCGATGACGGCCGCGGCCGTTCCTATCCCGGACTCGTCGAGGGCGTGTACCCCGGCCTGGAGGCCGGAGCGCAAGAGACGTCGAGCCTGCATTTCGCGGTCAAGGCTTACGGTCTTGACACCGTCCGCGACGTCGCCGACATGGCCGAGGGCGCTTATACTCGGATCATGGCCGACACCGGCTTGTATTCCTTCAAGCCCCGCGGGCTCTATCAACTCGTCGTGTACGGCACGCAGGACGAGTACCGCAAGAAAACCGGCCAGCCGGAGTGGTCGGGCGGGGTGGCGGTGGGCAACGCTCTTTACACTTACATCTCGCCCCGTCTCGAGGCGGTGGTCTCGCATGAGATGGCCCATTTGATTTGGTTCGAGTACATGGGCCGGGTCAATGCCGAGCATCGTTGGGTCAACGAAGGGCTGGCCGTCTATCAGGAGAACAAGGCCATGGGAAGCCGCGGAAAAGGGGACATATTCTCCGTTCTTCGCGGAGCTCTTCGCTCTCAGCCGCTGACGATGGATCAGATGCGTCATCTCGTTCCGGCCACCGAACGGGCTTACGAGGTCAGCAACTGGTACGCGCAAGCCGAGAGCATGGTTCGGTTCATGATCGAGCGCGGCGGGCGCATCGGGTTCTCCCAATTCTTGGCCGCCCTGCGCTACGACAAGAACTTCGATCAAGCCGTCGCGGAGGGCTTTCCCGGGCAATGGCGCACGCTCGCCGATCTTGAGCTCGACTGGAAGCGGAGCCTGCAATGAGTCTGAGCGTTCCTGAGGGCGCCAAGCGCATCGTCTTGCCGGTCGGGGGCATGCATTGCGCTTCGTGCGTCGCCAAGGTCGAGGGATCGCTCGGCAAGATCGAGGGAGTTCATTCCGTCTTGGTGGATCTTCCTTCGCGCACCGTGGCCGTCGAATTTACCCCGCTGGCCGGGAAGCTCGAAGTGCGAACCCTGCGCCGCGCCATCGAAAAAGCCGGCTACGACGTCTTGGGCGAAAGCGAAACGCGGACTCAAGCCGAATCCATGAGTCTGCTGTCCCAGCAGGCCGAGCAGCGCCGGCTCATGACGAGGCTTCAGGCCGCGCTGATCTTGTCGGTGCCTCTTCTTCTGGCTAAGACCTTGAATCTCTCGCCTTACACGGCCTTGATCATCGCCGTTCCCATCCAAGTGTGGGGGGGCTGGCATTTTCATGAGGGGGCCTCCCGCGCGCTGCTGCGCCGCCGCGCGGATATGGACTCGCTGGTTTCGGTCTCGACGTGGGCCGCGTTCTTCTACAGCGCTTACGTGGTTTTGTTTCCAGAAACCCTGCCCCCGGCCGCCCGCCAAACGCAATGGGATGCCGTCAGCGGGCTCATTGTGTTCGTGACTTTCGGCCGCTGGCTCGAGGCGCGCACCCGCGGCAAGACCAACGAGGCCGTTGCCAAGCTCATGCGCATGGCGCCGAAAACGGCCCGCGTCGTCCGCGGCGGCGAGGAAATCGTCGTGCCGCTGGCCGAGGTGGCGGTCGGCGAGACGGTGAGGGTGCGCCCGGGCGAGCAAATCGGCACCGACGCGGAGGTGACCGTCGGCCGTTCCACGGTCGATGAGTCGATGCTGACCGGAGAGGGTTTGCCCGTGGAAAAGGCCCCGGGTTCGCGCGTGTGGGGGGGCACCCTCAACAAGAACGGCGCCCTGGAGTTGTGCGTGCTGCGGCCGGGGGATGAATCGGCCTTGGCGCGCATCGTCGAGGCCGTGCGTGAGAGCCAGGCCACCAAGCCGAAGATTCAGCGTTTCGTCGACAATGTCTCGGCGTGGTTCGTCCCTGCCGTTTTCGTCTTGGCGGGCGTGGTGGCCTGGAGCTGGATTCGCTGGGGCCCCGAGCCCCGCTTTCTCATGGCGCTGACCTGCACGGTGTCGGTCTTGGCGTGCGCGTGTCCGTGCGCGTTGGGCTTGGCCACCCCCCTGGCCGTGGTCGCCGGCATCGGCCGCGCGGCGGAAATGGGGGTCTTTCTGCGCAACGCGGAAATTCTCGAGACGATCGGCAAACTCGACGTCGTGCTCTTCGACAAGACCGGCACGTTGACCGAGGGCCGTCCGCGCGTGTCCGGGGCCATCGTCCTGCGCGGGACCGAGGATGAAATGCTGGCCTGGGCCTTGTCCTGCGAGGAACGCTCAGAGCATCCCTTCGCCTTCGCCATCGTCGCGCGGGCCAAGGAGCGCAAGATCCATTCTCACAAGGTGGACTCCTTTGAGGCGTTGCCCGGCCGCGGCACCCTGGCTCGCGTCGCGGAGCGTTCCGTGCGCGTGGGCAGCCTTCCGTGGCTGCGAGAGGAGGGGGTGGCGATTCCTCAAGACGACGCGGCGCGCTTCGCTCATACAGGCTCTTTGCTGTGCGTGGCCGTCGACGGCGAGCTTTTGGGAGCCTTTCAAATGGAGGACTCGCTGCGCCCCTCGGCTCCGGCCGCCGTCGCCGCGCTCAAGGAGATGGGCTTGGAGGTTTACCTCGTGTCGGGCGACCGCAACTCCGCGGCCTATCGCGCCGCGGAGTTGGCCGACATCGGCACCGTCTTCGCGGAGATCAGGCCGGAGGAGAAGTCGGGCATCGTGCGCCGTTTTCAGGCGGAGGGCAAGAAAGTCGCGATGGTCGGCGAGGGCTTCAACGACGCGCCGGCGCTGTCGCACGCCGACGTGGGCGTGGCCTTGGCCACCGGCACCGACGTCGCCATCGAGTCCGCGGACATGACCTTGCTCAACCCGGACTTGGCGACTCTGGCCAAGGCGATCGTTCTCAGCCGCCGCATACGACTGGTCATTCGCCAGAACCTCGCTTGGGCTTTCGTCTACAACTTGGCGCTGATTCCGATCGCGGCGGGAGTGTTTTATCCCCGCTGGGGCATCCTGCTGCGGCCAGAATTTGCCGGCGCGGCGATGGCGTTGAGTTCCATTTCCGTCGCCTTGAACTCGCTGAGACTAAGGAGCAAAGATGTCCAATAAAACCCTGATCTACGGCTACAATCCCGACCTCGCTTTGTCGGGCGCCGACGCCGCGCTGCCGACCATCGAGACGTGGCCGAATCAATACAAAGGCTACGAGATCCAAATCGAGGTTCCCGAGTTTACTTCGGTCTGTCCGAAGACGAAGCTCCCGGATTTCGGCGCCGTCACCGTCCGCTATCTGCCCAACAGGGAATGCCTCGAGCTCAAGAGCTTCAAATATTACATGCTGGGCTACCGCAACATGGGTATTTTCTACGAGAACGCGGTCAACCGAATTCTTGACGACATCGTCGCCGCGGTCAAGCCCGCATGGTGCGAAGTCGTCGGGGTGTTCACGCCGCGAGGCGGCATGCGCTCGACGATCACGGCCCGCTATCCGCGCAAGGCTTTCGGGCCGCGTTGAAGCCCCGGCTGGCGTGGGCGCTTCTGGCTCTGGCCGCCGGTCTTTTATTCTTTCGCCTGGGTCGTCCGGCTTTGTGGCAGGACGAGGCCGAGACGGCGCTGCGCGCCGTCTCGATTCTACACTCGGGCGTGCCGCGCATGACGGTCGACGGCGCGCTCGTGAGCACGCAGCCCTCCTTGGCCGCCCACGAAGGAACCGCCGGCGGCATCTGGATTTGGAATACCTGGTTGCCGCCGTATCTGACGGCGGGGTCCTTCGCCGTGTTCGGACGCTCCCCGTGGGCCGCGCGTTTGCCCTTTGCCCTGGCGGCGCTTCTGTGCCTTTGGCTGTCGTGGACGCTTTTTAGCGCGGCAAGCGCCGAGGACGCCGGCGGCGCTCAGCCGTGGGCGGCCGAAATGGGCCTGGCGTGTTTAGCCCTGTCTCCCGCTTTCCTGCTTTTTTCACGACAGTCGCGCTACTACGCCTTGAGCGCGCTCGGCGCCGTCCTTGTCCTTCACTCCTGGCGCCGCCTTCTCGCCGATAAGCCGGGGGGCGTCTGGGCGCTGGGCGGGGGGCTTCAGTTCCTTCTGCATTCCGCTTTCGCGTTTTTCGTCGTGGCCTGTCTTGCCGTCGCGGCAGACGCCGCCTTGCGTTTTGACGAGTGCCGCCGCTTTCCGCGATTTCGGAAAGCGGCCCTGGCGACGCTGATTCTGTCGCTGCCCTCGTTCTGGTTCTTCCGGCTTTGGGAGCGCCCGGGCAATCATCTCTACGGCGCGGGGGAGTCGCTGGAATTCTTGAAAACATTCCTGCTGTGGCTGGCGCTGTTCGCTTGTCCCATCGCCGCGCCGGCGCTCGCGGCGCTCGAAAAGCGAAGAGTCGCGCTCGTGCTGACGGGTTTTTTTCTCCTCTGCGGCCTGGTCGGCGAGGGGACTTGGCCGCGCGCGGCCGCCCTCGCGGTCTTGGCGTGGTGCTTGGCGCAGGGCGTCGCCGTCCAGGCTCCCCGCGGAGAGATGAGCCTGCGCCGGATGTCGTGGCTGTGGCTGACGGCGTCGCTGGCGGTGCTGTCCTTGACGGCCGCGGAACCCTACGGGCGGTATTTGATGGGAGTCCTTCCGGTCACGGCTTATCTGGGAGGCGTTTGGCTGGCGCGGGTCGCGCGGGGACGAGTCGCCGTGGCGCTGGCCGTCGCGGCCTGCGCGGTCGCGACGAATTGGCTGGGCTGGCTGCCGGTCAAGGCGGCTTCTTTCATCGGCGCGCCGCGGGCGCCGGTCCAGTCGGTGTCGGGAATGATGCGCCAGAGGCTGCGGGATGTGAGCCCCCGCTCGGATCTGCTGAGGTTGGTCGGCGAATTGGCCCGCGGGCCCCAAGGATATATCGAGCCTGCGGCCGCCGCGATCGTCTCGGCGGGCGGAGGAAGCGTGTTTTCCGCGGCGGACAACCTGTCGTTGATGTTCGCCTCCGGCGCCGCGCCGATTTACGGCACGGAGTTGTCCGGCAGGGCGCCTGATTGGATATTGGTCTCGGCGTGGCTGCGCCTCGACCCTCGGGCTGAGGTCGCGGTCCAGTCTCTTCTGAGCGGCGGACTGTATGAACTCCTGCCGCTGCGGGGGCCGCTGCTGTTATGGCAGAACAACCCCGACCCCTTGTATCGCGATTTTTCCCCCCGGCAAGGTCCGCTGCCTTTGTTTCGGCGCAAAAAAAGCGAACGTCCGTAAGGCGTCGCTTCGTTATTTATTCCAGGGGCTGTTCACCCACGGTCAGTTTAAGAGTATTCTGGGTTTCTTTTCGGGCGATCAAGAGATGGATCACCGTTCCCGGGGCCAAATTGGCGACTTTCTCGCGAAAGTCTTGAACGTTCACGACCGGGACGCCATCGATGGCGAGGATCACGTCGCCCACGGCCAAACCGGCTTTGGCCGTCGGGCTGTTCTCCCTGAACGAGGGGACCAGAACGCCGCCGTCGACGCGGAAGACCTTTTTGAGATTTGCATCAAGCTCCTGAATGTCTGTCCCGATCCAGCCTCGCACAACCTTGCCTGCGGAAATGATTTGCTGGGAGACTCTTTGAGCCAACCTCTGTGAAATCGCGAAGGCGATTCCCGAGCCCCTTTTGTCGATGGCGGAGTTGATTCCGATCAGCTTCCCTTCAAGGGTGAAGAGACCGCCTCCGGAGTTTCCCGGGTTTACGGCCGCGTCCGTTTGGATGGTATCCTCGTATGAATTCATATTGATGTCCCGGCCCAGGGCGCTGATGACGCCGACTGTCGCGGTTCCATGGAGGCCGTAAGGGCTGCCCATCGCGATGACGATGCGGCCGCGCTTGAGAGCCAAGGAGTCCCCCCAGACGGCGAACGGGAATCCTTCGCCTTCGATTTTGACCACGGCCAAATCGGTTTTCTGGTCGGTTCCGACGATCACACCCGTGAACTTTCGGTTGTCCGACAGGAGCACTTCAAGAACCCGATTCGAGGCGGCGGCGATGACATGGTTGTTGGTGATGATATATCCGTTTGAGGTGATCAGTACGCCGGATCCGGAATCGACGGTTTTTCCCGGAGGCTCTCCTTGAATTTTGGATTCCGGCGGAGCCTTGATGAATAGAGACACCACGGTGGGGGCGATTTGATCGATGACGGCGACGAGATCGCTTTCCATTTGCGCGGCGACCCCCGGGCTGACCTTATAGATGCGGCCGCCGGAGCCCGGTCTATATTGCAGGCTCCAGGCGCGCGGAGCCGCCGTGAAGTTTCCAAGGCTTCGAGCGAAGATATCGTCCGAGGAGACGTTTGGCTGGGACTGTGCGTTTGAGACCAGCAGGACGGCTGTTAAAACAGCGGCGGCGCGGATGAGCACGGGCATTCAATCCTCCTTGATCGAACGGATGATGGCTGATTATATCGCTGCGGGCTCATGGGGGGAGCGGGCCTTTAGGGCATCAGCGCGGCGGCATCCGGTCCATGGAGAAATAGAGCGGAAGTCCCCGGAGGCGCCGTCGGAAGCGGGAACGATGAATCTGACTCTTGAATCCGTAATACAGACTCGCTACCATCTTAGGCGTGCGAAGCATCGCGATTGAATCGAGGCTCTGGACATGATAAGATCACCGTCCGTCGTGCCCAGTTGGCGCAGTGGTAGCGCGTTCCCTTGACATGGGAAAGGTCATAGGTTCAAATCCTATACTGGGCACCATTTTTTTGTCCTGACTCCTCGCTCAAATGAAAACAGCCGACATCCTACACGCCGCCGATCCGAACTCGCAGGAGGCGCTTGACGCCCTACGGCACTCGTGCGCCCACGTCATGGCTCAGGCGGTGCAGGAGATTTTTCCCGGGACGAAAATCACGATCGGCCCGGCGATCGAAAACGGCTTCTACTACGACTTCGACTCCCCGCACCGCTTCACGGAGGAGGACTTCAAGGCCATTGAGAAGCGCATGCTGCAGATCGCCGAGGGCAATCATCCCTTCACGGGCAAGGAAGTCACCTACGAGGAGTCCAAGGCGTACTGGTCGCAGCGGGCAGAGCCCTATAAACTCGAACTGCTCGAAAGCTTCAAGGACCAGCGGCTGACTCATTACTCCCATTCCTCCTTCACCGACCTCTGCCGCGGCGGCCACACCCCGAGCACGAAGGCCATTCGCCACTTCAAGCTGCTGTCGGTGGCCGGGGCGTATTGGCGGGGAGACGAGAAAAACGCGATGCTTCAGCGCATCTACGGCACTGCCTGGCCGACCAAGGACCAGCTTGCCGCGCATCTGCAAATGCTCGAGGAGGCCAAGAAGCGCGATCATCGCAAGCTCGGCCCCGCCCTCGGCCTTTTCAGCGTTCAGGATTTGGCCGGTCCGGGGCTCATTTTCTGGCATCCCAAGGGCGGGCGTATGCGGCTGATCATGGAGGACTGGCTGCGCGGCGAGGCGTTGCGCCGCGGCTACGACATGGTCTATACCCCGCATATCGCCAACGTCGATCTCTGGCACACCTCGGGGCATACCAGCTTCTACCGGCAGAACATGTTCGGCGAGATCGAGGTCGAGAAGGCCGATTATCAGCTCAAGCCGATGAATTGTCCTTTTCACATTTTGATCTATCAGAGCGTTCTGCGCAGCTACAAGAGCCTTCCGCTGCGCTACGCCGAGTTGGGCACGGTGTACCGCTACGAGCGTTCGGGAGTGCTTCACGGACTCATGCGCGTGCGCGGATTCACCCAGGACGACGCCCATATTTTTTGCACCCCCGATCAGATCGAAAGCGAAGTCGAGGGCTGCGTCGATTTCGCCCTCGAGGTGTTCAAGACGTACGGCTTTGAGAAGTACTCGATGGAGGTGTCCACCTGGGACCCGGAGAAGAAAGCCGACTACTCCGGAGAGGCCGAGGAGTGGGACCGGGCGCAGGCAGCTTTGGAGAGGGTGTTGACGCGCAGGGATATTCCATATAAGCTTTGCCGGGGGGAGGCCGCTTTCTACGGCCCGAAGATCGACATGAAACTGATCGACGCCATCGGCAGGTCCTGGCAGCTCTCGACCGTTCAGTTCGATTTCAACCTGCCGAAAAAATTCAACCTCGAATTCGTGGGCAGCGATGGCAACCGTCACCGGCCGCTCATGGTGCATCGGGCCTTGTACGGCTCGATTGAGAGATTTTTCGGCATCCTGATCGAGCACTACGCGGGTAACTTTCCGTTATGGTTGTCACCCGCTCAGGTGAAAATCCTGACGTTGACCGACGCCCAGGCGGAGCCGGCCCGGGCGGTCGCGGCGAAACTCGAGTCGGCGGGCCTGCGCGTGGAGCTCGACCTCCGCCCCGAGAAAATCGGTCATAAAATCAGGGAAGCGGCGCTCGAGAAGGTCCCGTACATGATCGTGCTCGGTCCGAAAGACGTGGAAGCCGGCACCCTGGCGGTTCGACTTCGCGACGGCAGGCAATTCAATTCGGTCGCGCCCGACGACTTCATCAAAAAGCTGGTTGAGGAAGCGGCGGCCAAGAAAACGACTTCCACCTGGGAATGAAACGAATGGAACGGATTCTCCTTGCAGCACTCATTTCGCTCTCGGCAGGCGCCGCTTCGGCGGCGAAGTCCGAGTTGGACGCGCAGGCCGAGGAGTCGGCCTTCAACGCGGCGGCCCAGCTTTACCAGGAAACGGGCCGCGATAAGCTGGCCGTGGTTCAGGCTTTCGAGAACTACGTGTCCCAGTTTCCACGCTCGCCCCGCGTCACCGATGCGCAGTTTCTCATCGGCGAGGCTTATCTCCAGCAGGCGTTGTCCATCTTGAAGGCCGAAGCCGCCGCCAAAAAGGTGTCCACGGCGCGCTTGTTGGCGCCGAAGAATCCCGCGGCGGTCAAGGCCCTCGAGGACGCGCGGCGCGCCTATCAGTCGGTGCTGGGAGACAAGAAGTCGGGTTTGGCGGCTTCGGCCCAGTACCGCCTCGGCGAGGTCGCTTACAACGAAAAGGACTGGGAGAAGGCCGTCGACGAGTTCAAGGAGGTCGACCGGCGCCATCCCAAGGCCTACCTCAATCCCGAGGCCCTGATGGGCATCATCTACTCCGACTTGGCGCTGGAGCAGTTTTCCCAGGCCGAGGCCAACATTTTCCTGCTTGGAGAGACGTTCCCGACGTTCCTCAAGGAGTCGGTCGTGCAGTACGCGCAGGGAATCGTCAACCTTCATAAAGGGGACTACTCCGGGGCGGAGCGCGCGCTCAAGGAAGTCAAGACGGCGGAGGCCGCCTATTACCTTGGCAAAACGTACCTCTTGTCCAAGCGGGCGTATCTGGCCGCCGCGGCCTTCGAAAACTTGATCCGGGACTATCCGGACTCCGACCTCAAGGAGGAGGCTCAGTTCTTCATCGGCGATTCTTTCTTCCTCGCCGAAGACTTCAACGGGGCGATCGCCAAGTACCAGTCCTTCATTTCAAAGTACCCCGAAAGCCCGCTGCGGGTGTCGGCCTTGTTTCGCATCGGCTCGTCATTTTTCCAGAAGAAGGACTACGTTGAAGCACGGGCCAACTTCCAGGCGGTGCTGGACCGCTATCCCAAGGATTTCTTCGCCCCGCTGGCCCAGTTTTTCATCTCCGAGTCGCACCTGATCGCGGGCCAGAACCGCGAGGCCCTATTCGCCTATACCAAGGTGATCACCCAGTATCCCGACGCCGTCAAAATCACCCCGCTGGCCTATTTCAAGCTGGCGTGGTGCCAGCAGCAAGTCGGCGATTACATGCAGGCGATTCAGACCGGGTCGAACTTCGTCTCCCAGTACCCGAACCATTCCCTGGCCAAGAACGTGTATCTCATCATGGCCAACGCGCAGGTGGCGCTCAAGCGCTACGCCGAGGCGACGTCCTCTTTCCAACGCATCATCGACCTGGCGCCCTCGTCGGACATCGCCGAGCAGTCCCTGTTTTCGATCCTCAAGAACCAGTACGACCAGAAGGCCTTCAATTCCATCTTGACGTCCTACCAGTTCATTTTCCGTCATTTGCCGCCGTCGAAATCGAAGTGGCGCTCGATGAGCTATCTGTACGCGGCGGAGGCCTACCTCGCCCTCAATCAGGTCGACGAGGCCGCGGTCATTTACGAGATGATTTTGAAAGTCTATCCGGACGATCCCGCGGCTTTCTACGCCCAGGACGGCCTGGCGTGGTGCCACGCCTACAAAGGCGAGGACGCTTTGGCCCTGGAATCGCGCCAAAAGCTCAAGGACATGATGTCGGTGGCGACCTCGTCCTTCGCGTTCTCCGGGCTCAACGAGCTGGGCATCGCCGACTCCATGTTCAATCAGAAGAACTACGAGGACGCCTACGTCCTTTACGAAAAGTTCTCGCGGGAAAACCCGGCGGCTCCCGAGGCTCCGGCCGCGTTGTATCGGGCCGCGATGAGCTCGTACCACCAGCGTTTCTACACGCAGGCCATAGACTTGTGGAAGAAGCTTTTGGCCCAATATCCCGCCTCCAAGGACGCTCCCTTGGCGCGGACTCAGGTCGCCGACACCTTGTTCCGCGCGCAGAAATATTCAGAGGCCATAGCCGTCTACCGGGAGATTCTCGCCGTGGACGCCAAAGGCGAGGCCGCGCCCATGGCGCATCTGCGCATCGCCCAGGCCTCTTATAACGCCAAGGACGACGCCGCCGCGATCAAGGAAGTCCAGGCGCTCGTGGCCGTTTTCCCGTCCGCCCCGGAGGCCGTCGACGGTCTTGACATCCTCGAGGGCGTTTTCGACCGCACCAAGGGCTTGGACTTCAAGACCAGCCTGCGCCAGATCGTGACGTCGCAGCCGGGAACGCCGATCGGAGGGGAGGCGCAGTTCCGTTTGGCGCGGCGGGCCTTCGAGACCAAGGACTGGAACACCGCCGCCGTCGACTTCCAGAAATTTTCCGTGGAATTCACCAACCATAAGGAGCTTCCCAAGGCCCAGTTCTACCTCGGCGAAAGTTATTTCAACCAGAATCGCTGGCAGGACTCCATTCCGGCCTACGAGCGGCTGCTCAACAACTTCGACAAGTCCGAGGACACCGCGCTGGCCATTTTCCACTTGGCCAGCGCCTACTACAACTTGGAGAAGTTCGAGGAGGCGACGCGCCACTACTCGCGATTGATCGAGGAGTATCCGGCCTCGGCGTATGTTCCACCGGCGCAATTTAACCTGGCGCTCGCCTACAAGAAGCTGGGCAAGCTCGACATGGCCCAGTACTCGTATCAGAAGTACGTCGCCTCCGCCAAACCCAACGACGCGCAGGCGCAGAACGCGATGTGGGAGACGTACCAGATTCAGCGCGATCGAAAAGACTTCGAAGGCGCGATCGCGACCCTCGACCAGATCAAGAGCGCCGCTCCGTCGGACGGCGAATTGGGCATGGAGGTCATGTACCGCATTTCCGAAGTCTACACCGCCGCCGGGCGCCCGGACGAGGCCTTGTCGACGTGGCAGAAGATGCGCTCCATGAGGCCCGCGGCCTCTCCTTTCCGCCTGCAGGCGCTGGCCAAACTGGGCGAACTCGCCGAGAAGGGCGGGGACATGGCGGGCGCGGCCAATATTTACGACGAGTACGCGCGCTCCGCGCCCAAAGACGTGGCGGCCAAGGCCGCGGCGCGCGCGGCGGCCCTGCGCAAATCCTCCGGCCAAGCTCCGGTCAAGAAATCCGCCGGGGCCGCCCCGACGCCCGATGTCGACGATCAGGTCCCTCCCGAGGGCGGGAGCACGTCCGTCATGCCCTCCGACGAGGCGCCCGTCAAGGCGGCCTCCAAGAAGTCGGGCAAGCCGAAAGCCAAGGGCCAGCGAGCCGGGGGGCAACCCGCGTTGCCGGGGATGTCTTCGACGGAGCAGAATTAATAAAAGAGACCCTTAAGGAGATTCGATGGGCGCCATTGATATGATGTCGATGTTACGCGAAAGCTTCACTCTGGTTATTTTGATTTTTTGCTCTATTTTGTCGATCACGTTCGCCATAGAGCGCTGGTGGTATTTCCGTTCCGCCCAGGCCAGCCCCGACGAGGTGCTGGGGCACGTGCGCAAAAGCCTGGAGGGGGGCAAAACCGACACGGCCGCCGCCTATTGCCAGAAGCATCCCTCCGCGGTCGCCGCCGTCGTCGGCTACGGTCTGATCCATTGCGCCCGTCCGCGCAAGGATCTCGAGGAGCTTTTGCTGACCAAGCTTAAGGAGGAGCGCGTCAAGCTCGAGCGTTTTCTCGGCGTATTAGGCACCCTGGGCAACATCACGCCCTTTATCGGCCTGTTTGGCACCGTCGTCGGAATTATCAAGGCGTTTCGCGACCTCGCCGCATCCGGAACCGGCGGGCCGGCCGTCGTCGCCAGGGGCATCGCCGAAGCGCTGGTCGCCACGGCGGCGGGGCTTTTGGTGGCCATTCCCGCCTCGATTCTCTACAACTACTTCATGCGGCGCTTGAAGGTCATCACGGTGGACATGGAGGTCGCCTCGGCGCGCCTGCTCGTGATGATCGGAGTCAAGTAGCTCGACGCACGCGATAGGAGATAAGCGATGGCCGGCGCGGCCCAAAAAGAAGACGAGCCCATCACGCAGATCAACGTCACTCCGCTCGTCGACGTTTGCCTCGTGCTGTTCATCATTTTCATGGCCGTAGCGCCCATGGCCGTGACGCTGGGCATCAAGGTTCTGGAAACCCGTTCCTCGACGGCCGAAGGCAAGGCTTCAGCCGACGAGAACGTCAACATTCGCATTTCCCTCGACGGCTCGATCTCCATCAACGGCACCAAGACCGACGGGGTGACCTTTCGCGGGGTTCTCGTGGACGCCTTGAGCCGCAGCAAGGATAAGATGGTGATCGTGACGGCCGACGCGCGCAACAAAGTCGGCATCGTCGTCGAGGTTTTGGACGTTTCCAAACAGGTCGGCGCGCTCAAGCTCGCGGTGATGAAAGCCGAGGGAGGATCCTAGGTGGCTGTTTCAGGCGTCGACTCGGAAGAACCGATCACCGACATCAACATCACTCCCTTGGTGGACGTGTGCTTGGTGCTGGTCATCATCTTCATGGTGACAGCGCCCTTGTTTTCCGATCCTCCTATC